>JAIFKS010000120.1 GCA_020049465.1 bacterium | reverse complement strand
TCGTCACCCGTATGGGCGCGATCAGAACATACGGATCAAGTGATTATATTACACTTAAATACTCAACAAAACTAGTCATTATTTCGTGACAATTGCCGCCGCCCGGCGTCCGGCCAGTTCCTGCAGCAGAGCGCCGATATCGGTATTGTCCAGATAGGCCCCGCGCCCCGGATCGTCCCCCGTGGCCCGCGAAACCAGCGATTCGCCGCCGGTGCCGGCCGCGAACAGCGGCACCAGGGAATTCGTGTGGTCGGGGCTGTTGAATCGCATTTCCGGCGCCTGCCCCTGCCCGCGCGCCACCAGTGGCTGGAGGGTGCGGCACGCGGGGTCGGGTCCGTCCGCCGGCGCCGGCCCCGTCAGATACCCCGTCTCGTGGTCGGCGGTGATGATCAGCAGGTTCTCCGCCCAGCCGCCGTGGGCGTCGATCCAGGTCCGCACGGCGGCCACCGCCCGGGCGAAGTCGACCACCTCTTCGATCAGCCGCCCCGGCTGATTCTCGTGCGCCGCCCAGTCGACGGCGCCGCCCTCGATCATCAGAAAAAATCCGTCCGGGTCGGCGTCCAGCACGTTGATCGCGCCCAGGGCCATGTCCGTCAGGGTTGGCACGCCGGTCAGCGGCGGTTCGACGAACGGGGCGGCCAGGGGGTCGCCGGGACGTTGCTGCTGCAGCGTCTCGCGTACCCGGGCGACACCGACGACGCGCGCCGGGGCCTCGCCCGTGGCCAGTGCGGCGAAGGCGCCGGCATCCTGCACCAGCGTCCAGGGGTCGGGCCAGCCGTCGCCGTCGGCGTCGCCGCCGGCGGTGCCCGCCAGAAGGCCCTGCCAGGTTTCCTCGCCGCCGACGTTCCGGTAGTCGGCCTTCGCCGCCGGCCGGCCTTGCCGGTCATGCAGGGGGTGGCCGGCGCCCATGATCACGTCCAGGCGGCTGCGCGTGAGCAGGTCGCTCGAGATTTCCAGATAGGCGCTGCGTTTCAGCGCCTGGGCCGCGCAGCCGGCGGGTGTCGCGTGCGAGAACTGAACCGAAGTCACCACCCCGGTCGACCGACCGCCGCGCTCCATGGCTTCGACCACCGTCGTCAGGGGCGCGCCGTCGCTGGTCATGGCCAGCCGCCCGTTGCGCGTCTTGTGGCCGGTGGTCAGCGCGGTGATCGCGGCCGCCGAGTCGGTGGGGGGCATCGCCGCCGGTCCGTCCGCCCAGAAGGCGTTCGGGTCGTAGCCACCGCCTTCGGCGAACGTGCTGACGGCCAGGCGCACCGGCAGGTCGTCCCAGGCGGTGAACATTTCCGCGCCGTCCTGCCACAGTGCTGCCGCGCGCAGGTGGTTGAAACCGCAGCCGTCGGCGATCATCAGGATGATGTTGCGGGGGGCGGGAGCCGCCGGCTGAGCCGCCTGAACCAGCGCGATGTCGGTGGCTGCCAGCAGGAGAACGAGCAGGAAACGGATCACGACAGACCCTTCGGGTTGGCGGCGGAGAACGGCGGACAGGCTAGCACCAGGATGCGGCTGCGGCAATCGATTGCTGATGGCGTTTCTCCGGGCGCGACTTGCGCCGGCGCAAGTGCGCAGTGCAAGTGCGCAAGGCAAGTGCGCCATGCCGGAGCCCGGCGGATCCTCAACGAGTTGCCCGCCGAATCCTCCAATCCGTGCTATGAATATGGGCGAACCACGATCCGGAAAGGCTGCGCATTTCATGCATCTGATCGACACCCACTGCCACCTGAACCATCCGCCCCTGTGCGACGACACGGACGGCGTGCTGGAACGCGCCGCCGTCGTCGGCGTCACCCGCATCGTGGTGCCCGCCTACGACGCTCCCTGCTGGGAGGACCTGTCGCGTCTGGCCACGCGGCCCGGCGTGGCGATGGCGCTGGGCCTGCATCCGTGGCTGGCGCACGACCTGCCCGGGCAGGTGGCCCGTCTGGACGGGCCACTGTTCGATGGGGGCGACGGGCTCACCGCCGCCACCCTGGACCCCGAGACGGCGCTTGACCGCCTGCTCCATCATCTGGCCGCGCGCGCCACGGCGCTGCGGCCGGTGGGCATCGGCGAGATCGGCCTGGACACGAAGATCAGCGCCAGCGGACTGCCGCAGCAGTTGCCGCTGCTCGAACGCCAACTGGCGCTGGCGGCGGACCTGGACCTGCCGGTGATCCTGCATTGCCGCGGCGCCTTCGAGGAGATGCTCACGGCGCTGCAGAGGCATGGCGGCCGCCTGCGCGGTGTGATGCACGCGTTCTCGCGCGGACCGGAGCTGGCCGAACGGCTCGTGGCCGCAGGGCTGCACATCGCCCTGGGCGGCGCCGCGACGCGCGGCCGGGCCCAGCAGGTGCGCCGCGCCGTGCAGACAGTGCCGCTGGACCGCCTGCTGCTGGAAACCGACGCGCCGGCGATCGGGCTGGAGAACGTGGCGCCCGAGCAGACCGAGCCGCGCCACGTGCACGACGTGGCCCGCGCGGTGGCGGCGCTGCGGAGCGAGAAGTTGGAGACGATCGCGGCCGCGACCACGGCCAACGCGATGGCGCTGTTCGGGCTCCCGGGAAACGCCGCCCGCTGATGCCACGGTCCGAATAAACCCGTGCCCCGGCGGGTACTTCCCGGTACACTCGCGGTCGCCTCCCCGGTGCGGGGACCGGCCGTCGCACGGGGAGCGTCGCCGGACGGCTGCGCCCGCCCTTCCGCAAGGAGATCCGATGACCGACGACAACCGATTCCAGGAGCCCCTGCGCCCGCAGATGCCCCGGGTCGAGGTGCCCAACTTCAAGCTGCCCAGCCTCAAACCCAAGCTGGTGCTGAATATACTGGGCGCCCTGATCGTGGCCGCCATGGCCCTGTCCGGCTTCTACACGGTCGACCCGGAAGAGGCCGGTCTGGTCCAGCGCTTCGGCAAGTACGTGCGCATCAGCGAGCCGGGTCTGCACTTCAAGGCCCCGCTCGGCATCGAGACCGTGCGCAAGGTGCCCATCCAGCGCCAGCTCAAGGAGGAGTTCGGGTTCCGCACCGTGCGGGCGGGCGTGCAGACGGAATACTCGACGAAGAATTTCGCCGATGAATCGAGCATGCTGACCGGCGACCTCAACTCGGCGTTGGTCGAATGGGTCGTGCAGTACCGCATCGTCGACCCCTACAAGTACCTGTTCCAGGTGCGCAGCGTGCAGGATACCTTCCGCGACATGAGCGAGGCCGTCACGCGTCGCGTCGTGGGCGACCGCACGGTCAACGAAGTGCTGACGATCGGGCGCGCCGAAGTGGCGACTCAGATCCAGGTGGAGCTGCAGGAACTCTGCAACCAGTACGAGACGGGCATCAGCGTCGATCAGGTCGTGCTGCAGGACATCAACCCGCCCGACCCGGTCAAGCCCTCGTTCAACGCCGTCAACGAGGCGCAGCAGGAGCGCGAGAAGCTGATCAACCAGGCCCAGTCCGAATACAACCGCGAGATCCCCAAGGCCAGCGGCGAGGCGCAGCAGACCATCCAGGAAGCCGAAGGCTACGCCCTGAACCGTGTCAACCGCGCCGAGGGCGACGCTTCGCTGTTCAACGCCATGTTCGACGAATACCGCAAGGCCCCGGAAGTGACGCGTCAGCGCATCTATCTGGAAACCATGGCCCAGGTGCTGCCGCAGGTGCGCAGCAAGGTGATCGTCGACGACGAACTGCGCGGCGTTCTGCCGCTGCTGAACCTCGACGCCAAGGCCGCCGGCCGTGGAGGCAAGTAACATGGCCAAGATCATCATTGCCGTCGGAGTCCTGGCGGTCCTGCTCGTGCTGACGTCGGCGTACATCGTGCAGGAGCAGGAGCAGGTCATCATCACGCAGTTCGGCAAGCCGGTGAGCCGGCCGATCTCGACGCCGGGCCTGAAGTTCAAGACGCCGCTGATCCAGAAGGTGCACCGGTTCGAGAAGCGCTTCCTGGAGTGGGACGGCGATCCGAACCAGCTGCCCACGCGCGACAAGCGCTTCATCTGGGTCAACACCTACGCGCGCTGGCGCATCACCGATCCGCTG
The DNA here is from genome assembly GCA_020049465.1 of bacterium. GTDB lineage: Bacteria > Krumholzibacteriota > Krumholzibacteriia > LZORAL124-64-63 > LZORAL124-64-63 > CAINDZ01. The sequence goes on along the minus strand of JAIFKS010000120.1, from coordinate 2,053 downwards.
CTGTTCTTCCAGCGCCTGCATAACGAGCGCGGCGCCCAGACGCGGTTGGACGACATCCTGGACGGCGAGACGCGCAACGCCATCGCCAAGTACGACCTGGTGCAGCTGGTGCGCACGTCGAACCGCGCCGCCGTGCTCACCGAGAGCCAGGCCAGCGACGAGTCGGCGCTGACCCAGATCGAAGAGGGGCGCAACGACATCCGGCTGGAGATCCTGGCCAACGCGCGGGCGCGGACCACCGATCTGGGCCTGGAGATCCTGGACATCGAGTTCAAGCGCATCAACTACGTGGACGAGGTGCAGAAGAAGGTCTACGAACGCATGATCGCCGAACGTCAGCGTGTGGCGGACCGCTTCCGCAGCGAAGGCCAGGGCGAGGCGTTCCGCATCCGCGGCGAGAAGGACCGCGAGCTGCTGCGCATCAGTTCCGAGGCCTACCGTCAGGCGCAGGAGATCAAGGGCGCGGCCGACGCGCGGGCCACCGCGATCTATGCCAGCGCCTACAACCGGTCGGCGGACTCGCGGACGTTCTACGAGTTCCTCAAGACCATGCAGGCCTACACGACGACCCTGGACAGCACCAGCACGCTGGTCCTGTCGACGGACGCGGACTTCTACCGCTACCTGAAGTCCGGGAGCGGCAAATGACGGGGAGCGTTTCATGACAGGCGCCGGCGGTCCGCATCCCCGACATCGGGCCGTCGCGCGCCTGTTCCCGGTTCTCGTGTCGCTGCTCGGACTGGCGTCGCCCGCGGGGGCGGCGCCTCTTTTCATGTGGGAGGCGGTCGGCCCGCGCGCCACCGTGACCATGATCGGTTCCATCCACGTCGGGCAGCGCGACTTCTTCCCGCTGCCGGCGCCGTACGAATCGGCTTTCGCCGCGGCCGGCGCGCTGGCGGTCGAAGTGGACATGACGTCCCTGGCCAACCAGGCCCGCGCGGCCGCGCTGCTGGCCGAGCGCGGTTCGCTGCCTGACCCGGTGACGCTGCGCGACCGCCTGACCCCCGCCGCCTGGGAGCGGCTGGCGGCCGTCGCCCGGGAGCATGGCCTGCCGGCGGCGGCGATCGAACGTCGGCGGCCCGGCCTGGTGGCGATGATGCTGGTCATGCAGGCCTTCGTGCGGCAGGGCTTCGATCCGGAGCTGGGCATCGACAAGCATTTCCTGGATGCCGCCCGTGCGCAGGGCAAGCCGGTGCGCGAACTGGAATCGATCGACCGGCAGCTGGACCTGATCCTGGACGTGGACGACGGACTGGACGACATCCTGATCGATCAGCTGCTGGAAGATCTGGACGATCTGGCGGGGATGACCGGTCGCATGGTCGAGGCGTGGCAGCGGGGCGATGCCGCCGCGCTGGACGTGATGCTGCAGGAACAGTCTGGCGACGACCCGCGCATGGTTGCCTGGTACCGCCGCCTTCTGGACGACCGCAACGCCGCGATGGCGGACAGTCTGGACCACTGGCTGCGCGGCGACGTCGACGTCTGCGTGGTGGTGGGGGCCGGACACTTCGCGGGGGAACGCGGGCTGGTCCGCCTGCTGGGTGACCGCGGTTGGACGGTCACCCAGCGGCAGGACTGAAGCGCTGCGAATCTACGGCTGGATCCCCGACTGGCGCAGCCACTCGTACGCGGACTGGAAGATGTCCGTGCTGGTGCGCAGGCCCAGCTTCTTCTTGATGTGCGAGCGGTGCACCTCGACGGTGCGCGGGCTGATCTGCATGATCTCGGCGATCTCGGCGATCTCCTTGCCCTGGCCCGTCAGCTGGAACAGCTCCAGTTCGCGGTTGCTCAGCACCTCGACCGGCGAGGCGACGCCCGGCGCGCGGCCGGTGCCCAGCTGCTCGACGGCCGAAGCCGTCATCTTCTCGCTCAGGTAGGTGCCGCCCTCCAGGACGCAGCGGATGGCGTCGCGGATGCGCTCGGTGCCCGCCTGCTTCATGATGTAGCCCTTGGCCCCGGCCTTCAGGCACCTGACGGCGTAGGTGTACTCGTCGTGCATCGACACGGCCAGCGTCAGGATGTTCGGGTAGCGGGCCTGCAGTTCCTTCAG
>JAIFKS010000012.1 GCA_020049465.1 bacterium | reverse complement strand
CGGCAGCTGGATCCCCAGCACGGGCATGTCGCTCCCGTGCGGGTGGACGATCGCGAACGGGAGTCCGTGCGCGTTCCCGTCCGAACAGAACTCATACGGGATCGCCGCCAGCGCGGCCGTGATACCGAGCCCGACGAGCAGGCTCAGTGACAGCCGTCGCGGACGGGTCAGCGCCGCCATCGCCACTACGGACCAGAACACGACATCGACGACCAGCCGCACCGGCTCGAGGACGACAGGGAAGGTGAACTCCCTGGCTGGATCGACCGGATCGTCGTCACGAAGTCGCGGCCCGGGAACCTGCACGCCGCCGACCCGGATCTCCAGGCCGTGCGGATCGCAGGTCCGGATCCAGCCAAGGGGGATGCCGTGCTGCACGAGTTGGACGTCGCTGTCCGGGTTGGGATCCCAGCGGGGCAGGCCGCCCAGGGCTGTCGCAGCCAGGCCGATCAGCACGCAACTGCGGAGCAGACGGCCGCGCGGTTTGACGATGATCGACTCCCTGTCCCCGCCGCGGTCCAACAGCCTGAACATACGGCCCTCCAATGCTCTACTCGGTGCCCCCCGGTTCCACCTGGTCTGCCCGGTGGACCTGGAACCCGCGCTCCCGCTCGTATCCTGCAGGGCTTCTGCAGACCCCACCTCAGTAGCGACGATCAAAGGCCCGCTCGACATATTTCCTGATGTCATCATCCGTGGCCTTCGGCCCGGGCGCCAAATCGGACGGATCGTCGAGGAACATCTGCCGGAGCTCGGCCATGGCGGCGGACCTGTCGTACTCCTGCCGCAACACCCCCGACTCGAAGGTCAGCTCGAACACCTTCTCGAACTTCCACGCGGGATGGAACCCCATGTGCACGTAGAGGCTCCGGATGAATCCCGAAGCGAGCAGCAGACCGCCAGAATAGTCCAGCCGGTACCGCAGCGTCTCGTAGAAGTTGTTGAACCAGGTCGCCGTATGCGCCGATCTATACCGGTCCCGCTCGTGTTCATTGCTGAACCGGTCCAGTAGGGATCTCCCGTCGACCGGCATCACGCCATTGATCGGCGGGCCCGGCTCCCTTTCGTTGTCGGTCTCCGGCTTCATGAGGTTGGCGCAAAGCGCATCCAGTACCAGATAGTCGCCATCCAGCGCGTACACCGCCCTGTAGCCACGCCAGCAGGCGCTGCTGCAGTAGGTGGTCTTCATTCCGAGATGCTCAGGTTCGAAGAGCTCGCCTCCGCTGATCCCGGCGATATCATACTCTTCACCGCGATAGCGGAACTTGTCGCTTAGCTGGGCCGTCATGACGGCATTTCCTCCATTCCGGCCAGGCAGATGCCGAGCCCGTCCGCTACTGAATGCCAGCCGATCGATCAATGGAGATCGCATTTGTCCGCGATGGGGTCGCGTTGGTCGGCTCGCGCGCCTCGCCGGACAACCATCGGCGTCCCGTCACACACCCGAGAGTGAGCGCACGGCGGCACATAGACTAGCAATCGTGCCGCGAGTGATTCAACCCCAATATCCCCGCTGCCAGCCGCCTGGTAAGTGGTCGATTTCGTTGATTCGCGATCGCGCTCGCGGGTAAACTGGCAGCCATCGCCTGCATTTCGAGACAGCACGCAGGCACCCGCCCCAGGGCCGCATCGACTTGCGGCAGCTGTTCGCGGCGACGTCGATCTGGCCGAAGGAGAAGCATGGATCAACTGTTCAGCAACAAGGACATCTGGAGCGGCGGCAGTTTCCAGTTGTTCATGAAGCTCACGGACGCCAGCGATGCATCTGCCCGCGCATTGCTGACCGCCCTGTGGTCGGCTCCGTGCCTTGAGGGATGCTACCTGTGGGGGCGCATCGAACCCGACGCGCAGCCCAGGGTCCCGCCATCAGAACTGATCCTTGAAGACGGCGCCGTTGGCATCGCCACCTTCCCGAACGGATTGCGCTGCGCCTGTGGCAACTATGACATCCGTTTCGAAGATGATGGCGGACGGTGGATCGAGTTCTACGTGCCGCACGGGGCGCTGGGAACGATCTACCCGGTGGGCGGCTACCCGTTCGCCCGCCTGAAGTTCTTCGCCCGGCGGAAGCCCGCTCCGGTTCCCGATGTCGATCGCTCGTGGCTGGAGATCATCAAGAGATGGTGGCGGGGCGACATGGATGCCGAGCGTGCCTACTACATGCGCGACCATGTTTTCTCGGCGCACTCGGGACCGCCACGAAGGATCCTGATGGGTGTGGTCGACGAGCCGCCGGAGCAGAAGGTCTGGTTGAGCGCGACCCATGAGTGGTTCCGGGCGATCGCCGAGCACGTCTACGCGACAGTACCGTTTGCGATCGCCGTCATCGGCTTCGAGGCGTTGTTCCTGGAAATGGCCGAGGAGGTTCAGCGGGGGATTCCGGAGGAACGGTGGGATGGCGTCCTGCTTCCGGTGGATGGCGGGTTGGCTTGGTATCCGCCGACTACATCTGCGGCGCAGTACACTGCGGGGTAGGCGGGCCGAGAAGGTGCCGGTTCGCTGGAAAAGGGTTGGCTCCCCGGTCGGGTGTTCCAGAGTCAATCTCGTTCAAAATGCAGCTCCACTGCACATCAGCCGCAACAAGCATTAACTAATTGTCAGATAACGAGTTACGCCTCGGCCGAATTCCCGGCCGACCGATAGCCCCTCCATGCTCAACCTCCTGATCGCCACTGCCGGATCGAATTATTGGGAGGGACAGGGCGCGGGGCCTTGCAGAGGATCAGCACCAACTTGACATGACTGAAGACTTTGATTAACTTCTCATATATGAGAAGTTTCTTTGAATCACCGGTCACCCCCCTCGGTCCGTTCCTGAGACGGCTCCGAACGCATAAAAGTCTGTCTCTAAAGGAATTAGCAGAGATTCTGGGCACTAGCGAATCGGCAATCCATCGCTATGAGAGCGGTTGGGATCGTTTCGAACTCCGCACCCTTCGCCGGTTGGCACGGGCCCTGGATGCTGACCTGGAAATCCGCCTGACGCCCCGCCAAACCGTGGAATCCTCACCAGACCCAGGGGATCTGGCCGCTCGCTTCGCCCCGCTGTTCTGGGACGTCGACCTCGTTGCCCAGCATCTTCTGGACAACCCGCAGTGGGTATTGCGCCGCGTCCTGGAGTACGGTGACCTTCAGCAAAACCGTCTGGCCAGGCGGTACTTCGGTGACGAGGCTGTCGCTGAAGCCGCGCGCCATCGCAGCCTGAACCCACGGGTCCGTCGTTTCTGGGAAGTCGTCCTCCAGCAAGGGAAGGTCGGGGCATGAATCCCAAGGTCCTGCCGGCCGAAGCCTGGGCGGTGGTCAAATCGCTTGGAAGTACGGACCTGCTGAATGGCTGGATCCTCGCTGGTGGTACTGCGCTGGCCTTGCAGCTGGGTCATCGCGTGTCGGTCGATCTGGACTTCTTCCGCCACGAAGATTTCGAAGTGCCCCCGCTCCGGGAGGCCCTCGCCGGCCTCGGCAAGTTCGAGGTTTCGGCCATGGCGCCGGGAACGCTTCACTGCCGCCTGGACGACATCCGCCTGACCTTCCTGCGCTCGGAGGTGCCTTTCCTCTACGAGCCCGTTCCTTACCGTGGACTCCACCTGGCGGATGTCCGTGACATCGCCGCCATGAAAGTGATCGCGGTGGCCGGGAGGGGAGCCAAGAAGGACTTCATCGACCTTCACGCCTATCTCGAGGCAGGGGCCAGTTTCCCCGACCTGATGGCCCTGGTGCAACAACGCTACCGGAACACGGAATTCAACGCCATGCACCTGCTCCGCAGCCTGGTCTACTTCGACGATGCCGAGACCGAGCCCATGCCGAAGATGTTGTCGAAGACCGGATGGCCGGAAATCAGGATGCGCCTGGAGAGGGAGGCGAGGGACTGGGCTCCATGAGTGCGCCGGCGCAAACGCCCGGACATTTCATGCAGAAGCCCCGCCACTCCCAGGAACAGTGGGACGCCTGAGGTCCTGTCTCAAGTCCTTCCGTACCACGTCCCCTTGCCGACGCCGTGCCGGGCCAGGTGGTTTGCCTCGACCAGCGATGCCAGGTGCTTCTTGACGGTGTTCCGATTCGCCCCGGTGATCTGGACGATTTCGCCGATCGTGGCTCGGCCGCGTTCAACAACTACATCGAGAATCCTGAGCGACAGTCCAGGAAGGGCACCCAAGAGAATCTGTTCGCGTTCGATCTTCGATTCGAGACGGCGCTTCTGCTCTTTGATCGCGCGCAGGAACCAGCCCAGCCATGGCTGCCAGTCCGGAGCGGGCGTGCGGATCGTTCGCTGCGTCTGGCGCAGCGCCAGGTAGTATCCGTCCTTGTTGCTCTCGATGACGCTCTCCAGCGAGGAATATGGCACATAGGCATAGCCGCCGCGCAGGAGCAGGAGCGTGGTCAGGATGCGGGACAGCCGCCCATTGCCATCCTGGAACGGGTGGATCTCCAGGAACACGACCGTGAAGATCGCGGTGACCAGCAACGGGTGAAGCGTCTTCTCGACAAACGCGCCGCGGGCCCACCCGACCAGTTCGGTCATGCGCCCCGGGGTGTCGAAGGGTGTCGCCGTCTCGAAGATGACCCCCAGTTCCCTGCCGTCGGCGTCGAACGCACTGACATGGTTGGCCAGGGTCTTGTAGGCGCCACGATGGCGTTCGTCCTTGTCGCTGAAGACCAGCAGGTCGCGGTGCAACTGCTTGATGTGGTTCTCAGTCAGGTCGATCGCGTCGAAATGCGCGAAGAGCGTTTCCATGACCTGCGAGTAGCCGGCGACTTCCTGCTCGTCGCGCGAAGCGAAAGCCTTGATGTCGAGGTTGGCCAGCAGCCGCTCCACATCGGTATCGCTCAGCTTGCTGCCTTCGATGCGCGTGGAGGATCCGATGCTCTCGATGGTCGCCACCCGACGCAGCGCCGTCAGGCGCTCGGGGGCGAGGGCACCAAGCGCCTTCCAGGCGCCCTTGAACTCATCGATCTCCGCCACGAGAGCGAGAAGTTCGGGCGTGATTCGCAGGGAGTCTGTTTTGAGTGTCATACCCATAAATATACCCACAAATACCCAGATCGACAACCGATGAAGTCGATGCCCGCAATTGTACCCACAAATACCCGCAAACTGACGAGACGCGCGTCGGCTTGACTTGCGCCGGCGCAAGTCCGCAAGCAACAATCATATTTAGCAATCGCTTATCCAAAATGTCTGATTCCCGCGCTGAAAAGGATTGGCTCCCCGGCCGGGGCGCACTGCGTGACGGAAAAGAGAGAGACCGACCTACTTGGATTCCCCGGCGCCGCCATCAAGCAGCATCTGGCACTCCCGCTGCAGCACCGGCACGTCCCGGTCAGCGATGGCCCAGACGATCGTGTCGTCGATCGTGGGATACTCGTGCGTCAGCTGGTTGCGGAAATCGATGATGCGCCGCGCGTGACCGATCCCCGCGAACTCGGCCGGGGACCGGCGCGACAAAGCCACCAGGGCTTCGCCGATGATGATGAACTCGCGCTCCACTGCCGACCGCACCAGCCGGCTTGCCAGATAGGCCGGCAGGCCCAAACCCTGCGTCGCCGCCGAGATCGCCTGGCAGGCCTCGACGATGTCCTCGAGATAGGCCCGGGGATCACGCGGCATAGAACGCCTGCTTGGTGCTCTCGATGTCCGCGGCGATGATGCGGTTCTTCACGGCCCCGGACACCACCAGGTCGATGTCGACACCGACCATCAAACGCAGTTCGTCCAGGAACTCGAAGTAGGCGTCGGCCCGCTCGTAGGGACTCATCGGTCCGAATTCGACCAGCAGGTCCAGGTCGCTCTCGCCGGGCCGGAAGTCGTCCCGCAGGGCCGAGCCGAACACGTCAAGACGCGCGATGCGGTAGCGCCGGCAAAGACCCTCGATGGCCCCGCGGTTGTCTTCGAGCAGGCGAACCATGACGTATCTCCCTCGGACGGATGGCCTTGGCACATGTTAGCCGATCGCCGCGCCTACCTCAACCGTCGCGACATCCGGCGCCGGAAGTAGCGGGTGCGCCCACATCACGTTCCGCAGCGATGGCGCCGCTGCACCGAGCCATAATCGTCTTATTTCATAACGTGTTATCGCTCATGGCGCTCAAGGGGCCGCCGATGTTTCGCCATGCTCAACCTCCTGATCGCCCACCTGCGCGACCTCCTGCGCCCCCGCCACGACCTG
>JAIFKS010000123.1 GCA_020049465.1 bacterium | reverse complement strand
GGTGGCTTCGATTCATGGCGCATCCTCCGGCGAAGGGCGGGACCGGAGCGCGGCTCCGATCCCGGGCGAGTGGCGAACACCGCCGCAGCCAATGGCGATGGCGCGCGGTCGGCTGGACAACAATTCTTTTTTGATCCTGATTAATCATAAACAACCAATAGTCCCGATCTCCAGTTAATTGTTTAGGTAATGGCATTATATTTATTGTTTGATATTGACAGTCGGTCGCAAATAGATCGCAAATAGATCGCGAATCGGTCCCGGTTCGAGATCTGCGTGTGGTGAGACGCGTAGGTGCGGCGGCAGGTCTCGAACACCATCCCATATATAATGTCAGCCTGAAACGACCCGGACGGGCGTAAGCGGCCGCAGATGTCGTGACTTCGCGAGACTTGCGCCGGCGCAAGTCTCCGAGCAAGTCCCCGGTCACACTCCGGCAGCGAACCGCGATCGCCCCCGGCATCCCCCACGATCGCGGTTGGTGTTTCCCGCCACCGCGACTACCATGTCGCGCGACATGCAAATCAAACCCGGCACCACCCTCCGCCAGTACCGCATCGCCGAGCCCATCGGCGCCGGCGGCATGGGCGAGGTCTACCGTGCGCACGACACCAAACTCGGGCGCGAGGTGGCCATCAAGGTGCTCCCGGCCGCCGTGGCGCAGGACCCTGATCGCCTCGCCCGCTTCAAGCGGGAAGCGCAGGTGCTGGCCGCCCTCAACCACACGAACATCGCGGCGATCTACGGGCTCGAGGACGTGGACGACGCCCAGTTCCTGGTCCTGGAGCTGGTCGAAGGCGAAGACCTCGCCGAGCGCCTGAAGCGCGGCCGGATTCCCACCGACGACGCGATCGCGATCGCGAAGCAGATCGCCGAAGCCCTGGCGGCGGCGCACGACCGGGGGATCGTCCATCGCGATCTCAAGCCCGCGAACGTGAAGCTGACGCCCGACGGCAGGGTGAAGGTGCTCGACTTCGGCCTGGCGAAGGCCGCCGCAAGCGACGTTTCGGCCTCGGGCGCGATCGATCCGGGAAGCGCGCCGACGATGACACATGCCGCGACGATGGCCGGGATGATCCTCGGCACCGCGGCCTACATGAGTCCCGAGCAGGCGCGCGGGAAGCCGATCGACCGGCGCACCGACGTCTGGGCGTTCGGCTGCGTGCTCTACGAAATGCTCACCGGCGGCAAGGCGTTCGCGGGAGACGATGTCACCGAGACGCTCGCCGCGATCGTCCGCGGCGAACCGGACTGGACGCGCCTCCCCGCGGATCTTCCGCCCGCCGTGCGCGTCCTGATGGAGCGCTGCCTCGTCAAGGATCGCGACCTGCGCCTCCTCGACATGTCGGTCGTGCGCTTCCTGATGAGCGACGCCGCCCATTCACTGTCCGGCGCCACGGCTCCGGCCGCGGCGGCGCCGGCGGCGGCGCGGCGGCGGATCGCCCCGCTCGTCATCGCCACGGCCCTGCTCGCGGTGGCCGCGACGTTCGGCCTCACGCGCTGGCTGGCTCCCGCCGGAGCCTCCCGGGAAGACTCCGTTGCGCACGCCAGCATCGTCCTGCCGGACGGTGTCGAATTGGGCTCCGTCGGCCTGTTGCCGATGGCGATTTCGCGGGACGGCGCGCAGGTCGCCTTCGTCGGGCTTCGCGACGGCAAGAACCGGATCTACGTCCGCGCCTTGAACGAGCCGGAGCCGAGAGCGCTCGAAGGGACCGAGGGCGGCGACGGCCCCTTCTTCTCTCCCGACGGCCAATGGATCGCCTTCTTCGCCGGTTCGAAGCTCCGGAAGATCGCCGTGGGCGGCGCCGCGCTCCAGACGCTTGCCGACGCACCGTCGCACCGCGGCGGCGATTGGGGCCGCGACGGTTTCATCTACTTCGCGCCGACGAACATCGGCGGGATCTGGCGCGTCCCGGAAGAGGGCGGCGCGGCCACCGAGGTCACGCGCAAGGAGCCCGAGAAGGACGAGATCAGCCATCGCTGGCCGCGCCTGGCCGGCGACACGAACACGCTCCTGTTCTCCGTGTGGACAGGGCCTGGTGACGACGAGCATCACGTCGCGATGCAGACGATCGGCACGGCGGGGCACCACCTGCTCGTGAAGGGCGGCGACGCGCCGCGCTACGCGGCGAAGATCGAATCGCTGCTCTACACGCACGGGGGCGAGCTGTTCGCGGTCCGGTGGCATCCGTCGCGGACGGATCTCGGCAAGGCCGTGCCGGCGGCCGCGCCCGAACGCCCCAACGACAGCTTCGGCAACGAGGGCTGCGGCAATTACGACGTCTCCGAAGACGGCACCCTCACCTACCTCGCGGGTGGGCGGACCCGCAAAGGCGTGCGACTGGTGTGGATCGACCGGGCCGGCAGACTCGAGCCCGCACCGGTGCCGGAGCACAAGTACGAGAACGTCGTGATCTCGCCCGAGGGCACGCGGGCCATCGTGCAGATCAACGAAGGCATCACCGCCCTGTGGACGTACGACATCGGGCGCGACAGGTTGACGCCGCTCGGCAACAGCGTCGGCAGCAGCCAGGCGCCGCTGTGGACGACCGACGGCACGCGCGTGATCTACCGCGGCACGCGCAAGGGATCCCGGAACCTCTATTGGCGATCGGCGGACGGCTCCGGCGACGAAGAGCGGCTCACCTCGAAGCCCGACGTCGTCCAGACACCGACATCCGTTTCCGCGGATGGCCGCTGGCTCATGTTCTCCGAAGCCGGGCCGAATCAGCCGGGCGGCACCGGGGTCTGGGTGATGCGTCTCGACGGCGATCGCGCACCTCGCCCCTTCTTCCAGGAGCCGGCCGGCGAGTCGAACGGACAGATCTCGCCGGACGGCCGATGGATCGCGTACCAGGTGCCCGTGTCGTCGCGGCAGGAGATCTACGTGGCGCCGTTTCCCGGGCCGGGCGCACGACACCAGGTTTCGACCGACGGCGGCACCGAGCCGCTGTGGTCGCGGGACGGCCGCGAACTTTTCTTCCAGAGCCGCACGCAGCTGATGGCCGTCACGGTCGCACCCGACGCCGCCTTCTCGGCGAGCACCCCGCGCCTCATGCACGAGGGCCGCTTCCTCAAGTCGATCAACGGCAACACCAGCTGGAGCCTCACCCCGGACGGCAGCCGCTTCCTGCGCATCCAGACCGTCGAGCCGGAGCGGGCGATCGCGCAGTTCGAACTGGTGCTCCACTGGTTCTCGGAATGGGAACAGCGGGGCTCAGCCGGCAGGCAATAAGCCGGAGCGCCGACTGGTCCGGAGCGCCGACTTGCGCCGGCGCAAGTCCCGCCAACCTCCAGGCCACGCCCGTGAGCGGCGCCGGTGTCGACGAGACGCCGCGCACAGGTTATGTTCCACCAGCAGCGCCGGTCCCGGCGCCGGTCATCCGACCTTCAGCCGCGAGACGGAGTTCACCGGTGGCGCAGAAATTCTATGTGGTCTGGGAAGGCAGAGAGCGGGGGATCTTCACCGACTGGGACCGCTGCAAGGCGCAGATCGACCGGTTCACCGGGGCCCGCTACAAGTCGTTCAAGACGCGGGCTGAAGCCGAGGCCGCCTTTCGCGGCCCCAGCGAAGCCTCGATCGGCAAAGCCGCGCCCGCGGCCAGGAAGTTCTCCGGCAAGGGCCCCCGCACCTACACCGCCGCCGAGGTCGCCGATCTGCCGATGCAGGTCAAAATATTCGCCGACGGCGGCTGCGAGCCCAATCCGGGCCACGCCGGCTCGGGCGTGGCGGTCTACCGCGAGGGCGTGGTCACCGAGCTCTGGTACGGCCTCTACAATCCCAGGGGCACCAACAACACCGCCGAACTGAACGCCCTGCACCAGGCCCTGCTCATGGCCGGGAGAGAGATCGAACAGAAGGCGACGGTCGCCATCTTCTGCGATTCCAAGTACGCCATCCAGTGCGTCACGCAATGGGCCGCCGGCTGGGAGAAGAAGGGCTGGAAGAAGCCCGGTGGCGACATCAAGAACCTGGATCTGATCCAGCCCGCCCACGCCCTCTACACGCAACTGAAGAAGTCGGTGCAGGTGTTGCACGTCAACGGCCACACCGGGCTCGAGGGCAACGAGCTGGCCGACCGCATGTCGATCCACGCCATCGAAGCGAAGGCGACGGACTTCGCGCGGTTCGAGGCGTCCGTGGATCCGGAGGCGATCCTGGCGATGCGGAAGGGCTGAACGGAGCGGGGCCTGGTCGGATGACCCGACGGACTACGATGAAGCCGGCTTCGGGCTCCTGAGCGCGGCCGCCAGGGCGTTCCAGGCCAGGACTGTCCGGGGCTTCAGGCTGACCCGCCCATCGGCGTCCGCGGCGCGGAAACCGGTGTACTCCTTCAGCGCCGCTGCGTGCAACGCCCGGAGTTCATCGATGCGCTGGGTCGGGGCGTCGACCAGCGAACCGGGACCGGCCAGCCGTTCGATCTTGTCGCGCCAGGTCTTCAACTGCGCGTCCATCTTCCTGAATGTCGTGCTCATGGCCATCTCCCTCAAGTTGCGCTGAACCTGCACATGATAAGCACAACTGCCGGTTTGCGCCGGCGACGATCCTGGCGACGAGAAAGGGCTGAGCAGCGACTGCAGTGCCGTCATTCCGCCCCGAGCACCCGCTCCACCTCCCGCGCCACCACCTCGCCGTCCACCTCGCCCGTCCATTGCGCCACGATGTTCCCCTGGCGATCGACCAGGAACATCGCCGGGACCGCCTTAACGCGGTAGGCCGTCCAGGCGGGCGATTCGCCGCCGTCCACGCAGACCGGATACCGTATACCGTGTTTAGCCGTGAACTGCGCGACCTTCGCGGCGCGGTCGTCACCCTCGTCGACCGACACGCCCAGCACCGCGAACCCGCTGTCGGACCACGCCGTGTGCAGTTCCTGCAGCCGCGGCATCATCTTCACGCAAGGCTTGCACCAGGTGGCCCAGAAGTCGACGAGCACCACTTGGCAGGCGAAATCGGCCAGCGCGACCACGCCGCCGCCCGGCACCGTGGCCGTGAAAGCAGGCGCCGGCCGCGGCAGCGGCTGCGGCACATAGGCGGCGGGGTCGGCCACGAACGCGTCGCGGCAATCGGTGGCGCAGAAGTAGTAGGTCACGCCCTCGTGCACCGCCGAGGCGGCCACCTTCTCCGGCTTCGACTCGCCGTGGGCGGCGCACACCTGGCAGATGGCCTTGTCGGGCAACGCGGCGGCCCGGGCGCCGAAAGCGGCCAGCGCGGCCAGCGTCAGTATCAGCATCGGCAGGCAGTGCTTCCTCATCTAGAATCCTCCATGGACCGCGAACCCGAAATCCTCCAGCCAGATCGCCATGAGGCTGACCCCCCAGCGGTCGCCGATGAACCGGTCCAGCAGGGCGTGCGACTGTTCACCGTCGTACATGTAGCGGGCCGAGAACCCGCGTCCCAGCTCGACCGCGGCGCCGAACGGGACGTTGAACGCCTCGTCCCACTCGGACCAGTTCAGCGTCGCGTTCAACGAGGTGCGCAGTACGGGTACGTACTTGCTGGCGGTGGCGTAGTACGCCTGCCGGCCCTCGGGCGAGCCGATGCGGTCCGAACTGGTGCCCAGGAACAGGGCCGGCCGCCGCTCGCCCTCGACCACCACGAACAGCGTCGCCAATGGATTCAGTTCGCCCACCTGCGCGTTGTACTCGACCCCAAATTGCAGTCGGTCGAGCACCCGGACATTGCCGGTGAACCGCCAGCGCGCACGCGCGACGTCGGTGTCGACGTACCGCGCGGAAAAAGTTGTCTTCGTGTTCAGGCCGCTCCCCCGGAGCGGCGCCCCTTCGCCCGGTCAGCCGGCTCAGGTGGGCGCAGAGGGGAACGAACGCGGCGCCGCGGCACCGGCGCCCCCTGCCGCCAGAAGCAGGGCGGCCAGAAGGGCGCAGAAAACGCCGCGGACGGCGGGGAGGGGGCGAGTGGGCGTCATTTGACCATGCTAGCGACACGGGCCGACAGCCGCCATCGGAAGGGCGCCGTCCCGACGCAGCAGCATCGCCGGCGACGTCGATGTCCCGAAGTTCGGTCCTTCCCGGGCCCGACCACGATGACGGGTGTCTGGCGCGCCCGGAGAGGTGGGCTAGACTGTACGCTTCGGGCCGCCAAGTCGATAAGATGCAGTCGCAGGTGCGGCGAGCTGTAACCCTGGCCCTGGAGAGCGACACCCATGTCCAAATATCGCCGCCTTTCCGTTGCGCCGGCCTTTGTCTTGGCTGTGGCGATCGCCACCACCGCCTTGGCCCAGCCGGGCCGACCCGATCCCGCGAAACTTCTGGCCGCGCAGCGCGAGGCGATGAGCAAGCTTGAGATGATGGACGGCACCTGGCGCGGTGAAGCCTGGACGACGGCCCCGGACGGCAGCCGGCACAACCTGACCCAGACCGAGCGCGTCGGCCCGTTTCTGGACGGCGCCGTGCGCGTGATCGAGGGGCGCGGCTACGAGGCCACAGGCGCGCTGGCGTTCAACGCGTTCGGCGTCATCTCCTTCGATGTCGCCAAGAGCACGTACTCCATGCGCTCGCACGCGATGGGCAACACGGGTGACTTCCCCGTCACGGTCAACGCCGACGGCTTCCGGTGGGAGATCGCGGCCGGCCCCATGACCATCCGCTACACGGCCGTGGTGAAGGACGGCGTCTGGACCGAGATCGGCACGCGCCAGACCCCCGGCCAGGAGCCGGTGGAGTTCTTCGGAATGAAGCTGCAGCGGCTGGGAGACACCGACTGGCCGGCCGGCGGTGCGATCGCGCCGTAGGCCTTCCTTTCGAACACGGTCTCGATCGCCGCGCCCGGCGCGATTGGGCTGCGATCCGGGCCACCTGCGACTTGCGCCGGCGCAACAACCGCGAGTGCGGAAGACTTGCGCCGGCACAACTCCCCGTCACGACAGGCCACGCCTTCGGCCTCAGCGGGCCCCGATGCCGGCCTCTTTCAGGAACTGACTCGCCTTCCCCCGCGTGAACACGATGTCCAGCCGCCGCCGTGCCCGCGTCAACGCGACATAGAACAGCCGACGCTCGTCCTCCAGGCCGCCTCCGGCCGACGCACCGACGCGCAACGTGCGCGCCAGCGGAAACTGCCCCTGGTCGGCGCCCACCAGGATCACGCGATCCCATTCGCGGCCCTTCGAACCGTGCACCGTCGTCAACTCGACGAGCCCGGCCGAGACGGCCGCTTCCAGCGACGCGCCGCCGCAGGCGGCCACTGACGCCAGCAATCTTCCGGTGCGCGCCAGGACAGCCACCGAGCCGCTGCCGCGCACGCCGTCTTCCAGCAGCGAGGCGGTGAACATCGCGCCGGCCCGCGCATCCACCTGCGGCCACACGTGGATCCGCCCGCGATCCTTCACCCCGGCGTGCAGCGGCTTGCTGAACCGCTCCTTGTTGCAGCGGATCAGCCGGCGCGAAGCATGGGTGATGTCCCGGCCGCACCTGTAATTGCGCACCAGTGGGTAGCGCTCGAGCCCCGGGTAGGTCTGGTCCAGCTCGATCACGCGTTTCACCGCGGCGCGCCGCCAGGCGTAGATGCACTGGTCCTCGTCGCCGACGCAGAACAGCGAGTCGTGCGGCGCCGCCAGCAGGCCGATCAGCAGCGCCTGCGCCGGCTCGATGTCCTGGTACTCGTCCACCAGCACGCGCTCGAAGCGCGACTGCCAGCGCTCGCGCAGGCGGGCATCGTCCTGCAGCAGGCGGATGGGGGCGATGATGAGGTCGTCGAAGTCCAGCCGACCCGCCCGACGCAGGTGCTCTTCGTGCAGCGCGTAGAGGCGGGCCGTCGTGCGCGCCCGGGCTCCGTCGGGGGTCGCGGCCGCGCGCGTCAGCGCCTCGTCCGGCGTGATCATCAACTTCAATTTGTAGAGACTCACCGCGTTCTGCGCCGCCGTCACGTCCAGCCGCCGCCCTCCCGGTACGGCGGCCGCGGCGGCATCGGCCAGTTCGCGCCACACCGCGTCCGGGGTGGTGCCCAGCTCGCCGCGCAGCCGTCCTTCCTGCTTCAGGATGTTCAACCCCAGCCCGTGGAAGCTGCGCACGCCGATGCCGGGGATGCCCGCCTTGTCCAGCCGCGCGGCGATCTCGACGCAGGCATCGCGGTTGAAGGTCGAACAGAGGATGCGGTCGGCTGCGGTGCCGCGCCGCCGCAGCTCGCGCACGCGCTCGACCAGCACGGTCGTCTTGCCGCTGCCGGCCGGGGCGATGACCTGCACGACACCGTCGCCGGCGGCCACCGCGGCGTTCTGTTCGGGATCCAGGCGTTCGGCCAGGCGCGGAGCTGCGTCGCCGCGGCGCGACACGCGGGCGGTCCATCGTCGCCAGCGGGACACGGGTTCGGGCGTCAGCACCAGCGTCGGCTCGGCGTACGCCGCCGCAAGATATCGCAGCCTTTCCAGCGTCAGCGGACACCCCCAGGCCGGCTCGTCGAAGGCCGGTCCGCCCAGGTCGGCCAGGGCGCTGTCGGCCGCGACCACCAGTTCGCAGCCGCGCCGGTACGCGGGCTCGAGCAGGTAGCCGTACAGGATCCGCAGGACATCGGGCGTGACGACGGGCACCCCGACCACCGCCAGCCGCGCCTGCCGCGCGAAGAGCGCCAGGAGTCCGGCCGCGGGATTGGCCAGCGACGACCGGCCCCCGCCCGGCCGCCGCGCCCGCGCCACCGCCGCGGCCAGGCGCGGGTACCGCAGCACGAAATAGCCCTGCCGCCGCAGCTCGCGCTCATCGACGGGGCCGGTCTGCCAGCGCAGCGCGCGGCGGCGCGAAGACAAAACCGAGGAGCCCTGCATCTTTCCGCCCCGCCTTTCGTAGGAGGAGGTTGGACCGCGGCTTCCCCCCCGCAAGGCAGACGGTCCTCCCCGACGACAGAACATCACCAACGATGCCGCCGCGCAGCGCGCGCCGCGGTGACGCACGTCGTGCCCCGCGAGGAGAGAACCATGAGACGTCGGGACCCGCTGACCGGACGGATTCGTCTGCTGTGCCTGCTTGCACTGGCCGTGCCCCTGCTGACCGCCACCGGCACCCGTGCCGCCTTCACCCCCGCGATCCGCCCCCACCTCGAGACCGCGCGGACCACCGGGGCCATCGAGATCGACGGCCGGCTCGACGACGCGGGCTGGGCGGCCGCCGGCAAAGCCACCGGCTTCGCCGAGCGCTTCCCGGGCGACGGCACCGAACCGCCGGTCCAGACCGAGGCCTGGCTGACCTACGACGACGACAACCTCTACGTGGCCTTCGTCTGCCGCGACGATCCCTCCCGGCTGCGGGCCACGATGAGCCAGCGCGATCTCTACGGAAACGACGACGAGGTGGGGCTTCTGCTGGACACCTTCGGCGAAGGCACCTGGGCCTACTATTTCTTCGTGAATCCGTACGGCGTGCAGAAGGATGCGATGTGGACCAGCGTCCACGGCCGCTCCGACGGCTTCGACATGGTCTGGCGCGCGGGCGCGTCGCGGCAGGCCGACGGCTACACCGTCGAGATGGCGATTCCCCTGGCCGGCATGCGCTTTCCCGACCGCCCGGTGCAGGATTGGCGCCTGGACTTCTGGCGCAGCCACCCGCGCGAGAGCAGCCGCCAGTACGCCTGGGCCGGCTATGACCGCAACGAGCAGTGCCTGCCCTGCCAATGGGGATCGGTCGGCGGTATCGAAGGACTCGAACCGGGGAAGGGACTGGAGATCCTGCCTTCGGTGATCGGCTACCAGACGGCCGCCATCGCCGACCCGCTTGACGCCGAATCGGGCCTGCAGACCGAGGACGCCCGCGGCGAGGCCTCGCTGGGCGCCAAGTTCTCGCCGTCCAGCGCCATCACGCTGGAGGCGGCGCTGAATCCCGACTTCAGCCAGATCGAGGCCGACGCCGACCAGATCGACGTCAACACGACCATCGTGCAGCAGTTTCCCGAGCGGCGGCCCTTCTTCCAGGAGGGCAACGACCTGTTCCGCACGATGTTCAACTCGTTCTACACGCGCATGGTCAACGACCCCGAGGTGGCGGCCAAGGGCACGGCGCGCTGGGATCGCACCAGCGTGGCCTGGACGCTGGCCCGCGACGAACATTCGCCGTACATCGTCCCGCTGGAAGAGCGCTCCCGCTCGGTGGCGATGGGCCGTTCGACCGTCAACGTCGCCCGCGTTCTGCACAGCTTCGGCCGGGGCACGCAGGGCGGGTTGATGGTCACCGACCGCCGCTACGACGGCGGCGGCGCCGGCACCATCCTCTCCGCCGATGCCAACGTGCGCCTGACCGGCACCTTGAGCTGGGCCACGCAGGTCATCCACAGCCGCACGGAAGAGCCCGACGGCTACACGCTCAGCCCCGGCGCCACGTTCGCCGACGGCGCGCACACGGTCGACCTGGACGGCGAGACCTTCACGGGCGGCGCCCTCATCACCGAACTGCGGCGGCGCGCCCGCGACTGGAACTTCACCCTGGACTTCAACCAGGTCGGCCCCACCTACAGGACGCAGACCGGTTACGACCCGTGGAACGACCAGCGCAACGCCTTCGTCTGGACCAGCTACACGTTCTATCCGCAGGGCGGCCTGATCGAGCGCCTGGCGCCGGGCATCTTCGCCGATTCCCGCTGGAACTACGACGGCGACCGCAAATGGCGGCACGTGAACCTGTTCACCGACGTCAGCCTTCGCCGCGCGCAAACGCACGTGGGCCTGCACTACAGCCGGGGCGAGGAGACCTGGAGCGGCATCCCGTTCACCGGCCTGTGGGAAGCGGGCGTGAACGTGGACATGCAGCCGGCCGACGCGCTGGCCATGTCCGGCTACCTGAACGCGGGGCGCGGTCCGGCGTTCATCACCCTCGACCGCGGCAACGAACTGGGTTGGGGCGTGGCGCTCTCGCTCAAGCCCGTCGACCGGTTGACCATCGAACCCACGTTCGACTACGTCCGCAGCCGCGAGTCGATCGGCGACGAACTGCTCTTCCGGCAGGCCATCGCCCGCGCGCGCGTGAGCCTGCAGCTGAACCCGCGGCTGTCGCTGCGTCTGGTCGTGCAACACAACGACGCGCGCAGTCCGTTCTTCCAGGAGATCGCCGCGGGCGGCGACTATCCCGATTACCACATGGATTTCGGTCGCAAATGGGAGATCGATCCGCTGCTGACCTACCGGCTGAACCCGTTCTCGGTGTTCTACCTGGGCTCGACGCACGACCTGCGGGACTTCAACGCGGCCGATCCGCAGGCGCCTTCGCTGTTTCGCCAGACGGGGCGGCAGTACTTCATGAAACTGCAGTATCTCTGGCAGATCTGAACTGCCTGACAGGGCTCGCCCCGCGCCGAACGTCGCGCGGGGCGGTCCTGCGGCAGGCTCCGTTGGGAATCCGGCGACATCGGGGCTACCATGAGGTCAGCGGTCCACCGCCACCCTCAACGCGGGAGTCCGCCATGCCTCGCCTCGTCTCCGTCGCCACCGCCGTTCCCGACACCAGGATCGATCAGGCCGACGCCGCCGCCTTCGCGCGGCAGAAGTTCGCCGACCGGTTGCCCGATCTGGAACGGCTGATGCCGCTCTTCACCCATGCCGGCATCGAGACCCGCTACTTTGCCGCGCCACGGGAGTGGTTTCTCGAACCGCACGACCTGGCGGAGCGCAGCGCCCGCTACGTGGGCGAAGCGACGCGGCTGTCCGCGCTGGCGGCCACCGAGGCCCTGGTGCGCGCCGGCCTGCGGCCCGCCGACATCGACTACATCATCTATGTGAACACCACCGGCCTGGCCACGCCCTCGATCGACGCGCGCCTGATCAATCTCCTGGGACTGCGCCGCGACGTGCGCCGCACGCCCATCTGGGGACTCGGCTGCGCGGGCGGCGTCGGCGGCCTGTCGCACGCCTACCACCACGCGCTGGGCCACGCGGGCGCCCGCATCCTGGTCGTCTCCGCCGAATTCTGCGGACTGACCTTCCTGCCCGACGACATGACGAAAGCGAACCTGGTGGCGACGGCGCTGTTCGCCGACGGCGCGGCCGCGGCCGTCGTCGTGGGCGACGATCACGCCGGGCCCGGGCTGGAGATCCTGGGCACGCGCAGCCATCTCTATCCGGATTCGCTCGACGTGATGGGCTGGACGGTGCTTCAGGAAGGGCTGCAGGTCGTGTTCGCCCAGCGCATCCCCGCGATCGTCGAGGAGACGGCGGGCGGAGAGATCGGTGCGTTCCTGGCCTCGCACGGCGCCACCGTCGCCGACATCGACGCCTTCCTGCTGCACCCGGGCGGCACCAAGGTGCTGGAGGCTTACGCGACGGCGCTGGGCCTGCGGCCGGAACAGCTCGATCTGCCCCGTGGCGTGCTCCGCGATTACGGCAACATGTCGTCGGCCACCGTGCTCTTCGTCATCGAGCGCCACCTGGCGCAGCACGGTTGCACGCAGGGCGGGCTGGGACTGGTGTCGGCGCTGGGGCCGGGCTTCTCGTCCGAGTCGCTGCTGCTGCGCACCTGAGGCGGGCCGGCCGCCACGCCCTGGATAGTCATGGCTGCCGCCATGGCCGTTGGTGGATAATAATAGACCGTTTATATCCTGCATTGTATGCTGCCTGACAGCAGGTCCACCCCGCGAAGGGGTTGTCGGTTCGCCGGCAAACGGATAGGTTCATCGCCGCGCCGGCGCCGGAACCGCCGGCACGACCACCCCGAACCCTGGAGCCTGCCCGATGACCCTGGACATGGCCATGGTCCTGACCCTGCTGGCGGCCACGGTGGCGCTCTTCGTCACCGAGAAGCTGCGGGTCGACCTTGTCGCCATGCTCCTGATGAGCGCCCTGCTCCTGACCGGTCTCGTCTCGCCCGAGGAGGGCGTCGCGGGCTTCGCGAATCCGGCCACGGTGACGGTGGCCGCGATGTTCGTCATCTCGGCCGGCCTGTCGCGTACCGGCGCTGTCGCGGTGCTGGGTCGCGTCTCGGCACGTGTGTTCAAGTGGAACCTGTGGGCCGGCCTGTTCGTGATGATGGTCAGCGTCGGCCTGCTCTCGGCTTTCATGAACAACACGCCTATCGTCGCCATCTTCATGCCCATCATGCTTTCGGTGGCCGCCACCGTCCGTGTCAGCCCGTCGAAGCTGCTGATGCCCCTTTCGTTCGCCTCGATGTTCGGCGGCGTCTGCACGCTGATCGGCACCTCCACCAACCTGCTGGTCAGCTCCGTCGCCGAAAGGAACGGCTTCGAACCCTTCGGCATGTTCGAGTTCACCCCGCTCGGGCTGGTGATGTTCGCGGTGGGTACCGTGTACATGGTGGCGGTCATGCGTTGGATCCCCAGTCGCGGCCGGGTGCGGGAACTGACCCGCGAGTACGGCATGGGCCGCTACATGACCGAGATCGAGCTGCTGGACGACGCCACCTCGATCGGATTCCCTCTCGCCGACAGTCCCCTGGTCAAGGAGACCGCCGTCGAAGTGCTGGAGATCAACCGTCAGGGCCAGCGGATCTTCCTGCCCCATGGCCAGACGGTGCTCCATGCCGGGGATGTCCTGCGGGTGGTGTGCGACGTCGATCGCATCAAGTCGCTGGCCGAGCGCCAGGGCATCCGCCTGAAGCCGAGCCGCGCCAACAACAACGACATCGAAGGGGACACGACGCTGCTGGTCGAGGCCGTGGTGGCACCCGGCTCGGACCTGGTCGGCGAGACCCTGAAGTCCGCGAATTTCCGCAACACCTATGGCGCCAATGTGGTCGCGCTTCGCCACCGCGGCACCGTGCTTCACGAAAAACTGGGCGGCACGACACTCCTGGGCGGCGACGTGCTGTTGATCGAGGTGGACAGCGACCATCTCGACGTCCTGCGCAACCACGAAGCCTTCGTCATGATCACCGAGGTCGCCCAGCCGGAATTCCGGCAGGGCAAGGCGGTGCTGGCGACGGTCATCGTCGCCGCGGTCGTCGTCGCCGCCTCGACGGGCATCCTGCCGATCCTGGTCAGCGCCGTGGCCGGCGCGGCGCTGCTGGTCCTGACCGGCTGCCTGCATGCCGAAGAGGCGTACCACGCCATCGAGTGGAAAGTGATTTTCCTGCTGGCCGGCACCCTTGGCCTGGGCGTGGCGCTGGAGAACTCGGGTGCCGCGCGGTTCCTCTCGGAGCTGCTGATCGGCACCGCCGCCACCCTGGGGCCGGTGGCGGTCGTTTCGGCGCTGTATTTCGTGACCACGGTGCTGACCGCGTTCATGTCCAACAACGCGACCGCCGTTCTCATGGCCCCGATCGCCATCGGCGCCGCCCAGATCCTGAACGTGGATCCGCGGCCATTGCTGATGGCCGTCATGTTCGCGGCCTCGGCCAGTTTCGCCACGCCGGTCGGCTACCAGACCAACACGATGATCTACGGCGTGGGCAAGTACCGCTTCAAGGACTTTGTGCGCATCGGCACGCCGCTCAACCTGATTTTCTGGCTGCTGGCGACGTTCCTGATCCCGGTTTTCTGGCCGCTGACGCCGCTGGCGGGTTAGGTGACGGACGCACGCGGGCGCCGACGCCGACAAGATCCGCTGAAGCCACCGCGCTACCAGGGCAGCGGATCGTGCTCGATCTCCCGCGCCCACAACTCGCGCATGGCCTGCACCACCTGGGGGGCGAGCCGCCTCTGCGCCGCGGCGAAATTGCTCTTCACCTGCTCCACGCTCATGGCGCCGGGGATGACCGTCGATACCTGCGGTTGGGCCAGCACGAACTGCAACGCGGCCTGCGCCATGGTGGTCCCTGCCGGCACCAGCGCCGCGAACTTCTTCACGAGTGCGCTCCGCCGCGCCCGCACTTCGGGCGACCAGCGCCGGCGAACGCCGTCGAAGGCGTGATCGGCGCTGTACTTCCCCGTGAGCCAGCCCGAGTCGAGCGGCACCTTGACGATCAGGCCCATGCCGCGGGCCTGCGCCGCGGCGAAGGCCGACAGCGGCTCCTGGTACAGTGCATTGAAGTGCACTTCCGCCGCGTCGCTCCGGGTCCGGTCGCGCAACAACTCCAGTTCGACGCGCCGGTCCAGCGAAACGCCGTAGGCGCCGATCATCCCCTCGGACCGGAGTCGCTCGAACTCCTCGTATTGGGGCGCGGTCGCCTCGTCCAGCAGTTCGCGCGGCGGGTTGTGCATCAGGACGATGTCGAGCCAGTCGGTCCGCAGCCTCCGCAGACTGGCTTCGAGCGCGGGGCGGATGGCCTCGGCGCGGAAGTCCGTGGCGCCGTCAGCGGTGTGCCCGAATTTGCTGCAGATGACGACTTCGCCGCGCACGGCCTCCAGTTCCCTTCCGAGCAACTCTTCGCTGGCGCCGCGGCCGTAGCCCGGCGCGGTGTCGAAGAAATTGCAGCCCGCGGCAAGCGCCGCCTGGACGATGCGCGACGATTCCGCCGTGCCGCGCACGCCGAAGTCGGGGTTGGCCAGTTGCCAGCAACCGAGACCGATCTCGCTGACTTCAAGGCCGGTGTTGCCGAGGGGTCTCAGGCGCACGATTGCTTCCTTTGCTGGATGGTTCGCGGTCACCGGCCCGATATGGTTGACACATCAACCGTCATCGCAGGATCACCTGATCAACGTCAGCCACGTCGTCGCCTGCTGCGCACCGGCGTCGATCCGCACCGGATACGTCCCTGACGCGACCTGCACACCCTTGTCGTCCCGGCCGTTCCAGTCCGCTTCGGCCTGCGCCCGGGCGGCCGGTGCGTTGGCAACGCACAACCCCGTGATCCACAGTACAGCGAGGGTCGAGCAACCGAGAGCAGTATCTCGGGAAGCCATGGCCCCGCCGATGGCGGGGCCGTTTCCGTGATTGCGCCTGCCAGCCGCCGCTTGAAAAATCAGACTATTATGATATGATATTTAAGGAGGGAAATCACTGAATCAGGGTGCAAGCCACCCAGGGGGGGAATCCATGCCTTCAAGCGCACTACTTTCACGCCATTCCGGACACCGCCGTCCGGGCCGCGCGTTCGTTCTGGCCGTGGCGATGCTCATCGGCCTTGGGTTCGGCACGACCTCGGCGGCCCGAGCACAGGGCCTCGTGCAGTCCCTCGCGGCGCCCGGGGCCCGGTTGATGCTGGTCGGCGACATGGACCTGGACGGGACGAACGAGATCGTCACGCTGCACGACGACACCTACCCGGCGACGGTTCATGTGTTCCGCCGCTACAACGACTTCTGGCTGGACAGCGAGACGTACGAGCTGCCGAATCTGGACCGAGATGGGGTGCCGATCCAGCTCGTGCCCAGCCTGGGCCCCGCGGGCGGGCGGCTCAGCATCCTGTACGTGACCTTCGGCAGTGATCCCTTCGCACCCTGGGGCCTCAGCGTGCTGCGCAACCTGGGCCCCGGACCGCTCGTCGAGGCCGGCCTCGTCGGCGGGCTCGACCGCCGGCCCCACCTGCCGGCCTCGATCTCGACCGTCGGCGCCAGCCCGTTCGGCCCCGGCTGGACGCTCATCGCCGCCGCCCAGGGTGGCCCGGCGACCAGCGGCGTCTACACGTTCCAGGGCCTCCAGGCGTGGCCGGCGGACTTCGAGCTCGCGCCGGGTTTCTATCCGCTGCAGATGATCACTGCCGACTTCTCGAACGACGGGCTGCCCGATCAGGTGCAGATGGGCACCGTTCCGACCGGACCGTTCAGCAACCAGCTGCAAGGCCAGGTGCGCTACCAACAGGTCGGCGGCGGCTTCGGCCCCTGGGCCGTGATCGGCGGCGTGGCGGACAACGAGCAGCCGCTGCGAGCGCTGGACTGGGGCGGCGACGGGTTGCCCGACCTGGTGACCATCGGCCACTACTACGGCAACAGCTATTTCACCCTCCAGCCCAATACAGGATCCGGGCTGGGCCTGGAAACGGGGCCGATCTCCAACTTCCTGCGCGACGATCTGCGCGCCATTCCCTGCGACCTTGACGGCGACGGCGTGCTCGAGGTGGTGTCGCTGTCGTACGAACTCGGGCCGTCGTCTGAAGTCTCCGAAGTGCTCGACACGGGCATCTCCGTCTGGCGGCAGAACTTTCCTCCTTACCTGGAAGAGGAGAACCTCTACCTGGTGGGGCCGGCCACACCTGCGCCCAACGCACGGTTCGATCTCGCCGTGGACCAGTTGGACGGCGACCCGTACCTCGACGTCGCCTTCCTGGCGGAAGGCGTGATCACCATCTATCCCGGCCTCGGTGACCGGACCTTCAACGTCGCCGGCGCGCCGGCGCCCCGGAGCGTGCGGATACCGCTGGGAAGCGATCCGGCGCGCGTGCTCGAGGTGGGCGAGGTCACGCTCGCCAATCTCCGCCCCGAACTGGTGGTCGGGTTCGAGAGCGCGACCGCCTCGCTCCGGGCGTTTACCTCCAGTATCGGCGGGCAGTTCAGCGAAATCGGGAGCGCCGATGCCGGGCCGATCGTGACCCACCTCGTGGCCGACCCGTTGCTCGGCGGCGTGGCCGTGGGGCGCGGCGCGCTGGCGCCGGCGTGGGTGCCCTGGGACAACGGAGCGCCCGGCTTCGGCGCCGCCTTCGAACTGGCCCCGCTCGATAGCGCCGGCGGGGCCGGGTACATGCGCGGGCTCGCGATCTCCGACGTCAGCGACGACGGGTTCGGTGACCTCGTCTGCCTGACCCCGGGGCTTCTCGGCGACCGTCTCGAGATCTACCAATCCGACGGTGCCGGCGGATTCCGCAGCCCGAACGCCAACAACCTCTTCCCGCAGTTCACCGGCGTGGTCGGCATGCAGATCGGCAACTTCACCGGCGCCCCCTACCGGGAATTGCTCGCGCTGAACTTCAATGTGGCCGGAACCCAGTACCTGGGCGATCTGTCCGAGCTCGGCTACAGCTTCGACGCCGAATCGGCCGGACTGGGCATCGCGCCGAGGATCGACTCGCCGCACCCGTTCGCGGCCGCCAGGTTCCGCGGGGTGGCGTCACCGTACGACATCGTGACCACCGACGAGACCGGCTTCGCCGTGCGCATGCTGCTGATGGCGGGGGTCTTTTCGCCCTACTTCTCGGACGGCGCGGTCTTCCAGACCGCCGGCATGCCCGTGTCCTTCGCGGCTGGCGACCTCGACGGCGATGGCCTGCAGGACTTCGCGGTGGCCTGCCGCGACCCGGACGCCGTGACCGTCTATCGCGGCGATGCGAGCGGCATCTTCGTGCGGCAGGACATCGTGCTGGGGCAGGGCAGCGAGATGCAGGACGTCCGCATCGCCGACGTCGACGGCGACGGCCAGGCCGACCTGGTGTTCCTCATGAGCAACGGCTTGATCCTGCCGGCGAGCGGCAACGTGGCGAAGGACGGCGGTGCGGTCGCGTCATCGGCGATGTACGTCATCAGCTTCCCGGCGGTCTATGCTTCCGGCGTGCCCGATACGGGTCCCGACCTACCGGCGACGGCGCGCGCGGAGTTGCTGCCGAACCAGCCGAATCCGTTCAACCCGCTCACCGAGATCGCCTTCCGGCTGTCCCGCGACGCGCACGCCGTCTTGCGCGTGTACGATACGCGTGGCCGTCTGGTGGCGACGCTGGCCGACGGCGTTCTGGCGGCCGGCGAGCACCGCGTGCGGTTCGACGGGCGCGGACTGGCCAGCGGCATGTACCTGGGCCGGCTTGAGGCCGATGGCGTCGTGCAGACGCGCAAGATGATGCTGGTGCGATAGGGCTGTGGTCGGATCAAGACGGAAAGCAGGCGTGGCGGCCCCGACGGCCGCCACGCCTGTGTTTGTGAGCGCGGGTGCGAGGCGATTCAGAGAGCCTCCGGCCAGTATTTCACGACTAACCCGCTCCCATTTAAGCAATTAGATGATATTGTATGTGATTTTTCATATCCCGAAGACCCATAATCAATATCGAAATCTCACAGCGTTTCGGGCCCCACCGGAGGTACCTCCATGTCCCGCGCCAGACTCATGTTCACCGCCGCCCTTCTGCTCCTGAACGCCATCGCCGGCATCCCGGTCCTGGCCGCGGATGCCGAACCCGCCGCGGCGGCTCCCGCTCCCGTGCCGCCGACCCCCCTGATGGCCGCCATCGACGTCGTCCTTCAGGCCGAGCAGGCCCAGGTGGTCGGACTCGCGGCCCAGCTGGCCGCCGCGCCCGACGACGCCGCCGCGCTGGCCCTGCACCGCGCCATCGAGCAGGCGAAGACCGACGCGAAGGTGCGCGTGTTCGGCATCCAGGCCGAGTTCGCGCGCCGCGAGGGCCGGCTCGAGGACGCGCAACGGATCGAGGCCGCCATCGCCGCCATGGGCCGCGTCGAGGTGCCCGCCGACGTCGAGCCGCGTCCCGCCCCCGCCAACACCGCCGACGGACGCTGAAGGGGAGCATCATGACGCAACGCTTCATCAGCCGCCGCGCGGTCGCGCTGCTCGCGACCGCCGCCTTCATCGTCGCCGTGTCCATCGCCTCGACGGCGAGAGCCACGCTGGGTCCGCCGGTGAAAGTCACGCTGCTGGGCAAGCCGGCCCCGGCCGAGGCCGGCCGGGTCTGGACCGGGCAGCTCGAGATCGCCGTCGGCGTGCCGGTCGCGCTGACCAATTTCCGCCTCGAAGGCCGCGACTGGAACAGCCCGCGGCTGAACGCGCCCGCCATCGCCGAGATGCAGAAGTCCGCGTCCCTGCTTGTGGACGTGTCGGCCCTGCCGGACGACCCGGAGCAGCCGCTGCTGTTCTCGTTCGACGTCGACGGGCACACGTTCACCAAGACGCTCGACCTGTCGGCGCGCAACGCGGCGCGCGCGCTGAAACCCGGCGCCTCGGAGATGGCGACACCGGAGTTGGCGACACCGGGCGCGGTGAAGCCGTGGGAAGTCAGCGGTCCCGGCCCGGTGCCGACCGAGCTGACGGCGCCCCTGCCGGCGGGCGGCGAGAAGACCAACGCACGCTACATACGTGTGCACGGACGGATCTTCTACCTGCGCGACGACTACATTCGTATCGGCGCCGATCACTGCACCATCAAGATATGCGACAACAACCCGCCGTTCGACGCCACGCTGGCCGTGGGCACGACCGACAGCGACGGCAACTACGACATCACCTTCTA
>JAIFKS010000156.1 GCA_020049465.1 bacterium | reverse complement strand
TGGCTGAAGGGCATCGCCAGCGAGGTCATCGCCACGCCGGGCTGCGAATCGAACGTCAAGGAGATCTACGACAAGTGCTGGGAAATCCGGCGCACACGGCCCGAGTGCGTGATCTTCAACCAGTTCGACGAATTCGGCAACCCGACCTGGCACTACCACGTGACCGGCTCGATCGTCCAGGAGATCTTCGAACGTGTGGGCGGCCCCGGCGCGCGGCTGGCGGCCTGGGTCTCGTCGACGGGTTCGGCCGGGACGATCGCCGCCGGCGACTTCCTGAAGACGAAACACCCGAACGCGCTGGTCGTGGCGGTCGAGGCGCTGCAGTGCCCCACGCTGTACGCCTGCGGATTCGGCGGCCACCGTATCGAGGGCATCGGCGACAAGCACGTGCCCTGGGTGCACAACGTGCGCAACACCGACTTCGTGGCGGCCATCGACGACGAGCAGTGCATGAGCCTGCTGCGGCTGTGCAACGAACCGGCCGGACTTCAGGCGCTGGCCGACGCCGGCGTGACGCCGGAACTGCTGGCGCAACTGCCGCTGCTGGGCATCTCGTCGCTGTGCAACCTGGTGGCGGCGATCAAGACCGCCCGCTACTACGAGATGGACAGCCGCGACGTGCTGTTCATGCCGCTGACCGACTCGGCCGAGATGTACGCCTCGCGCGTGACGGAAATGACCGCCGCGCGCGGCGCCTACTCGCGCGAGAACGCGCTGGTCGACCACGCGCGCTGGCTGCTGGGCGCCGTGCCCGACCATGTGCGCGAACTGAGCTATCTGGACCGCAAGACGCTGCACAATTTCAAGTACTTCACCTGGGTCGAACAGCAGGGGCGCACCGTCGAGGAACTGCGCCGCCTGTGGGATCCGGACTTCTGGACCGGGATGTTCGACGTGGTCGACGCCTGGGACATGCGCATCAACGAATTCAACGACCTGGTGCGGAACGGCTGAGGCACACGGCACACCGCCAACGATAACGACGCCCGGGAGCCTGGCCCCCGGGCGTCGTTTTTCGAGCTCGCCCCCGCGCCGCTACTCGGTGTGGCGCCGCTACTCGGTATGGACCGACATCCCCGACTTGTGGACCTCGCCCAGTTCGAATTCGGCCATCGGCCCGCACCAGGCCGCGCGCAGCTCGTCGCCGCGGGCGGCGAACGCCGCCTCCCACTCCGCCGGCAGGCCGCCGCCCGGGAACGGCGCCGCGTCCGCCGAGCGTTCCAGGCGGTCTGCCTCGTCGCGCCACACCGCCGCCGACTCCGCCTGGCCGCCCTCGTCCAGCGCCGCGGCATGGCGGCGCATCATGCCGATCAGGGAGATCTTCTGTTTCTCCAGTCGCCGGCTGCCGCTCTCGCCGGCTTCGTCGCTCGGCCCGTGGTCGGCGTCGGGCACCGGGTGGCCCAGCCACGAGTGGTACACCAGGATGTAGAGCCAGGTGTATTCGCCCAATCCCATGCGCTCGGCCAGCAGCGCTTCGTTGCGCGTCCGGTTCAGTTCGCCGATGTCCCCGACGATGCCCAGCACGCTGCCGCTGACCTGGGTGATGGCCCGGAACATCTCGCCCTTGTCGGGCCGGTCGCTCTGGCTGCCGAGGTCGTCCATGCGCTGGAAATCGTCCGCGATCTCGGTGAACCGCGGGCACAGCGGCAGCACGGCCCGGCGCACGGCCAGGAAAGCCTCGATCCGGTCGGGCCCTGGCGCCCCCGGCGGCGGCGCGAAGCTGTCGCGATCGCCGAGCTCGGCGGTCAGGACCTTCTGCGCGTCGACCGCGCGGTTCATCGGCCCCATCATCGAGAGTCCGAACAGGAGCGGGACGACGATCGCCAGGACGATCGCCCCGCCACAGCCGAGGCCGCAGCCGATGACCCATTTGCGGGTGGTGCTGGCCATGAGACGTCCTTTCGCTTCGGGTCGGTGCGCGACGCTGCATCATCCACGGCCCGGCCATCGGGAGCAAGCGCGGGACGAAAACGGCCGCCCTCCCTTACGTGAACTGGGACCGTGCGGTTACAGGCGAGTCATGGTATCCTGTTTCACTCAGTTTCCGAAAGTCGATGACGCGGCGGCCGACCCTGCTTTTCCCGCTCGGACCGCCAAGCCCGGTGTCGGTTTGCGATCTTTTTTCGGGGAGGGCCCGCATGCCGTTGAAAGTGTCCGCTCATATCCAGACCCGTGTTGCCGCCGGCGAGATCTCGCCCGCAGAGGCCGAGCGCTTCACGGCCTTCGTGGCCTCCTGCAACCGCGACCTGATGACCCATCCGGTGATCACGGACAACCGTTTCTGCCAGTGGTTCGCCACCGGGCAGGCCGACCGCGACATCGTGCGGCATTTCGTGGTGCAGTTCTCGGTGTTCTCGAACCTGTTCCTGATCGCCCAGCTCCAGAAGTGCATCAACGCCGGCTCCCTGGAGGGCATGCGCGCCTCGAAGGAGATCCTGGCCAACGAGATCGGCGTCATCTTCAACAAGCCCGGCGTCGCCAGCCTGGGCGAAGTGTCGGATACCGACCGCGAAGGCGACCCGGCCATCGTCTCGACCGAGGGCACGGTCGACGGCGGCACCTTCCGGTTCAAGGCCGCCCACTTCGAGTGGCTGCTGCGTCTGGGCGAGGTGCTGGGCCTGGGCTTCAACGACATGGGCAAGCGACGCCACGGCACGCCGTCGACGCTGTTCTTCTGCGACCAGCTGGCGTCCATCTACGGCAACGAGGATCCGAACATCGCCGAAGGCGCCAGCTTCGCCGTCGAGAACTGGGCCGCGGCCGGCTTCTGGAAGCAGTTGGTGGCGGGCCTGGAAGCGTTCAAGAAGCGCGAATGCCCGGCGCTTCCGCTGGCGTTCTTTACTTGGCACGACCGCATCGAGGAACAGCACGCCGGCCACGTGATGGACGAATTGGAAGAACTGTACTTCGGGCCCGATTTCGACGAAGCTAAGTTCATCACCGGCGGGCGCCGCATGCTGGACGGCGTGCAGGCGTTCTGGACCGGGCTGAATGAACACCGCATCGCCGCGGCGTACAACTGACCACATCGCTTCGTTAGGACGTTCGCATGCAGCGCCGTCTCTTGCTCTGGTGCGCGCTGGCCCTGGTGCCGGCGCTCACCGTTACGGCGTCCGCGCAGGAGCCCGCCGCTGCCCCGGCCGCGATGGAAACCGCCGACAAGGACCTGGCGCTGCAGGCCTGGGACCGGGCCGCCGAGCCCGGCCCCTGGCATGCGTTCCTGGCGCAGCGGGCGGGCAAATGGCAGGTCGCCGGCCGCATCTGGAACGATCCCGAAGGCGAGCCGGCCCGCTCGGAGGGTACGGCGCGCGTCCAGATGATCCTCGGCGGCCGTTTCCTGCAGGAAGTGCTGCAGGCAGAGTCGGGCGGACGGAAGTACGAAGGGCTGGGAATGCTCGGCTGCGACAACGCCGACAGCTCCTTCACCTCGCTGTGGATCGACAGCCTGGGAACGATGACCTCGGTGCTGACCGGTCCCGCCGGGCCGGTCGGAACCCCGCTGGAACTGCGCGGCGGCCTGACCGATCCCGCCAGCGGCCGCCGGTTGAATCTGCGCGTGATCCTCACCTTCGTGAGCGCCGACGAACACCGCTGGGAATACTACGGCGCCCCCGAAGGCTTCGACGAAGCGAAGATGATGGAACTGGTCTACACGCGTAAGCGCTAGCGGTTCTTCACGGAGTCGATCAGCTACCCGGATTGTCGGAAATTCGCCCGTTGCCGCCGAAACCGGTCAAGACTTCCGCCCTACCCACCGAAAATGCAGTTGATAGGATCCGTCCGCAAACGTACGGTGACCGTCAACGTCGCCGGGATGTCGCGACCGCCGCTGCGAGGACACGCCGCCCATGCTGAAGATCCTGACTGTCATCGGCACCCGCCCGGAGGCCATCAAACTCGCTCCCGTGCTGCAGGTTTGCGCCCGGCGCGCCGCGGATCTGGACAGCCGCGTCTGCGTGACGGCGCAGCACCGTGAAATGACGGACCAGGTACTGGCGCGCTTCGGCATGCGCGTGCACCACGATCTGGACATCATGGCGCCGGATCAGACGCCGTCGGACGTGGCCGCCGCCATCATGTCCGGCATGCAGCAGGTCCTGGCCTGCGAGCGTCCCGACTGGGTGCTGGTCCAGGGCGACACCACCACCGCCGCCGTCGGCGCGCTGGCGGCGGCGTACGGCGGGTACCGCGTGGCCCACGTCGAGGCCGGGCTGCGCACCCATGACCGGTCGCAACCCTTTCCCGAGGAACTGAACCGGTGCCTGATCGGCCAGATCGCCGACCTGCACTTCGCGCCGACCCCACGCGCCGCCGGCAACCTGATGGCCGAAGGCATCCCCGCGCCGCGGATCCTCGTGGTCGGCAACACGGGCATTGACGCCCTCTTCGACACCGTGGCGGGGCTGAAGCCCGAGCCGCTGCCGGCTCCCCTGGGGAATCTCCCGGCCGACAGCCGTCTGGTCCTGGTGACCGCCCACCGTCGCGAGAACCTGGGTCCGCCCTTCGCGCGCATCTGCGCGGCGCTGAGGGACATCGCCGACCTTGACGAACGCATCCACGTCATCTACCCCTTGCATCCGCGGCCCGAGATCAGCGAAGTCGGGCGAAGGCTGCTGGCCGGTGCGCCGCGCGTGATCCTGTGCCCGCCGCTCGACCACCTGAGCCTGGTGCGGTTGATGCTCAGGTCCGAACTGGTCATCACCGATTCGGGCGGCCTGCAGGAAGAGGCGCCCACGCTGGGACGACCCGTGCTGGTGCTGCGTGAAGTGACGGAGCGGCCGGAAGCCATCGAGGTCGATGCGGCGCGCCTGGTCGGCACCGGTCGCGAGGAGATCGTGGCGGCGGCGCGGCATTTCCTGAGCGGCGGCTTCGCCGCCGTCCACGGCGCCCAACCGCCCCACTGTTACGGCGATGGCCGCGCCGCCGAACGCATCGTGGCGGCGCTGCTCGGCGAACCGGTCGAGCCCTGGACGCCGAAGCTGTCCGCCATCAGCCGGCGCTAGCGAACGCGGGCGCCACGCGACGCCCGCCGCCGGTGGAGCCAACCGTCGGGAGAGTGCATGAACGCCCAACATCGCGAGGACCAGGCCCTGCCTGCCGGTTACGCCCGGTGGTGGCTGCTGCCGGTCATCGTGCTCGGGGTGCTCGCCGCCACCACCGTCGCCGTGGTCCTGGCCGTGCCCGCGTCCGAACTCCCGCTGCCGGATCCCCAGCGCCCCCTTCCCGTCCGGATCATGCTGGCGGCGATGTACCTGATCATCGGCATCGTCGTGGTCAATCTGGTTCGCCACTACTATTTCACGCTCAATCGACTGTTCGGCCACCAGCGGCATCCCTATCTGGATGTGGACACCGCCGACTGGCCGCGGGTGACGATCCTGGTCCCCGCCCACAACGAGGAACGGGTGATCGGCGACATCCTGCGGGCCCTGCTCGAGGTGGACTACCCGGGCGACCGCCTGCGCATCATGCCCCTGAACGACCGCAGCAGCGACCGCACCCGCGAGATCATCGACGAGTTCGCCCGCTCCCACCCCGGGCTCGTCACGCCCTTCCACCGCACGGAGGGGCTGGCCGGAAAGGCGGCGGCGCTGCAGGACGCCCTGCCGCTCATCAAGGACGACATCGTGCTGGTCTTCGACGCGGACTACATTCCGGGGCGCGGCCTGATCAAGCAGCTGGTGGCGCCGTTCTTCGATCCCGAAGTGGGCGCGGTCATGGGCCGCGTCGTCCCGGTGAACGCCGACGTCAACCTGCTCACGCGCATCCTCGACCTCGAGCGGGCGGGCGGCTACCAGGTGGACCAGCAGGCCCGCATGAACCTGCGGCTGGTGCCGCAGTACGGCGGCACCGTCGGGGGCATCCGCCGGCGCGCGGTGGAAGCCATCGGCGGCTGGGACGTACGCAGCCTGGCCGAGGACACCGACATCACCCTGCGCCTCCTGTTGGCCGGATGGAAGACGGTCTACCAGAACCGTTCCGAGTGCTACGAACAGGTGCCCGAGAACTGGCGGTCGCGGATGGCCCAGATCTTCCGCTGGGCCCGCGGCCACAACCAGGTGCTGCGCAAGTATGCCGGCCGGCTGATCGTCAACCGCCGTACGCGTCCCGCGGAGAAGATCGACGGCCTGCTTCTGCTGCACATCTACCTGATGTCGCCCATCCTTCTTCTCGGCTGGGCGCTCGGCGTCGTGCTGTGGTACCTCGGCGTGACCAAGCCCGGTCTCATCGTCATCCTGGCGGTGACCTGCTACAGCACGCTGGGCAACTTCGCCGTGTTCTTCGAGATCGCTGCGGCGACCTATCTCGACGGCACGCGTTCCCGCGTCCGCCTGCTGCCGTTCATCATGTCCGGATTCCTGGTCAGCCTGATGTCGGTGGCCCGGGCCACGGTGACGCAGCCGTTCGTGCGGCCGACCCGGGACGTGCACTGGCACAAGACCGAACGCAACCATCGGAGGGCACGATGGGAGTAGGCCTGGCCATCATCCTGTTCCTGGCGCTGACGCTCGGCTGGATGCTGTTGCCGTTCCTGCCGGGCCTGCGCGAGATCGTCCGCAAGGACGATGCCGAGGCGTTGCCCATCAGCCGCCGCTCGGAAGTGGACGTGCGGCACTTCGCCCAGGGCTTCCGCACCTATCTGGACCGGACCCTTGCCGGCATGCTGGACCGCAGCCGCCGCGAGGGAGAAATCCTGACCGGCGAACTGGCCGACGGCACTCCCTATCTGGTCGTTCCCGACGGCGAGTCTCCGGTCGACATCGGCGACGACGAGCGTGCGTACTGCCGGACGCTCATCGTCTCGCCCGGCGATCTCAACCTGCCTGACGACTGCGTGCACGCGGCGGAGATCTACGCCGCCGGCGACCTGACGGGCGGGGCGCGCAGCGTGTACCGCGCGGCGATGGCCGAGGGCGCGCTGGAACTGGCCGCCGGCAGCGCCTCGCTGCGCTGGCTGCACGCCGGGCGGTCCCTCAGGGTCAACGACAATTGCCGGCTCTGGGGCCGCGTCTCTTCGGAAGGTCCCCTGCACCTGGCCGCGGGCTGCCGCTTCGAAAGACTGCACGCCCAGGTCATCGACTTCGGCGATCCGGCCGAAGCGTCCGAGGTCGCCCTCGCGCGGGCCGACGCACCTGTGGTCGAGGCCGGGGACATCGCGCATCTCGTCGACACGCGCGGCGGCCGCTGGCTGGTGGCGGGCGACTTCGAACTGGCGGCGGGCCGCAGGCTGGAACACGATCTGGTGGTGAACGGCGCGGTGATCCTGCGCGAAGGCTCGTCCCTGAAGGGCAGCCTCAAGAGCCGCGGCCCGCTGCGGACCGAACGCGGAGTGCGCATCGACGGCGCCGTCGTCGGCGAGCAGGATGTCGCCCTCGGGCGCGATGGCGTGATCGGCGGCCCGGTGATCAGCGAACGCACCCTCACCCTGGGCACGCGTTGCGTGGTCGGCGCTCCCGACGTGCCCACCACCGTCAGCGCCCGCGACATCCGCGTCGAACCCGGCTCGCGTTGCCACGGCACGGTCTGGGCCCATCAGCGGGGAGATGTGCTGGTGCCGGTCGGACGGATCTCCGGGAAGGACGGAACGGCATGAGCCGAAACCACCAGGCATCCCCGGAGTTCGTCGTGCGGCCTGCCGAACGGGCCCTCGAAAAGCGACTGGACGACCTGCGCCGGCGCGGCGTCCGTGGCGGCTTCATTCCGCAGCACCGCGCGCTGGTCTCCTCGCCCAGCCACGGCGGCAAGATCCTGTCGGCGTCGCTGCTGACCCTGGGGTTCTGCCTGATCCTGTTCCTGACCCGCTCGGGCGTGGCGCGCACATGGTTCGCGATCATGGAGTTCATGCGGGCGGTGACCGGCCTGGACGGCGCTTCCGTCATGGTGGACTACCAGCTGGCCGGCATCCGTTTCCAGGTGCCGTACCTGCAGTTCCCGGCGGGCATGCCCGACAATCTGACCTGGCTGATCGGGGCCGGACTCACCTCGGTGATCCTGATCGTTTCGCTGCTGCTGCCCCACCGGTTCCTGCCCGTGTCGTACTTCCTGCGGATCGTCGGCTTTTTCCAAGCTACGGCGCAGGTCTACTTCCACTTCTGGGCACAGCACTTCCCCTACACGGCCGACGGCTACGTGCACGGCCTGCTGATCGCGGGCCTGTTCCTGCTCGCCGCGATCCCGCCGATCCTGGGCTTCACCTACTACCTGTTCGATTTCAGCCTGGGGCGCAAACTGGGATTGACCGTGGTCATGATGGGGCACCTGTTCATCATGATCCCCCTGCAGTACTTCCTGCACGCATGGCTGCTGCACCATTGTTCACTGCTGGCGATGCCCGTGCTGTTCTTCATCGCGGGCCTGCCTCTGAACGTGATGATGTTCATCGCCTTCTTCGGCTGGGGTTTCAGCTGGCAGGGCATGCTGCACGAAGAAGACGTGCAGCGGAAGGTGCGTTGATCATGGATCGCGCCGGGAAATCCGAGGAGCCGATACGATGAGCCTTCGCCACCGCGATTCCGGTTCTCGTCGCACCCTTGCCCGGGGCGCCGCGCTGCTGTTCCTCCTGGCCGGGCCGGCCTTGGCCCAGTCGCCGCTCGAGACCGTCGAACGCATGCCGGAGGCCGCCCCGGCGGCAGCGGCCCGCCCCGAGCAGGTGATCGAATTCGGACTCGGCCTGGGACGATACGATTTCAGCGGCTCCGACGAAACCAGCGGCTTCGACAGCCAATCCGTACGCTATTCACGCTCGCGCCCGTGGCTCGACACCTGGCGCCTGAGCGTCGGCCGCCAGCAGCGGCTGGGCGACTCCAGCTTCGACGGCGGACTTTCGTACACGCGGTACCTGGGCCGGACCAGCCTGCTGGCCGGCATTTCCAGCGGAACGGGCGATGTGCTGGCGAACCGCTATCGCCTGGACCTGGGACTCACACACCCGCTCGGCGGCACCCTGGCCAGCGTCGGCTACACCCGCGTCGAAAGCAAGGACGTGAACAGCTCCCACGGCTGGAGCCTGGGCCTGACCCGCTGGTTCAGCCGCTTCATCGTCAGCGCTGGCTATCGCCTCGACCTGGGCCAGCCCGGCGACACCGAGTCGTCCAGCACCAGCCTGGGCGTCACCTGGTACCAGTGGCGGAAGACCTACCTCGGCGTGAGCGCCGATTTCGGCGAGGTCTCCTACCAGCTGGTGGGACCCGACGTGCCGGTGAGCAGCGCCGCGCTCGTGGACTACGACGCCTGGAACCTCCATTTCACGCTTTCGCGTTACCTGGGCGCCCGCTCGGGGGTGAACCTGCGTTACGACCACGGACAGGCCACGGACATCTGGACCACCGACGGCGTCTCGGCCGCCTACTTCCGCGAATGGTGAGGCCGGACCGTTCCGCCGAGCGATGCTTCGCCGGCGTGACGGTGTTTCTGGCCCTGTTGCAGGTGTTCAGCCTGTGGTCGGGAGCCCTGGGGCTGACCCTGGGACGCGGCGCGGCCACCTTCTACGCGGTGATCTCGCTGTTGACCGCGACCCTGTTCGCCTGGCGCTTCCACCCTGCCGTCGATGATGTCCAGCCTTCGCCTGCGGCCGATGGCCCGACCCGCCTCCTGGTGCGGGTGACGGCGGCGGCGGCCGTCGCCTGGACCGCGACGCTCTGGGTCCGCCTGTGGGCGCTGGCCTTCCGACGCGCACCGTACGACTGGGACGGGCTCTACTACCATCTTCCCGCCATGCAGGAATGGGCCACCGCCGGCCGCATCACCTGGCTCGACACGCCGCCGGACGTGCCGTTCGTCAACTATCCCCTGGGCGTGGAAGCGACCACGTTCCTGCTGCACCAGGTGCACGGCATCGACGGGCTGATCAACGCGGGCAACCTGTGGTACTGGCCTCTGGCCGTGCTGGCGGTGGTGGTCGTGGCGGGCCGACTCGGCGCCTCGCCGGCCTGGGCCTGGCTCGCCGGCGCCCTGGTCTCGGGTTCTCCGGTGCTGGTGTCGCAGAGTTTGACCTGCTACACCGATCCGGGCTTCGCGGCGACCGTGCTGGCGTCGCTGGCCGCGGCCATGCTGGTGGTGTTCCCCGCCGGCCGGACCGGGGCGGCCGGCTTCGTCCTGTGGGGCGCCGCCCTGGGCTTGATGGCCGGAGCCAAGGGCAGCGGCGTGCCCTTCGCGCTGATCAACGCAGCGGCGGTGATGACGGCGCTCACCTGGCGCGAACGCGGGCAGGTGACGCGTCGCTGGCCGCACCTGCTGGCGGCCCTGGCGACGGCGCTGGCCGTCGGCGGCTACTGGTACCTGCGCAACGCCATCCGGACAGGAAATCCCGTCCACCCGATCCAGGTGGCCATCGGCCACAAGGTGCTTTTCCCCGGCTACGATCACGTGCGGTTCAGCGAAGCCAATCTGCCGCCCTGGCTGGCCGAATACCCCGCCTGGCTGCGCCTGCCCGTGTCATGGCTGCAACTCGACGCGCCCATCCACGGCTACGCCCCCACCGGCGGCCTCGGCTATCTTTGGCTGGTCGCCTGCGTGCCGGCGATCCTGGCGCTCGCGCTGCTGTTTCTGCGGCGTCGGCGCGACCCCGTCGCCGGCCGGTTCCTGTTCCTGGCCGCCCTGGTGACGTTGCTGCTGGGCGCGCAGACTTCGGCCTGGTGGGCCCGCTTCACGGTGTGGCTGATCGGTCTGGGTCTGCCGGCGCTGGTCGTGGTGCTCCAGCGCGCGCAGGCGGCGGTGCGGCCGCTGATCCTGCGCCCGGCGGTCGTGGCCGTGGCCGTGGCGTGCGTGGGGCTGGCGGCCTGGGAATCCGACCGCACGATGGCTCTGGAACAGGAAGAAGGCCGCCTGCCTGCGACCACGAATGGCGGCGTCCTCTACCGCACTTCGCTGCAGGCGATTTTTCCCGGTCTGGACGAGCTGCCAGGCCTGGACCGTTTCCTGGCCGCCGAGACCATCGGTCGCACCCGCTGGGGTCGCCTGGGCACGCTCATGGGCGGCGGCCTGAGTCAGCCGCTGGGGCAGCGCCGCATCCTGGTGCTGCCGCCGAAACCGACGGCGGCGGACCTCGCGCAGCTGATCGCGGCCGGCGCCACCTGGCTCGTCTGGGACCTGGAAGCCGAACCCGAGGTGCCGGCGCACGTGCGGGCCGTGGTCGCCGAAGAGACGCCCTTCGGTCCGGAACCGGGAGCCGGCTTCCTGTTCCTGCGGCTGCGATAGTCCGCAGTCAGGTCAACCGACTCCCGCCGCCTGCATATCCCGCGGGCCCGTCAGCGGTACTCGAAGATCACCGCCCAGATGATCAGCACCACCAGCCCCAGTCCGATTGTCAGCGCGACGAACCCGAACGTCTTGAGCGCCTTGACGAAGCCCTCGGGCAACGGCTCGACCATGTGTTCCTCCAGCCGGCCTTCGCGCACGAGCTGCTCGTATTCGCGCGGACGGTCCTCCTTGAACTCCTCCAGCGTCATGCGGCCGGTGAAGATCACGGGGTCCATCGGGAAGCGATCCGGACGGAAGTGCGTGTTGAAGAAATGGATGGTGAAGATGAAGCCGGTGGCCAGCAACGCCTCGTCCGAATGGATGATCGAGGCCACGTTGATGAACCAGCCCGGCATCACCCGGGTGAACACCTCGGGGAACCACAGGATCAGACCGCTGAAGCCGATCATGGCCACGCCCCAGAACACCGCGAAGTAGTCGAACTTCTCCCAGTAGGTCCAGCGGCCGTAGTCCGGACGCGAGCCCCGGCCCAGGAACCACTTCAGGGTGGCGATGAACTCCTGGCCGTCGCGCTTGTTCGGGAACATGCCGTCGGGGCCGAACACGAATTCGCGCCACGATTTGCCCGACTGCTTCCGCCGGCAATACACGTCGTAGATGTGCCGCGAGAAGTAGAAGAACGTCAGGATGGCGCCCATGCGGTGCAGCGTGCCCGCCGACTGGAAGCCGCCCAGCGCCTTGGCCAGGGTCTGCGCCCAGGGCAGGTACGAGAACTTCAGCGTCATGCCGGTCACGGCCAGCGTCAGGAAGCTGACGATGACCATGATGTGCAGCATGCGGTTCAGCCGGTTGAAGCGGCGGAACTGCCTCTGGCCCTTGGCCTGCTTCCGCAACTGGCGGCTGTGACGCAGCGCCTGGAAACTGCGCGGCAGCCACAGCAGCGTGTGGATGCCGAAGACGCTGAAGGTGCCCACCAGCAGGATCGTCATGAACAGCCACGTGTAGTGCACGACCGGGTACTTGACCTTGTCGTGATGCGTGGCGTGGGTCAGGTAGCCGGCGAACTGGCGGTGCGCGCCCTCATGGCACTTGGCGCAGGTCCCCACGATGTTGTCGCGCGACAGCATCGAGGCCGGGTTGTCCGGCTTCAGGATGTTGTGCTGGCCGTGGCAGTCCGAGCAACTGGCCGTCTCGGTGTAGCCCAGCGCGAACACCTTGCCGTGGTACGTCTGGAAGTAGCTCTCGGTCACGTGCTCGTGGCAGGTGCCGCACTGGCCGACGATCTGCAGCTTGAAGCCCTCGGCGTCGGTGCGCGCGATCCGGTGCGAGGTGTGGCAGTCGTTGCACATCGGCAACTTGTGCCCGTCCTTCGCTTCCCCGGTGAAGTGGATGCTCTGCCGGAACGTGCGGTCCACGCCTTCGTGGCACTTGCCGCAGGTGACGTCCACCTTCGAGCGGTGCACGGTCGAGGCCGGGTCGGCGCTCGGCATGATCGCGTGCGTCGTGTGGCAATCGATGCAGGTCGCGGTGACCACCAGGCCGCTCTTGTCCAGGGCGCGGCCGTGGATGCTCTCCTTGTAGTTGGCGACCATGCTCTTCTCGGTGCCCTCGTAGCGCTTGTCGGCGACGCCGCCCTCGTCGTGGCACTTCCCGCACAGGTCGGGGATGTTCCGCACGAACGTCCGCGACTCGGGATTCGTGTGCGGCAGCATCTCGTGCGAGCCGTGGCAGACCTGGCAATCCGGGATGTCCTTGTCGCCCTGGCTGCCGAGCTTGCCGTGGATGCTGGACTTGTAGGTCTCCACCACTTCGGCGTGGCAGACGGCGCAGTCGACGCGATCGGGCACCGTGTCGCAGGGCCGCTCATGGCTGGGCGTGGCGCCGGTGTGGCACTGGATGCAGGCCTTCTTGGCGTGCACAGAGTTGCCGAGCTTGCCGTGATCGACGAACATCGACTTGCCGGCGTTGGCCGGCGAGGTACCGATCAGATCGCTGCGGCTGTGGCACTTCAGGCATTCGGTGTCGGCCATGCCCTCGTTGTAGAAAACGCGGCGGATCTTGTGCGGTTCGTGGCATTCGATGCAGGCGGGCACCTTCGCCGGCTCGGATTCCCACAGCCGGCCTTCGATGACCTTCTCGTGCACCTTCTCGATCATCCCGTGGCACTTCTGGCAGGTGCCGGCGACCTTGTCGCGGTGGATCGAGCTCTGCGGATCCTTGTGGTTGCGGACGTTGTGCGCGGTGTGGCAGTCCGAGCAGACGGCCGACTGCGTGAGGCCGCGCTTGTACAGGCCCTCGCCGTGGATCGAGAACGAATAGTGCGCCAGCACGCTGTCCTGCGACACGTCGGCGTACTCACGGATGGCGTCGCCTTCCTTGTGGCAGCGACCGCACATGATCGGGATGTTGAAACGGTTGACGCGCGACTCCGGGTCCGCCGGCGGCATGATGTCGTGCGAGCCATGGCAGGTCCAGCACCGCGGAGCGATGGGCACGCCCTGCGCCACGCCGACGCCGTGCAGGCTGCCGGCGTAGAGCGTCGCCACGTCGTCGTGGCACTGGCCGCAGTCGACGTCCGGCAGTTCCTCGGTGTGCGGCCAGTCCTCGACGCCGGCCAGCGACTGGTGGCAGTCCACGCAGCCGATGCCCTCGCGTCCGTGCACCGAGCGGTTGTACTGGCCGAGATCGACGTACAGCGAGACGACCTGGCCGCGATCGTTCTTGGTCAGGCTGCGGTCGTCATGGCACATCTGGCAGGTGTCGGCGTCCTGACCAAGAGCCGGGGCGACAAGTGCCGGGGCGACAAGTGCCGTCGCCACAAGCGCCGGCGCCACAAGGGCGGTCGCGACCAGGGCCACCGTGCCCAGCACCCTGGCGACCAGGCCGCCGCCGAACGAAGGCACCAGGCGACGCAGACCACGCGGAACGATCATGGGCTGTCTCCCAAGGGTAAAATGGCGCGCTGCAACGAGGGCCAATGTTGGATGGATGCGGGTGGAGATCAAGCGGATAATCTCAATATTGAAAACGACTTGCGTGATCGATTATCGGCGGAAAAAAGGGAGGGAACCTGACTGTAACACTCAAGATTTTCAAGACGCTAACTATCAAAGAGTTTCGATATCGCCAACCCCCACGAAACTGCTGGGACCAGTGAAGGGTGACCGTCCATCCCCAGCGGTTCAGTGTCCCTTGATCACGCGCCGCCGCGCCGCCGCCGGGGTTGAACCGGCCGAACGTCCCGTCGCGGTGCGCGACCTGACCGGGATCCCGGTGAACGACGCAACTTCCTGGGCCGTCAGCGGGCGCAGGCCGC
Organism: bacterium; assembly: GCA_020049465.1. GTDB lineage: Bacteria > Krumholzibacteriota > Krumholzibacteriia > LZORAL124-64-63 > LZORAL124-64-63 > CAINDZ01. The sequence continues at coordinate 5,473 of JAIFKS010000156.1, read as the reverse complement.
CGGGCGCCAGATCACCGAGGCGCACATCGCCGAGCCGCACGCGGCGCACCATGATCACCTTGTGGCGCAGCGTGGCCAGCATGCGCCGCATCTTGCGCGCCTCGCCGCCGAGCACGGTCACGCTCAACATCGTGCGACCGCTCTCGTAGCCGAGCACCTTCACGGCCACCGGCCGGAACGCCCCCAGCCCCTGCAGCACGACGCCTGCGTCGATCACGGTCAACTGGACGTCGCTGACCTCGCCTTCGACCTGCACCATGAACTCGTGTTCACACCCGGCCGGGCCGGTCACCCGCGTGATCCAGGCGCCGTCGTTGGACACCAGCAGCAGGCCCGAGGTGCGCGCATCCAGCCGCCCCGCGGTGCGCAGCCCGACGATCTCGCCGGGCAGGAAGTCCGCCACCAGGCGGCGTCCGGGTCCGTCGGTTTCGCGGCAGACCACCCGCAGCGGTTTGTGGAAAGCGTAGTAGCAGAGCGTGACTTTCAGCAGCGGCTTGTTGTCGAGAAAGACCTCGGCGTCGGCGGCGATCATGCGCAGCGGATCCTTCACCACGACCGTGCCCACACGAACACGGCCCGCAGCCACCGCGGCGTCGGCCCAGCGCCGCGTGCCGTAGCCCGCCTTCATCAGGGCGCGCGACAGCCCCATGGGACGGCCCGGCACCCACCGCTGCTCCGCGGCGACTCCGGCAGGTGACCTGGATCCAGGCTTGGTCATGAAGCAGACTCCGCTCCTGCCGCCCGCGGGCGCGCGTTACCCATCCAACAGCGCCGCGGCCCTCACGGGCGAGGCTTCGGTGTCAGCCAGTTTCAGCGGCAGCGCCAGCAGGCGGAATCCGCGTGCGGGCAGGGCCGACAGGTTGGCCAGATTCTCCAGGTTCACCATGCCCCGGGCGGCGCAGATGTCGTGCGCACGGTGGCCGACGAATCCGTCGAGACTCGGCGTATCGATGCCGACGCCCTTGAGTCCGGCACCTGCCAGGCGTTCAGCCAGTTCCGGCGACAGCCAGGGCCAATCCTGATAGTAGCGCGGCTGCCCCCAGTGGCGGGCCCAGCCCGTGTCGAACAGGACGAACTCGATGCCGGCCAGGTCCACTCCGTCAAGAACCGTGGCCGGCAGCGGACCCGGGAGCACATCGGTGCCCGGGCGGATCACCAGCGCGGGTCCGGCGAACCGGTCCAGCGGCATGTCATCAACGCCGCCCGCGCCGGCCAGGAAGTGCCGCGGAGCATCGACGTGGGTGCCGATGTGGCAGCCGCATTCGATCCGGCTGGACTCGTGCGAACCCGGTCCGTGCTCGCTGCAGCGGACCACCCGCAAGGGCTGGCGGTCGCCGGGCCACTGCGGCATGTCCGAAACGATTCGATGGCTCAGGTCAACCAGACGCAACACGCCCTCCGCGCACTGGGGATCGCAGCGGCCGGAACGGCCGGAACGAAAGGGTCCCGCCGGATTCAACCGGACGGAAAAGTCTCCACCGCCACGTTGCGGCGCAGATCGGCCACTTCGAACGGGGAATCGTAGAGCAGGCGTTCGGCTTCGTCCAACCGCCCCTCCACCAGATCAGCCTCGCCGCTGACGGCGGCCACCGCCACGAACGCGCGCTGCATCAGATCGGCCGGACCCACGCGGGCCACAGCGAAATTCCTGTTCCGCAGCCTCTGGACGAGCGCGCGCAAAGGAGCCCGCTGGTCCTTCAGGGACCGTGCCCCCGGCAGCACGAGGTCGGCCACCAGGGTGCCGGTGTACAGGCGAACATCATCCACAGACGGCCTCTTTGGCGCCAGGCGCGGCCCCCGGAGGTCAGGGCGCTGCCGGCCGGCCCGCGAAGCCCGGCCCCGGGACGGCCCTCCGCTTTCAGCCCCGCGGGCGCGCAACCCTAAGCGATCGGTGGGTCCGGGACAACTCCGGCGTTCGGCCGCCCCTTTCCGGACCGTACCTGGGGGCCGCCCGACGCCGGTGCTAGCGCACCAGCGTCAGCTTCAGTCCCTGCCAGCCCCGTGCCGTGCCCAGGCGCCCCAGATAGACTCCCGCCGGCGCCGGACGACCCCCGTCGGTGCGCCCGTCCCAGTGGAAACGGTGGCTGCCCGGCCCCAGCGATCCGGTCCACAGGCGCCGCACGAGCCGTCCGCGGGCGTCCACGATGTCCAGGGTCGCGTCCGCGCGTGCGGTCATCTCGCAGGTGAACCAGGTCGCCGGATTGCAGGGATTGGGCTCGGCACCCAGCAGATGACCCGCCGGCGGCGAGGGCGGACCCGCGATCGTGTCGACCGCCAGCGTCCAGAACCGCGCCGGACCGGACGACGCCCCGTTGCCGACGACGACACCCACGGCCCGCAGCTCCGAGGCGGGCGTCCGCACGACCACTTCCGCATCGTTGTACCGGTCCAGGCCGACCGTTTCCAGATAGCCGCCGCCATCGGTGGTCATCACGTGCAGGGCCAGCGCCAGTGGGCCCGGGCCGTCGTCGCCGTTGAAGGACAGGCTCAGCAGCTGATCGTCCAGGAACGCGAACCCGTTCAACTGCACGGGCAGGGCCGCCAGATGCTCCACTTCGCCGGACACCTGCGACGGGTACACATACAGCGCGGCGTGCAGGGTGCTCTCGGGGTACTGCGAGGCTTCCGGGTAGCCGACGCCCGCGACGGCGCGCGTGCCGGTAGCGAAGTTCCAGCCGATGAAGTCGGCCCACGAGGCCGCCAGCGACGTCCCCCGCGGGGCCAGCACCCCATCCCACGAAGCCAGGGGCGCCTCGAGCGGCGCTCCGGCCCGCCGTTCCCAGTAATCGCGGATCACGCCCTCGCCCCAGCGCCGGGCGAGCCAGATCTGGAAAACCGCGTCGTCGTAGGAACCCGTCCCGGTCTGGCCGCCGTCCAGCGGCACATGGGGCCGCCACACCGGGCTGTCGCCCCACAGGTAGTGGTGGTAATCGTTCACCTGGTCGCAAACGAGTTCCTCGGCCCAGGTGGCGTCCATCTCGGTCCAGCCGCCCTCGCTCCACCGGCTGCCCGCGTACTGCCCGGCATGGCGGAACTCGTGGGCGGCCGTCACCCGGGCCGCTCCCGCCACGTTGCCGTCGGGATCGTCGTTCGGCGGAAAGCGGCTGAACGTGTTGTTCAGCACCAGCCGGGTCGAGCCCTTCGTCGGATCCACGGGAACCGCGTAGCCATAGAAGTGCATGCGGCGGAACGAGACGTCCACCGGCTGATCGATCGGCGGGGCCCGCAGGCCCACTTCGCCGACTTCCACGGTCCACGCCGTCTCCAGATAGGCGGCAACGCGGGCCACGAAATCGGGAACGCCATCTGCCGGATCGAGATCATCCAGCGGCACGGCGTTGTCGCCTTCGCGCAGATACGAAAGACGGAACCGGCCTTCGGCGCTCAGCAGCGTGTCGCTGCCGTCGGCGTAGGCCAGATACTGGTCGATGATCTGCGTGGTCAGCGACGACAGGACTTCGCGCCGGGACAGGTAGTCGATGACCAGCGGCGTGCCGCAGCGGCCAGCCTCCGGTTCGTCCTGGACATTGAGGCCCGGATGCCGGGGCAGCCGGTCGGGCGCAAAGGCGGCGTGGAAGCGACCCAGAAGGCCCTGTTCGTCGAAAACCACACCGGAGGACATGCCGGACACCGTCGCCGCACGCACCGCCTGCGTCGGGCAAGCCGAAACCAACGCCACGCCCAGCGCGGCGAACCCCAGCGGCCTGATGTCTCCCAGCCTCATCGGATGCGGAATCTCCCCGCCGCCCACCACAAGTCAGCGCGCGAATTGTCGTTTGATGCGCACTCATTATCAGGCGAGGCCCCATCCACGGCCAGCACTTTCACGAATCCGTCACCTTTCGGGCCGGGCTGAAGCCCGTTGCCAGCGGACACCGGTTGCCCTAGGATGGTCGCATGCTCCCATCAGCACACGACTTCCCGAAACTCCGCGGCCGGGCGGCCCTGGCCGCCCTGCTGGGCGTCTGGCTCGTCCTGCCCGGGTGCAGGGACCGCATGGCGCCGTCCGACGCCGACCTGGCCCCGCCCGAGCCCGCCATTCCGCACGCGCGGATCGAGCGCGATCTGGGCGACCTGCGCGCCGACGGCGTCCTGCGCGTGCTGTTCCGTTACGACTCCACCAACTACTTCCTGCACAAGGGCGGCCAGGCGGGGTTCGAGTTCGAACTGGTCGAGCGGTTCGCCCGCGAACGCGGTCTGACCATCGCCGCTGTGGTGACCGAGCCCGGCGCCGACATCGTTTCGCTGCTGAACGACGGCACCGGGGACATCGCCTGCGGCAGCCTGATCGCCGAGCCCGAACATGAACGCTGGGTCGCCCTGACGCGGCCGACCAATTTCGTGCAGAAGGTCCTCGTCCTGCCGGCGGACGACGATCGCCCCGACTCCACGGCCGCCCTGTCCGGGCTGACGGTGACCCTGCCGGCCCATGATCCGTTCCGCCGCGAGTTGCAGGAACTGTCCCGGGCCGGCGGCTGGAATCTTTATATGGGCGCCTCGCCGGTTCGGTTGGACGCCGAGGACCTGATCGCCGAGGTGGCCCGCGGACGGCTGGACGCCGCGGTCGTGGACGACCTGGTCGCCCAGGCGGCGCTGACCTACCGCGACGACGTGCGCATGGGGCTGACCCTGGGCGAACGCCGCCCGACGGTCTGGTTCGTGCGCCAGAACAGCCCCGAACTGCGGGCGGCGCTCAACGCCTTCCTGCGCGGGAACCTGAATGTCGACGCCGATGGCCGCGAAAGGCGCAGCTACGCCTACTCCGTGATCCACGAGCGCTATTTCGAGGATCCGCGCACCATCCGCTCCTACCGCCAGGCGCACCTGCGCCCCGATCTCGGGGGCGCCATCTCGGACTACGATCCGCTGATCCGCGCGCGGGCGTCGGCATTCGGGATCGACTGGCGCATGGTCGCGGCGCTCATCTACCAGGAGTCGCGTTTCGAGCCCGCTGCGCTCAGCATCGCCGGAGCGCAGGGCCTGATGCAGGTGCTGCCGAGCGTCGCCGGCGCGCAGGCGGACAGCCTGCTCGATCCCGGCGCCAACCTGACGGCCGGCGTGCGCCTGCTCCGCACCATCTTCGACGGCTACGCCTACTGCGACTCGCTGGACCGCTGGTGCTTCACGCTGGCCGAATACCACGCCGGCCCCAGCCGCGTCTCGGACGCGCGCCGTATCGCCATGGAGCAACGGCGCGATCCCAACCGCTGGGCCGGCTCGGTCGAGCTCGCGCTGCCGAAACTGTCGGACCCGTCCTGGGTCGGCCGGGTGGCGTCGGCGCCCTTCCCGGGCGGCCGCACGGTGCGCTACGTCAACCAGATCCTCAACCGCGCCCGCCTGTACGCGCAGGTGGTTCCGCTCGACGGCGAGGCACCGCAGGACTCGACCGACGCCCGCCCGGCCCTGACTGCGGCACAGGCGACCCCGCAGTCCTTCCCCTAGAGGAGTGTTCTTGGCCTCACCCTCGCTTCCG
>JAIFKS010000057.1 GCA_020049465.1 bacterium | reverse complement strand
CCGTCCACTCGGCGGTCGGATGCGTCGTGACATTGATGTGCACGATGCGCCGCCGATCCAGCGACAGCACCACGAAGACGTACAGCGTGCGGAACGTCACCGTCGGCACGGTGAGGAAATCGATCGCCGCCGTCTCGTGCAGGTGGTTCCGCAGGAACGTCTTCCAGTTCTGCGTCGGCCGCCCGCGCCGCTTGAGCATGTAGCGAGCGACGGTGGACTCGTGCAGGAAGTATCCGAGCTTCTGCAACTCGCCGTGGATGCGCGGCGCGCCCCACAGCGGATTCTCGTGCGAGAGCCGGCGGATCAGCAGGATGGCCTCCCACGGGATGCGCGGCCGCCCTGGCTGCTGCAGCGGCTTGCTCTTCCATCGCCACCACATCCGCCAGGTCTTGCGGTGCCACTTGATCACCGTCTCGGGTTGGACCAGGCGCAGCGGTCGGCGCCATCCGGCCCACCAGTGGCAGAGCAGCACCCAGAACGCGCGGTCGCGGTCCCGGAACGGCGGCTTCGGGTTCGTGCGTTGCAGGACCAGGATCTGCTGGCGCAGGGCCAGGTTCTCCAGGAGCAGGTCGCGGCGGGGGCGCAGGAGGTCGCGCAGGAGGGCGATCAGAAGGTTGAGCATGGGGGGTGGATCGGTTGTTGGGGGCCGGGCCTTGTGGATAAGTGATTGCTAAATATGATGATTGTTTGCGGACTTGCGCCGGCGCAAGTCGATGGGAGGTCTATCGGCCGGCTGGGAATCCGGCCGAGACATAACTCGTTGTTTAACAATTAGTTAATGCTTGTTGCGGCTGATGTGCAGCAACACTGCATTTTGGACGAGATTGACTCTGGAACAACTTTCAATCGGCCGCAAGATAAAGTTGCAAATGGACGCCAAACAAATCTACAATTGGCCAGGTAGTAACCTTTCATTTGGCCACTTCTCCAATCCGGAGCAGGAACGTGAGCCAGCCGACCTACATCCCGAGGTTCATTCAGGACCGCGTCGAGGAAGCCCTGGCCGACACCCCGGTCGTCCTGATCCACGGTCCCCGCCAGAGCGGGAAGACCACGCTGGCCCGTCATGTCGGCAAGCAGAAGGAATACGCGTACTACAGCTTCGATGACGTCGGCGTCCGCTCGGCGGCAAAGGACGATCCGGCCGGGTTCATCGCCGGGTTGCCGGATCGGGTCATTCTGGACGAGGTCCAGCGGGTCCCGGAACTCTTCTCGACGATCAAGCTCGCCGTCGATCGCGACCGTACGCCGGGGCGCTTCATCCTCACCGGCTCGGCAAACATCCTGATGATCCCCAGGGTGTCCGACTCCCTTGCCGGACGGATGGAGATCATCAGGCTGCATCCGTTGTCCCGCTGCGAGGTCCTGGGCCGGCGGTCGGGGTTCATCGACGATCTTTTCGTCGGCGTGGGCATGATGCACCACGCCGATCGTCTCGGCGACGAGATCGCGGCGATCGTTGCCGCCGGAGGCTACCCGGCTGCGTTGTCCCGCGCCAGCGAGCGCAGACGAACTGATTGGTATCGCGAATACGTCGAGACCATTGCCCAGCGGGATATCAAGGACCTCGCGCGCATCCGGGGAATCGAGGCTCTGCCTCGGATCATGGCGTTGGCCGCGGCCCAGACGGCCCAGCTGTTCAATCTCGCTGAACTCGCCGGCTCGTTCCGCCTGAGCAGACCGACGATCGGCGACTACGTGACGCTTCTTGAACAAGTCTTCCTGATCCATCGGTTGCCCGCCTGGCACAGCAACCGGCTCAGTCGCCTGGTCAAGGCGCCGAAGCTTCACGTGGGAGACACGGGCTTGGCTTGCGCTGTCCTGAACCATTCAGCCGCGGCGCTTCGCGAAGACCGGCCCCTGCTTGGCCACCTGCTCGAGACCTGGGTGGTCCAGGAACTCAGGCGGCAGGCCGGCTGGTCTCAGGAGCGGATCCAGTTCCATCATTTCCGCGACAAGGAGGGGGCCGAAGTCGACGCTGTCCTTGAGCGCGCTGGTCGCCGGATCGCCGGCGTCGAAGTCAAACTCTCGGGGACGGTGGTTGCGAAGGACTTTCGGGGCTTGAAGAAATTGCGGGACGCTGCCGGGGAGCGCTTCACGACCGGCGTGGTGCTGTACGACGGGGAGGATACCGTTCCGTTCGGAGAGGGACTCTGGGCTGTGCCGTTGAGTCGGCTCTGGACCGAAAAGGCGTGACCGCGGGGTTCGAGGAGGGGACGGTCAGGGGAGCCAATCCTTTTCCGCGCCGGAATCGACGAGCGAGAAGTTAACAGAGGCCCTCGGCCGTCATGGCACGAGGGTCTTTTTAAAGTGTTGGCGGGGCAGGCCGTTGCGAGTGCGATCTCTCGGCGTTCGCTGTGACGCGAAAACGGAGAGATTTCAAGAGAGGTACCCGGAGTGTGGGAAACGCCGCGAATTTGTCTCTGAGTCTCGGAATCGCGCTCTTGGCTCATTCTGGTTAACACAAACAGGATGGCGGCGTCCGATTATTACAGCCATCCGCCCGCAACCACGAGCGCGGCGGCTTTCGAACGGCCGTCACCGGAATCTCCGACGCCTCTGCCGCAGAAGATGATCTTGGACATTCAAGTGTGCTCCCCTCACCGCACGACAACCGCAATGGGCGCGAGGCCGACGGAGTATTTGGGGGCCACAGGCATATACGGACAGGTCCGGCGCTACCCGACCCCCCGGATGTAGCGGCGCCGCCTGGACGGCGCGGCCGGCGCCTGGTCGGAGAACCGCCTGGCGACATCCGCATCCGGCGGCAGCGGCGTCGCACGGTGGTGGCGACCATCGACCCGCGCCGGGTCGCGCGCGAACTCGATGTGGAACTGCTGCATGCGGTCGAACACCGCGAGGAGCTGGTCGGGACGTTCGTAGCGGTCGAGTCCATGGCGCTCGAGAGCGAGCAGCGTCTCGTGTACGGCCTCGAGCGTCGACAGGCATCCTTCCTGCGGCTGGCGCTTGATCACGTAGCGGCTTGGCGCCGACGCCGTGAAGACGACGCGCGGCAGGCGCTGCAGGTTCGGCGAGAGCTTGAGCATCTTGCGCGCCCCGCCCCAGGTCGAATCCAGCACGAAGACCACCAGGCGCCGGCCGCCGAGATCGGCGGCCGTGAGCGCACCGCGCGAGAGATTGTGCGCTCCCTCGCCCGGATAGAGCAGCACGGGAAAACTTTCCGGATCGCGCATGATCGCCTGCACCGCGGGATGTGTGTCGCACTCCAGCGCCATATGCACCTCGCTCTCCGCGAGGCAGAGATGCGTCAGCCGGCCGGTGGCGGCCTTCTCCTGCTTCCATTCCTTCGGGTGCATGAGCAGCACAAAGCGCGTGTTCGTGTGCATCGGCTCGATCGAGGCGCACCAGCAGTGCGCCTTCGGCCAGAAGCAGCGGTAACACATTTCGCGACTCATCGGCAGCGAGCACTTCCGCGACTTGAGATCATGCAATCCGGGAATGCTGGATTCAAAGCGCCATCCTCCGTCCGAAGCCCGCGGTACCCACTGAGACGCCTTGAATATCCCTCACGGCCGGTCCGAAAGTCAATCGACCTGCCTGACCTGCAGCGCCGTCCACTCCGCGGTCGGGTGCTTCGTGACGTTGAGGTGGACGCCGCCAGCCCTTGAGGCGCCAGGCGATCGTGTGCGCCATCGCTGATCGGAAGGACCACCCCAACGACTGGGAGAATTTGGCGGGTGCGGCGCGGAGAATGGTGGTTTGTTTTTCTCTATTCTCTCGTGTAAGCTGGAAACATGGACGATCTCTCCCCAGCATACCTTTCCGCCCTCGCCGCTCAACTCGGCGGTTTGAGCGCGTTTCTGGGGGGGTTCGCGGCAACATTCCTCGGTATGCTTCTGGCGCGGCGCGCTGACGGGAAGACAGCCTCTTTGTCCATCGGTTTTGCTGTCAGTTCCTCGGTGGCTTTTATTGTTACGGTCGTAGCCTCGACCGCACTGGTGGCGGGCTTGCACCCGGAAGCACCTTCCGCAGCGCCTGCGGCTGGGTCAGGCGGTGCGCGTGTGCTGCTCGTCCTCAGTTTCCTGTTCGGGCTCTACTCCCTCCTCGCCAGCCTCGCCCTTAGCGGGTGGGCTCGGTCGCGCGGCACAGGGCTAACGACCAGCATCGCTGCCGGCATCGGCATCGTCCTTGTCACGATGATGGTCGTCGGCGTTAACTGAGCTTGAGCCTCTGCAGAACCTGACCCTATGCATAATCCCAAACGATGGCGCGCCGGCGGGATCTGCGCCGCGTCTGAACCTGTAGCGCCGAGCACCCGCAACGAATTGACAGGCACCGCGCGCGTCCCGTATGTTCCGGGTAATCAGGGGCAAGAGGGATGGTCTTCGGGAATGAATCGATTCGGCGCGGTGATCCGTGGCGTCCTGGTGTTGTCTGTCGCTTTCCTGCTGAATGCCTGCTCCGATAACCTGACCGGCCAACCGGATTCTTCCGGCTCCGTTGCCTCTGCGCTGATCGGCGCCGAGGGTGGCGAGCTCAGGTTCGACGCCCAGTGCGTGCTGCTGGTGCCGCCGGGCGCAGTCGGCGCCGCCGGCAGGTTCTCCATCCGCGAAGCCGCACAGGTGCCGCCGCCACCGGCCGGGTGCCGCCAGTTCGGGCCGGCCTACCTCATCACCGGGCCAGCCCTTGATGCGTCGCTGCCGGCAGGCGTTGCCATTCGGCCCGCGTACGACCCCATCAATGATCCCGAGAATCTGATGTACCTGCCGGCGCGCCTGAGCCGGCTGGACGGCGACAACCGCTGGTCATCCGTACCGGACAGCGGCAGCCCGTTCGGACTCTTCCTGAACGGATGCCCGGGCGCGCTGGGTACATTCGCCGTGCATGTGGACACGACCACGGGACTGGTGGGGCAGGTCCAGGCCTACGTGAAACTGCACATGCGGGCGAGATGGAGCGCCGGCGCGTCGCAGCCCTCGTGGTCCAGCCTGGCTCTGGCCGAGTTCAATGACGCCGCCCTCATGGTCCCGCTTCATGATGCCGGCGGCGACGTCAGGATCGGCGCCCTGTCCCTGGCGCCTGCCGGCCCGGGCTTCATCGCGATGAGCCAACGGCGTGAATTCGAAGCCGGTGCATCGTACCGGTTGCAGGTGCCCGGCGGCACCGAGGTTCCCGCATTGGACCTTTCGCTGCAGTACCTGAACGAGGCGCCGGTGCTGACGTCGCCAGTCGCCCCCGGAACGGAAGTCAGCCGGGCCACCGGCTTCACCGTCACCTGGGAGGGTACCGGGCCCGGGTTCACCTGGCTCCTGGTGTACGGCACCGGCCGCGAGGGATTCGTCGCCCTCGGCGGGGCAACGGCGAATGATGGAGAGTATTTCGTCACCCCGGACGACCTGGCCCGCTTTGATCCCGGCGCGGAGTTGACGGTGTTCCTGCAGCAACTCCGATTGCGATCGCTGGCGGGTGCCGGGTTCGCCGCAAACAGCACGTACTCCCTGGGGATCGATTCCGTGGCGGAAGTGGTGGTTCGCTAGGAATGGCGGCGAATTCCGCTGCGATGAGCGCGCTGATGGCCTGTGCCTCCCCATGATTCGATCCGACAAAGGACCGTTCCTACCGGGTACACCTGCAGTGGTTGAACTCAGCCGCCCCGACGTATACCATGCGTCCCATGAACCGCACGCGAACAGGGCCCCAGCGCCGCCCCATCAGGGGCCTGCAGATCCTGCACGAGGACCAGGACCTCCTTGTGGTCTGCAAGGAGCCAGGCCTGCTGACGAACAGCTACGACGGCGACAGGAACGTCACCGCCGAACGTCTGCTCACAAACTATCTGCGCAAGGGAAGCAACCGTTCGTGGATCCGCGCCTACACCGTCCACCGGCTCGACCGTGAAACCTCGGGCCTGCTCGTCTTCGCGAAGAGCGCGGCCGTCCAGCAGCGACTGAAGGGAAACTGGAAAGAGGTGGAGAAGCACTACACCGCCGTCGTGCACGGAAGTCTCGCCGAGAAGAGCGGGACGTTCGCCGGCTACCTGGCGGAGAATGCGGACCAGTTCGTCTATTCCACCCCCGACGCGGACAAGGGCAAGTGGTCCGAGACGCTCTATCGGGTCGTCAAGGAAACGCCCCGCTTCAGCCTGCTGGACATCACGCTGCTGACCGGGCGGAAGAACCAGATCCGCGTCCATCTCGCCGATGCCGGACATCCCGTCGCCGGCGACGCGAAGTACGGAAAGAAGGGCGACCGCATCCCGCGGATGGCGCTGCACGCGCGAACCCTTTCCTTTCCTCATCCCCACGATGGTCGGTTGATGGCGTTCGAGGCTCCGGTGCCGGCGGCAATCCTGGGGCTGGTGGATTCTTAGCAGGATCGGGCAGCGGTCATCCGGAAACCCGACGAATGGCAGTTGCGCCGGCTCTCCAGTCTCCCGGCGTGCCCCGCTCGGGGAACTAACCCTTTCCTAACGCAAAGCGATATACCATTTGGCTGACGTCTTGGCTCGTGAGGGGGAGTTTGGGGGACGGCGGGAACCGTCAGGGGACACGGCCGGTGCCCGTGGGGGGCAGTGAACTCTCGCCGTCTCCTTTCCAGACCGCCCTCGGTTCCAGCGCTCGACGTGCGGCACGGCCCCGGTCGTCTCCGTATCCCCTGGTGACGCATCCGCGATTGTCCGGCACATGTGACCATTTGACCGATTGCGAGGCGAATCCATGCTCAGGGTAGAAGGCACGTGTGATTACGTATTCAACAGCGCGCGCCTCGAACAGGCCGTTCGTGATCAACGAGCCGGCCGTGAGAGCCGGTGGAAAGAGCAGGCTGCGGGCGAATCCCACCGGTTGCGTCAGAACGCCGCCCGGATCCAGCGCGATCTCCGGCCCTGGGCCATCGTGTGGGGCGTGGTGCTCGGGCTGGTAATTTTCTCTGCGGCGTTCTTCGTATTGACGGCGCTGCGCGCCGGCATGGAAGGCTGGAACAAGACGCCCTCGTGGTTTCATCTCGTCGTCGGGCTGGTGGGCTACTTCGTTGTGCGCAAGTTCACGGGTGGCGCGCTGGCTATGGATCCACTCGACAATGTGAGGTTTCCGGCCGCGGGCTCGATCCTGGATCACGTCCGGCTGCGTTCGCGGTTGTTCGTCCTGCGATGTGTGGTGGCGCTGGTGCTTTTCTACGCACTGGCCAGACTGCTGATTCCCCACATCTCGACGCTGATTCCCGAGGTCCTCACCATCGCGGTCGCGCTCTCCATGGTGGCGGCGATGTTCCGCCCGATCCGCAACCGGGACGTCTCGCTGGTCGCGATCGGCTTGCCCAAGACCGTGCTGGCGGCCGGGATTCTGCCCGCGGCGCTGTCGCGGACCGAGGGGGACGCGCTGAAGCGGACTCTTGAGAGCTCGCGTCAACGCGGAGAATCCAAGCAACCGGTCACCCACGACGACATCGTGGTGGCAGCCAGTTCGAGCGTTTGGCTGGCCTGGAGAATCGACGCGACGGCCAAGGCAAGCGAGTTGGTGATCACCAGCGGCATGGCCGCCATCGAGGCGCTCGACGCTGCCGTCGGGCTCATGGAGAGACACTTATCCGAGCGGCGTTTCAATGCCTTCTGGGAAGCGGTGGAAGCGTCCACGATCGCACAGGAACGGGTGCGCCTGTGGTACGAGCGTGCGGGACAGGTTGCATCGCTGTGGGCGCCGCCGGGCCAGCGAGTGCAGTTTCGATCCGTGGTGGAGATGTTGTCGGAGGCGAAGATCGCCTGTGAAGCGGTCACCCTGCGACTGGATGATGGAACGCCGATCATCGTTCCGCCGGCGAACCCGTACAGCGACTTCAATGACTACCAGAGCAGACCACTGGAGCCCGAATGGGTGAGCTCGCCGCGGATTCAGATGGACCCTGATGCGCTGGCTCGACTGGAGTTGTGCCTGGCGAGGTACTCGGAAGTGTTGCTGCACGCGGACCAGGATTTCGAGATGGCGAGCATCGGGCAGCAGTTCAAGACGCGCGCGACGATGATCCAGGGCTTCGATCGGCTCGAGCGCGCGATGTACATGATGGCCGCCTCGATCTGTTCGCAGATCCGTTCGTCCTCCGAGGCGATGCAGGGATCGATCGCCGCGGCCGCCGGCCAGGTGAGTGCTGCTGTTGGGGCAGCCTCGATCGCGAACGTGAACGCGCTCGGCGCGGTGGAAGACCGCTTGAGCAGCATCGAGGCCATCAGCGGCATCATCGCCTCTCGCCGATGAGCGCGTGCGCGGCGTCGGAGCTGTCCGGCGTCTCCCCGAACGATTCCCAGCGCCGCCGCGCAATCTGTCCCCGCCGCAGCGAGAACTCGGCGAACTGCAGGGGAAAGCGGTCGCCCGACAGGATGGGTCGCGCCCGGTCCAGCAGGGAATCGGCGCGCGGGAATCCGCGATGGTTCCGATCGGTCGCCGCCAGGCGGGCGGTCACGGTCGCCAGGTTTGCGTCCGTCTGGGCCAGTTCCAGGTCGTCGTCGCCAGTGTGCGGCGACGCGCGCGACGAATCGTTCCTGGGCGGGCCTTCCGGCATGGTATCGTGCATGGCGACCTTTCTGGTTGCGGTGAGCATACCAACCGGTTGGTATGGTATTGAGAGGGGCGGTCGCCGGAGCCGGTGGACGGGACGCCGTATACGCGACCGGCCGAATGTGATACCAAGGCGTCGCATCTCTTGGCCCCAACAGCCCCCGGGAGCGTCCAGGAACATGTGCTCGATCTTCTGCCTGCTCGACCTCAAGACCGATCCTGCCGCACTGCGAAGCCGCGCCCTGGAGATGTCGCGCCTGATGCGGCACCGGGGACCCGACTGGTCGGGCATCCACACCGCGCCGAACGCCATCCTGGCCCACGAGCGGCTGGCGATCGTCGACCCGGTCGGCGGCGCGCAGCCGCTGAAGAACGCGGCCGGCACGCATGTGCTGGCAGTCAACGGCGAGATCTACAACCACCAGGAACTGAAGGCACAGCTGAAAGGCAGCTACGCGTTCCAGTCGGGCTCGGACTGCGAAGTGATCCTTGCTCTCTACTCCGAGCAGGGGGAGAACTTCCTCGACAGTCTGCGCGGCATGTTCGCCTTCGTACTGTACGACCAGACGCGCGACCGCTGGCTGATCGCGCGCGACCATCTGGGGATCATTCCGCTCTATTACGGCCGGGATACGGCCGGAACGCTGCACGTGGCCTCGGAAATGAAGGCGCTGGAGCCGGTGTGCGACGAGGTGGCGGTGTTCCCGCCCGGCCACCTGTGGTCGAGCGGCCAGGAGGCGCCGCGCCGGTGGTGGCGGCGCGACTGGCAGTCGTGGGAGGGCGTTGCCGGATGCACCACCGACAAGGCCGCGCTGAAAGCCGCGCTCGACGATGCGGTGCGCAGCCACCTGATGTCCGACGTGCCGTACGGCGTTCTTATCTCGGGCGGGCTTGATTCATCGGTGATCGCGGCCCTGGCCGCGCGCCACGCGGCGATGCGCGTGGAGGACGGTGAAAGGTCGCCTGCGTGGTGGCCGCGTCTGCACAGTTTCGCGGTGGGCCTGGTCGATTCGCCCGACCTCGCCGCCGCACGCGAGGTGGCCGCGCACCTGGGCACCGTGCACCACGAGGTGGTCTACACGATCCAGGAGGGGCTCGACGCCGTGCCCGACGTGATCCGGCACCTGGAAACGTACGACGTGACCACCATCCGCGCCGCGACACCCATGTACCTGATGGCGCGCCGGATCAGGGCGATGGGCATCAAGATGGTGCTTTCGGGTGAAGGCGCCGATGAAGTGTTCGGCGGCTACCTCTATTTCCACAAGGCGCCCAACGCGCGGGAATTCCACCTCGAACTGCTGCGCAAGCTGGAGAACCTGCACTTGTACGACTGTCTGCGCGCCAACAAGGCGCTGGCCGCCTGGGGCGTCGAGGCGCGCGTGCCGTTCCTGGACAAGTGGTTCCTGGATGTGGCGATGAGCATGGCGCCCGCCGACAAGATGTGCGGCGGCGGCGTGATCGAGAAACGCGTGCTGCGCGAGTGTTTTGCCGACCTGCTGCCGTCGCGCATCGCCTGGCGGCAGAAGGAGCAGTTTTCCGACGGCGTGGGCTACGGCTGGATCGACGCGTTGAAGGCCACCGCGGAGAACCTGATCAGCGACGAGGTTTTCGCCGGGCGCGCGGCAACGTTCCCGATCCACACGCCGCTGTCCAGGGAAGCGTACCTGTACCGCATGGTCTTCGAGCAGCATTTCGGGAACACCGAGTCGGTGCTGCGGACCGTGCCGTACGGCAAATCGGTGGCCTGTTCGACCGAAGCGGCCCTGGCCTGGGACCCGAGCCTGCGGTTGCGGGACGACCCGTCGGGGCGGGCGGTCGCGGGGGTGCACGCGGAGGCCTATGATGGGGAGCCGCCGGCGGGATGATGGCGGCATCATGTTGCGTGCTGGATCATCGCCTGCCGCGACTTGTCCTCCTCAACTTGCGCCGGCGCAAGTTCTCGCGAGACTCGGACCATGGATCCGCGGCCGACAATCTGGTATCATGAACGCGATCTCCGCGCCGGATCCGCACCTGAATCGAAGCAGGCTGTTGATGATGCGCCGCGCTGCCCGCCTGATCCTGGCTGCCTTCGCCGGTCTGGCCCTGGCCGGGGCCGCCCCGGCCCCGACCGAGCCCCCGGCGTGCACCACCGTTCTGATGACCGCCGCCTGTGCCGGCGACGATGTGGTCTTGTCCATCGACTTCACCGTGACGGCGGCGCCCCCCGCCGAGTTCGTCGGCTGGATCGTCGAATGCGAGATGATCGGCCTGTGCACACCCGTCGCCCAGGTGACGGATGTGCTTCCCTGGCCGGCCCTCGGCGAGACGCACCTTGACTTGACGGTCACCCCGGTCAATGCCTGGTTCGATTCGATCTACCGGATCTGGGCCGTCGATGCCGCCGGCAACCGGACCTTCATCTGGTGGCCGCAGCGGCAGAATTTCGCCCACGCCGAATGCATGCCCGGGCCCACGGTTGTCGGCCGCTTCCTCGAACTTTCCGGCACCCCTTATTTCGAGAGCTGCTCCGAGATGTGCTGGCCGGAACTTTCGATGTTCGACGGCACCTACCCGCCCGGCGCCGAAGCGCTGGCTGGCACCGGGCAGGTCATGGCTCTTTACGGAGAGCTGCTCAGCGGCATGGAAGGCACCTATATCTACGCCTATCGCATGGAGCCCAGTTCCCTGCCCTGCGATGCGGTTTCGGAGCAGTCCACGACATGGGGAGGGCTGAAAGCGGCTTACCGCTGACGCTCGCCGGGGCAAGTTCCGGAACTTTACCGGCTGATGGAGCCTCCCGAAGGGGATCAAGCGTCGGTTAATATAGTGACCCGGAATCCTGAATCTGTAGTAAAATAGTCCTGATGTCGTCCAACCCCCTGGATCCCTGAACCACCGCGTTCCCGGAGGCACCATGCGCCCCACCGCCATTTCCGCGCTGTTGGCCGTCCTGGCCCTGGCGATCGTCCTGCCGGCCCCGGCTTCGGCCCTCGACTGCACGCCGTTCCAGAGCTGGACCTGCAGCCAGCAGGGATATTTCAACTACCTGGACGGGGTCCCGGGCGAGGTCCTCTGCGGCGTCGACTACACGGGTTGGACCCTGCACGTGGTTGAGGTCACCGTCGCCCAGGCCGGCTATTTCCAGTTCTCCGCAACGACCGGCATCGCGTTCGCCACCACCACCACCACCGCCGTCATGCTGATGGACGACTGCGCGGCCGGCACCTGCGTCAGCAGCGCGCAGGGCAATAGTGTGACGGATCTCGGCGTGTGCCTGGATGCGGGCACCTACACGTTCGTCGTCGCGTCGCAGACCACGCTACCGACCGCGATCGTGAACATGGGCTTTGCCTGCCTGACCTGCGCGCAGGCCGAAGCCTACGAACTGGATTGTCCCTACTGCGGCACGGTGGGCAACGACAGTACGGACTGGGGTTCGCTGAAGCTGCAGTACCGGTAGTCGAACGGGCGTTTCCGGGGGGGCCATACTTTTCTGGCCCAACGGGCCGATTTGGGTTATATTGTACGGCAGTGAGAAGTTTACAGAGGCCCCCGGCCCTTTGTGGCTCGGGGGTTTCCCGGTAACTAAAGCAGTGACAAACGATTGCAGGCGCGGCCGCCCGACGCCCGTCGTGTCGCGAATAGAAATGTCGAGAGCGACGCCCGCTCCGAGCGGGCCCCGAGATTCCCCCGACCGTCGGGGGAAAGGGCCGAGCCGCCGAACCGGCTGCCCGGCCATTCTGAAGCGCAGGGGATGCGCCGCAATTATTTGGCAGTCCCGAGCGCTTGGCTAAGCGGGCCTTCCCGCACCTGGAGAGAATGCTTTGAAGAAACTGTACATCGGCAACCTGCCCTTCACCGCGACCGAAGATGAACTCCGTCAGCTGTTCGGTCAGCATGGCACCGTTCACTCGGTGGCTCTGATCAACGACCGCGAGACCGGTCGTCCGCGTGGCTTCGGCTTCATCGAGATGGACGACGACGCCATCTCCGGTGTGATCCAGGCCCTTGACGGCAAGGAACTGGGCGGCCGCGCCCTGCGCGTGAACCAGGCCGAAGACAAGCCCCGTGGCGCCGGTGGCGGCGGCGGCGGCGGTGGCCGTGGCGGCTACGGCGGCGGCAGCGGCGGCGGCGGCGGCAGCCGTGGCGGCTCGGGCGGCGGCGGCAGCCGGTGGTAGTCGATTAGGGCAGGATCAGCCTGAGGGTTGATGCTGTGACTGTGAGGCCCCGCTGCTCTTGGAGCAGCGGGGCCTTCATTTGTGCCCCATAGTCGAGCCGGCACAGAATATTCGGGCTGCGGTCCGGGTAAGGACGGCGTCACCAGGGTCCATGCCGAAGGAGAGCGAGATGACGACCACAGTGCCGCAGGTTCGCCGATCCCAGGACAGGATGATCGCAGGGGTTTGCGGCGGCCTTGCTGAGCGCCTCGGTTGGTCGCCCGGTCGGTTCCGGCTCGCGTACGTGATCTTGTCGATCTTCAGCGCCGCGTTTCCCGGAATCCTGGTGTACGTGGTCCTCTGGATCGTGATGCCTTCGCAGGAAGTCTAGGGGCGAGGGCCGCCGAGCGCGACGATTGCGGCGGTGATCCGTGAATCCAACCCCAGCCACCGCGCGATCGGAACTCACTTGAGAAGCGTCAACCGCGCCACCTGCCGTCCGGCCGTCGTCTGCAGCCGGCACAGGTAGCTGCCGGATGCCATGAGGCGGCCCCGCTCGTCGCGGCCATCCCAGGTCACCTCGTGGCGACCCGCCGCCCGTTCGGCCCGCAGCAGGGTCCGCAGACGGCGCCCGTCCGGGGCGAACACGTCCAGCGTGACCGGGCCGGGCCGTTCCAGGTCGAAGGCGATCGTCGTCAGCGGATTGAACGGGTTCGGAAAGGCGCGCAGGCGATTTGCCGCGAACGGCGGCACGTCGATGACCGGCGCCACGAACTGGCACTGGTGCGGTCCCCACTGCAGCAGATCCGCGGCGGCCCAGGCGCGACCGAATCCGAGCGACAGGCCGCGCGCGGCTCCGTCGGTGCCGAAGGAGCCGACCACGACCGGCCAGCCCGGATTGACGGCGTTGATCACCACGACCTCGCCCCTGTCCAGCGCGATGCAGGCCCACTGGTCCTGCGCCCGGATCTCCGCGCACCGGCTGTACAACAGTCGGCTGCCCTGGGTCGCGGGGCGGGTCGGGTCCGAGATGCGGAGGATGCGCAGGGTGCCGGTGCCGTTGTCGACGTAGGCCCAGTCGCCGCTGACCGTCACTTCGCCGCTGGTGGTGACGTTCGGCGACTCGCTGCCCCGCAGCACCGGCGACGACGGTGTCGAGACGTCCCAGATCCTCAGCCCGGTGGGGCCGGCGACGTAGGCCAGCGCGCCCACGACGGCCACGTGGCCCAGCGTCGGGATGGTCCCCACGAGTGTCGGCGCCGAAGGCGTCGCGAGGTCGACGATACGCGTGCCCGTGGCTCCCGGCAGGAAGGCGCGGCCCCCGTTCATCACGACCTCGGAGGCCGGGCCGCTGAACGTGCCGACGACCGCCGGTGACGTCGGCGACGAGACGTCGACGAAGCGGACGCCCGTCTGTCCTCCCGTATCCTGGAACGAGATGCCTGCCAGGTGGCCGTCGAAGCCCATCTCGAACGCCTCGTCGCCGACGGGAATCTGCGCGGCGACAACCGGCAGGTCCGGATCCGAGAGGTCCAGGACCTGCAGGACGCCGGGCGCCTTCGTGACGGCGTAGCCGAACGAGCCGACGATCTCGATGTCCTGCAGCGTGCCTGCGGATGCGAAGTGGCCGGCCAGCCCGGGGCCGGGAGCCGCGAAATCGAACACGCGCAGCCGGCCGGTCGATTCGAGCGACACGACACGATTGCCGAGAGGCTGCACATCTTCGACCCGGTTGGGCGCCGCGTTCAGGCCGCCGACCCACAGCGGTGTCCGCGGATCGCCGAGGTCCAGCACCTGCACGCCGAACGTCGTGGCCGCCAGAACGAGATCACCCGCCATGGCCACCGCCACGGAGCGGTCGGGTGTCCTCACCGTGGCGACGATCGTCGCCTGGAGCGGGTCAGCGATGTCGACCACCGTCACGCCGTAGTAATCATCGGCAACGACGGCAAACGATCCGTGCAGCGTCACATCCATGGCGCTGAAGACGGTCGCCGTGGTCCCGACGACGACAGGGGCCGCGGGATCGGAGACGTCGGCGACAAGGAGGCCCGCGGAACTCACGGCGACGTAGGCGTAGTCGTCGCGGACGACGATGCTCTCGGCATTGGTCGGTCTGCTCGAGCTGTTCGGCAGGGGGAAGGAACCCACGATCACCGCGGCTGCGGGGTCCGAGACATCCAGGATCTGGGCGGTTCGCAGCGGATAGGACAACGTTCCCAGGTACGCGAAGCCCCCGACAAGATCCAGGGCGGCAACGCGGTAAGGCAGGATCAGTTCGCCCACCAGGATCGGGGCTGTCGGATCGGCGATGTTGTAGAATTGAAGGCGCCCGGACCCGCCGATGGCCATCAGGTCCTGCTCGATGTCCAGGCAGTAGGGGTACGGGTTCAGGGGAAGGCTGCCGACAACGACGGGATGCGCAGGGTCGGCGGCATCGACAATCTGGAGGAACGCCGCGGAAGCGCCGCCGATGATGTAGACGTAATCCCCGCTGGTCGCCATGCCGTAGCTGTCATCCGGCAGCGCCACTTCGCCGATGGGCACCAGGTCGCCGCCGAAGTCCAGGCACTGCGCCCGCGCCCCGGGCGACGGCAGCCAGGGTGACAGCGCCAGCATCACGAACAAGGCCACGCCTGCGGGTCCGGATCCCCTGCGGCGGCTGGATTGGACGATCGCGGAAGTCAGCATCCCGGCCTCCAAACGTGGAAGAGCCCACGGCGCCCGGACGCAGCCGCATCCGGTGCATGCCCACCATACCATACATTTGTTGTCGTGAATATACGGAATGCCGTACGGGTTCTGCCCATGCCGAAGCCCCAAACAATCGCTACAACCCCGCCTGCGGTCGGCCGATAGCATCCTTGCCGCGGCTCCCGGTCCAATCCCGGGTGCCGGTCCGGCATGGGATGGGTACGTGGGGCCACGGATGGACGAGGTAAAGCGATGCCTTTGGCGACTGACAAGCGCGTCGAGACCCGGCAGGAAGCCGCCCCGGCGGCGGAGCAGCTGCGGGACGACATCCTGCGCCACATCCGGGTGACCCTGGGCAACGATGCGCAAACCCCGGATCGGTACTCGTGCTATCTGGGCCTGGCGCAGTGTGTGCGCGAGCGCCTGCTCGCCCGCTGGACGGAGTCGCAGCGCACGCTGTCCGACAATTCGGCCAAGCGCGTCTATTTCCTGTCCATGGAGTTCCTGCCCGGCCCCTTCCTGCGCAATTACCTGATCAGCCTGGATCTCGAGGAGACCGCGGCGCAGGCGGTGGCCGTGCTGGGCTTCAACCTGGCCGACCTCGAGGACCAGGAAGCCGATCCCGGCCTTGGGAACGGTGGACTGGGACGGCTGGCCTCGTGCTATCTGGATTCGATGGCCTGCCAGGGCATTCCCGGCTACGGCTACGGTATCCGCTACGACTACGGCATCTTCCAGCAGACGCTGGAGGACGGCTATCAGCGTGAGAAGTGCGACAACTGGTCGCAGTCCGGCAGTCCCTGGGACGTCCGCCGGGCGCGTCACATGTTCCCGGTGCGCTATTTCGGGCGCACCGAGGTCTACGAGGACGCGCGGGGCAACCGGCGTTCGCGCTGGGTCGACGGCGAGATCGTCATGGCCATGGCCAACGACATCCTCATTCCGGGTTTCGGCACGCAGTTCGTCAGCAACATGCGCCTGTGGGTCGCGCGCTCGAGCCGCGAGTTCGATCTGCAGGTCTTCAACCGCGGCGACTACGCGGGCGCCGTCCAGGCCAAGGTCCACAGCGAGAACATCTCCAAGGTGCTCTATCCCGCCGACGACAACGAGCAGGGCCGGGAGCTGCGCCTGCGCCAGCAGTACTTCCTGGTGGCGGCCACCATCGCCGACATCATGCAGCGTTTCCGCCGGCAATCGGGAAGGATGTCCGATTTCGCCGACTATGTGGCGATCCAGTTGAACGACACGCACCCGACGATCGCCGTGCCCGAACTGATGCGCGTGCTGATGGACGACGAGGGACTGGGCTGGGACGAAGCCTGGTCGATCTGCACGCGGACCTTCGCCTACACGAACCACACCGTTCTGCCCGAGGCGCTGGAAACCTGGCCCGTGGAGCTCATGGGCAGGATGCTGCCCCGCCATCTGGAGATCATCCGCGAGATCAACCGCCGTTTCCTGGACGATGTGCGCCGCGACCATCCCGGCGAGCCGGAGTTGCCGGCGCGCCTGTCGCTGTTCCAGGAAGGTGCGGCGCCGCGCGTGCGGATGGCCAACCTGGCGATCGCCGGCAGCCATGCCGTCAACGGCGTGGCGGAACTGCACAGCCGGATCCTGCGCGATGAACTGTTCCACGACTTCGAACGCGTTTTCCCGGGGCGGCTGCAGAACGTCACCAACGGGATCACGCCGCGGCGGTGGCTTTTCCAGGCCAATCCGCTGCTGTCGCAGCTCATCACCGACCGCATCGGCACGGGCTGGATCCGCCATCTCGAGGAACTGGAACGCCTGACGCCGCTGGCCGACGATCCCGAATTCCGCAGCCAGTGGCGCGATATCAAGCTGGCCAACAAGCGGCGCCTGGCGCGGTACATCCTCAGCCGCACCGGGTTGGGGGTGGATCCGAACACGATGTTCGATGTCCAGGTCAAGCGCATCCACGAATACAAGCGCCAGCTCCTGAACGTGCTGCACGTGGTGACACTGTACAACCGCGTGCGTGACGGCGGCGGCGAGGGCGTCGTGCCCCGGACCGTGATCTTCGCCGGCAAGGCGGCTCCCGCCTACCACCAGGCCAAGCTCATCATCAAGCTGATCAACTCGGTGGCCGCGACGATCGCCGCCGACCCCGTCGCCAGCCGACTGCTGCGGGTCGTTTTCCTGCCCAACTACTGCGTGTCCCAGGCGGAGAAGATCGTCACGGCGGCCGACCTGTCCGAACAGATCTCCACCGCCGGCCTGGAAGCGTCGGGCACGGGCAACATGAAGATGTCGCTGAACGGGGCGCTGACCATCGGCACCCTGGACGGCGCCAACATCGAGATCATGGAAGAGGTCGGGCGCGAGAACATCTTCATCTTCGGCCTGACGGCCGCGGAAGTGAACCGGACGCGCGCGGACGGGTACGATCCCCGCGCCTGGCGTGACGGAAACGACGAACTGCGCCGCGTGCTGGACATGATCGGCGCGGGGGATTTCTCGCCGGAGAACCCCGGGCTGTTCGCACCGATCCTGCGATCGCTGCTCGACGGCGGCGACCACTATCTGCTTCTGGCCGACTACGCCGACTACGTGGCGACCCAGGACCAGGTGGCGCTGACGTTCGCCGACCGGGAAAAATGGTCGCGGATGTCCATCCTGAACACGGCCCGCATGGGAAAATTCTCCAGCGACCGCTCGGTTCTCGAATACGCACAGCGGATCTGGAACGTCGAGCCGCTGGTCAGTTGATCGGAGCCGCCGCCAACCGCGGGCAGGGCAACTTGACAGGGAGTGTCAGCATGAGTTCGCACGAGAACAGCGGAACCGGACAGGCGGCCGTCGCCGTCGCCCGCAAGGCCATCTTCGACCAGCAGCGCCATCTGTGGGGCTATGAACTGTTCTGCGTCGGGAACACCGACGAATCGTTGACGGGCATTCCCGTCGCCGGAGACGTGCCGGTTTCGGTGGCGGCCAGCACCGGCGTCGGCCTGCAACAGCTGATCGCGCGTCAGTTGCGGGTGATGATCGCGCTGTCCGAGAAGAACGTTCTCGATGATCGCGTCTATGCGCTGCCGCCGGCCTGCACGACGGTGCTCGTCAGCGAGGGCACATTCTCCAGCAACGGCGTGGCCGCGCGCCTCGAACAGCTGAAGAGCGATGGCTTCGCGGTGGCGGTGCCGGGCTTCACGGCGAAGCCCGAATGCGGGCAGCTCTATCGCCAGGCGGACATCATCGGCGTGACGGTGGCGGGGCGCACCCCGGCGGAACTGGACGCGCTTCTGGCGGAGATCGCCCGCTTCGGGGCGCAGCCCATGGCCTTCGACGTTCCCGACTCCGAGAGCGTCGTCGCGTGTCGCGAGCTCGGCTTCCGGCTGTTCCAGGGCGCCTTCAGCAAGGAGCCCGAGATCGTCCGTCTGCGGCGCGTGTCATCGGGACAGATCGCCCGTTTCAACCTTCTCAAACTGATCGCGTCGGACGACCCGGACCTTGGCGACATCGCCACCCAGATCCAGAGCGACGCGACGGTCAGCTTCCGGCTCCTGACCTATCTGAATTCGGCTTCCTTCAGCCTGGCCAACCGCGTCAACTCCATCTCCCAGGCCATCAACCTGCTCGGCTGGCGCCGTGTGCGGACCTGGCTGCGCGTCGTGCTGCTGAGCGATATCAGCCAGACCGCCGCCCAGGCCGACCTGCTGCGCCTGGCCTCGCAGCGCGCGCGGTTTCTCGAGGTGATCGCGACGCGCTACGCGTTCTGGGGCTTCGACCCCGAAAGCATGCATCTGCTCGGGCTGTTCTCGCTGCTGGACGCCATGATGGGGATGCCGATGCAGGAAGTCGTCGGGTTCCTGCCGCTGGACAGCAGCTTGAAGGGGGCGCTCTGCGGCGAGGCGGACAACGAGTACCTGCCGCTGCTCCATCTGGTGCAGGATCTGGAGGAGGCACGCTGGGCCGAGGTCGATGCCGCCGCCAGGCGCCTCAATCTCGATACGATCGGCGTGCGCGAAGCGTTCCTGGATGCGGCCACCGTGGCCGGGGACCTGGATGTGATGGCCGGCGCCGGTTGAGCTCCCAAGGTGGTTGCCTGGACCGAATGGGGCTCGCGACCGCTTCAATCGCCCGAGGGCGTGAACGCCGCCCAGGTGAACGGATGGGTGTCCAGGCCCGCCGCGCGACGGGCGGCGATCATTTCGCGCGAGGCGCGGCTCACCGTCTCGCCGGCGGACACGACCCCGGCGGCCCTCGCCGCGTAGAACCGCTCCATCCAGATCGCCGTGGCTTCGTCATCGATGGGCCACAGGCTCGCGACCACCGCGCGGGCGCCCGCGAGGTGGAAGGCCCGCGTCAGGCCGAGCCGTCCTTCGCGCGCCAAGGTCCCGGCTACGCCGGTCTGGCATGCGGACAGGACGACGAGGTCGACCCCGCGCAGGTCGAGCGTCGTGACCTCTTCGGCTGTCAACAGACCCTCGTTCTCGTCGCGATCGAACTCGTCGGCGCGGTCGGCGCCGGCAAGCGCCAGTACGGCGCGCCTGCCCAGCCACGGCGAAGCGGCCTCGGAGCCGGTCGGGGTCACCACGGGCGCGATGCCGCCCACGCCCCGGGCGCCCGGCGTCGTCAGCGCGCATTCGTCGCCCAGCAGCACGGCATGCGTCGCCAGGTGCAGCACGCGCCGGCCGGGCGCCGCCGCCTTGAAGGCGGCCTCGGTGGCGCCGGCCCCGCGCAGCATCTGCGCCTGCCCGCCGAGCACGCGCGCGATGCCGTCCAGTTCGCGACCGG
>JAIFKS010000164.1 GCA_020049465.1 bacterium | reverse complement strand
AGACCGGCTGCGGCGCGGGTTTCGTCGGCCAGCCGCGCCAGGAGCGGATGCAGCAGCCGTTTGATCACGAACAGCAGGCGCCACGCATCGGTCTCCGGTTCATCGAACGAGGTGACGGCGCTCACCGGCTCGGGCGGCAAGGCCGGCCGCAGCGGGTCGAATCCCAGGCCGCGCGCCAGCAGCACGAGCCGCAGCGTGGCGGCGCCGAACCGCGCGCCCAGGCCGGCCGCCGGCAGCCTCAGCAGGTCGGCGACCGTTTTCAGGCCGAGCCGCGCCAGGTCGTCGCGCACGTCGGGCGCCAGGTCCAGCCGCGAGAGCGGCACGCGCCGGCAGGCCGCCTGTTCGGCCGCGGGCGCATCCAGAACCAGCACCTGGCGGTGGGCGCGGCTCAGGCAGCAGGTGCCGAAGCGTGAATAGCCGACGGTGACCCCGGCCACGAAGCGCGCGCGCCGCAGCGACTCCCACAGCCGCGCCGCCCACTGGCGCGGCGTGCCGCCGACGCGCTCGAGTCCGCCGGCGTCCAGCCAGAACACGCCGGGGTCGTCACGCGAAGGCTCGACGCGCGGGCTGTAGCGCAGCAGGTGGCGGTGCAGCGCGGCGACGGCCTTGTCGCGACGGTCGTCGTCGACGGTGGTCGCGCGCAGTCGATGGTCGACCGAAAGCGCCGCCGCGTAGCGCATGCCCGGCAGGATGCCGACCCGCAGCGCGGCCTCGTTGACCCACAGCAGCGGTGCCAGAGGGTTGTCCTGGCCGAGCACCGCGGCCGGCACGCCCCGCCAGTCCGGCTGTTGCCGCAGCACCAGTTGCAGCGGGAACGCGGGCAGGGCCACGCAGGCCAGACGGTCGGTGCGCGTGATGGCGGCGGCGGAGGCCGGGCGCGGGGGGAGGGCGCGATCTTCCGGCTCTTCTGCGTTCGCCCCTTCATCCGTGACGGGCTGGCCGTCGTCATCGAGCGGGACGCGGCGCGACTCGTCGTGCTTCACACGGGAGCCGCGCGCTTCAGGAAAGCCCTTCCGGACCATGGCGCACCTCCTGCCAGGTCCAGCCGGGTCCGCGGCGCTTGTCCTTCAGCGTGGTGATGCGGCAGATGAAGCGCCGGCCATCCCGCGAGCGCCGGCGCACGGCCTGCCCGCGCAGCGACACGAGCGAGCCCAGCGACGCCTCGTCCGGCTGCTTGCCGGTCAGGCACACCACCGCCGCGTCGTGTTTCAGCGCCAGCTGCACGAGGCGCCCCTGCAGGGGCGTGGGCATGGCGGCGCTCGTCCCCAGATCGAGCACCACCAGCCCGAACGCCCCCGAACGCAGGAGCACATCGGCCGCGCGACCGGCCATCGCGCCGTCCTTCGCCTGCACCACGACCAGCGTCGCCAGGTCGACGCCGCAGGCCGCCGCGTCGGGCGGGAAGAAGACCGCGTGCGTGGCCGAGATCCAGGCCACGGGCTCGCCGCCGCGCTGCGCATCGACCACCAGGCCGATGGCCGCTGACAGCAGCGAGCCGTCCTGCCCGGCGCTCAGTTCGCACAGCCGTCCGGCCAGTTCGGCGCGTGACCAGGCGGGTCTGCCCGCGGGCACGGGTTCGAGAGCTTCGCCCAGGCGATGCAGCGCGGGATGTTTGAACACATCGAGCGCCAGATTGCCCGCCACGGTGAAATGACCAGCCACGGCGAAATGGTCAGCCACGGCGAAATGATCCACCAAGGGCAGGGACGACAACGCGGGATCATGGGCGACGACAGCCATGACCGACCTCCGGTTTCACGGGGACCAGGGATGCTCCGACCCAACTCCCGGCGCTGGGGACGCCAGGATTTTGCGCCGGTACCCGATGCAGGCGTGGGCTTCAGGACCGGCCGTCAGGCCAGCCGTCGGCGGACTTCCACAACCCTGCCCAGGATCCGGATCTCCGTATCCGGCGCGGAAACCAATGGCGCGAAAACCAGCGGCGCGAAGGCCGGGTTCTCGGGCCACAGCTCGAGCCGCCCCTCGCGCAGCCTCAACCGCTTGACCGTGGCTTCGTCACGCACCAACGCCACGACGATCTCGCCGTCACGCGCGGTGTCCTGCCGACGCACAATGACCACATCGTCGGGCAGGATGCCCG
The DNA here is from genome assembly GCA_020049465.1 of bacterium. Classification (GTDB taxonomy): domain Bacteria; phylum Krumholzibacteriota; class Krumholzibacteriia; order LZORAL124-64-63; family LZORAL124-64-63; genus CAINDZ01. Next base: position 18,010 of record JAIFKS010000164.1, on the reverse strand, counting down.
CGCCGGTCATGCTCTCGCCCCGCACGGTCAGGGCGAACAATTCCTCGCCGGTTCCCGGTGTTTCGACCGGCAGCCAGGCTTCCGGGTCCCAGCGATCAGGATTCTCGATCGCCTCGCGCAGCGCGCCGGCCTGCACCCGGCCCAGCTTCGGCACCAGCCTGATGTTCGCTGCCGGGCCGCCCGCCGCGGGCAGGCGATACCCGCGGGAGCGGCCCGGCTCCTTGGCCAGCCGGCCTTCGGCCACCAGCGCTTCCAGGTGTTGACGCGCCGACTCGACGGCCTTGAACCCGAATGCCTGCTGCACTTCGCGCACCGTCGGCGGCGATCCGGCGGCCAGCCGCTCGCGCACGAAGGCGAGCACCTGGCTGCGGATCGGACCGCGGGGGTGGGAAGCTTTCGGGGTGCTGCGCGTGGGCATAGGCGGCCTTTCGTCCAGCCGGTGGTTCGCCTTGAACCGGTTCGGCTACGGGATGATTAAAACAGACATATGTCTGTATTGTCAAGCAGAAAACACGAAATAAAGGCGAATAAACACGGTCCGCACGGGACGGCCATGGATGGGGTGGCACCGGAAGTGCTGCCACAAGATAGGGTGGCGAATCGGCACGACGGGATCGTCACGGCAACCGGAGGCGGCGCGATTCGGGGCCATCGGGCCCCGCGGCCGGGTTCCTCCTCGCAGGGCGGGCCGCCAGCGAGGGCGGTGCGCAGATGAAGCCGACGGAACTGTCCCTTCTGGACCAGTTGCGCATCACCGAGCCCGACGTGAAGCGACGCTTCGAGCTGCTTGCCTTCACGGAGGATGATGGCCGGGCACCTGCGCGGGGACGAGATCCTCAGTGAGGTCGGCGCGGTCGTGAAGCGGGTCTCGCGGGCTCAGGACGGCTGCTTCCGCTACGGCGGCGGCGAGTTCTGCATCGTCCTACCCAATTGCACCGAGGAACGGGCCCGCGACATCTATTTCGCGCGGCTCGAGCTGCCCGAACTGGTGGCCCTCGCCGAGAAGGTCGAGGACCGGCACGCCGAAAAATCCACCTGCCCGCGCGGTCTGGCGGCGCACCTCGGCCAGGTGCACGAGGCGGTGCTCTCGCACCTGGCGAAGGAGGAGGAGATCCTCTTCCCGATGATCGTCGACGGGCTGGGCGCCCGCGCCGGCAGCCCCATCCAGGTGATGGAGCATGAGCATCTCGACCACGCCCGGAACCTGCGGCGCACGCGCGAACTGGCGCACGATTTCGTGCCGCCGCAGGAGGCCTGCACGACCTGGCAGGCGCTCTACCTGCGGCTCGACAACCTCGAAGCCGAACTCATGGAACACATCCACCTCGAGAACAATGTCCTGTTCCCGCGTGCGTTGTCGGCGGGGGGCGGGCTCACGTCGCGTTGACGGTGCAGCATGTCCATGACCTCGAGGGAATGCACGGGTCCCTGGCCGTCGGCGAGCTGGTGTGGTAGTCTGGGCCGCACCCGCTCGGGCGGTGTTCCCCCCCTTGGATTCCTGGAAAGGTCAGGCATGTCCCCGTACCGCTCCGCTTTCGTGATGATGATGACGCTCGTTGTGATCACGGCGCCCGGGTCGCCTGCCGCGGCGCAGGCGGCCGCGACGCCGCACCGCTGGGACCTGGAAGTGGAGGCCGGACCCGTCTGGCAGACCGTCAACGACGTGCAGATCCCCAACGACGGGACCGGCACGCGCATCTCGCTGGTCGATGTCGCGGGTAAAGGGCCGTGGTCCGCGGGGCGCGTCTACCTGAGTTGGAAGCTCAGCGAGAAGAGCTCGCTGCGCGCTCTTTACGCGCCGCTGTCGATCAACGAAGCGGGCGAACTGGCCGGCCCGGTGTCGTTCGCCGGCGGCGACTTCACCGCCGGCCCGGTCGACGCGACCTACAAGTTCAATTCCTACCGGCTCAGCTACCGCCAGCGCTTCCATCAGGGCGCGCACTGGTCGTGGTGGTGGGGCTTCACGGCCAAGATCCGCGACGCGCAGATCGCGCTGGAGCAGGACGGCGCGCGCTCGGTGAAGGACGACCTGGGCTTCGTGCCCCTGGCGCACCTGGCGGGCGAATGGCGGCCGTCGGCAAAGTGGAGCGTGATCTTCGACGCCGACGCGCTGGCCGGCGGTCCCGGCCGCGCCGAGGACGTGGCGTTGAAGCTGTCGCGCAACCTGGGCGAGCGGGCCCGCGTGGCGATCGGCTACCGGTTGGTCGAAGGCGGCGCCGATGTCGACGAGGTCTACGCTTTCGCCTGGCTGCACTACGCCGTGGCTTCGCTGCACCTGTCGTTCTAGCCTGCGTGCGGCGCGCTGGACCGCGGCCCGTTCACCGTGGATCAACTGGGGGCGATGCCCGGCGCCCTCCTCGACCATAGTGGAACCGATCAGGCCGACGGCGGCAAACCGCCTCGTCATCCCCGCTTCAGGAAGCTCGCGGCGTCAAGCAGTCGCGTCCCTTCGGCTTCGTCGCTGATCGCGTACTGGAACCACGGCTGGATGTCGTAGGCGCCGACGTTGCCGTAGCGATCGATCGCCAGGTACCCGACCTGCACCTTCGAGATGTCGTCGTGACGGTGGCGATGGCGGATGCGCGCGATGCCCTCTTCGCAGGCCTCCTGCGGCGTGGCGCCCTGCCGCATCAGTTCGACGATGAGGAAGCTGCCGAGCGTCTTCATCACCTCTTCGCCCGTACCCGTCGCGCAGGCGGCGCCCACTTCGTTGTCGACGAACAGCGCCGCGCCGATGATGGGCGAGTCGCCCACCCGGCCGTGCATCTTGTAGGCCAGGCCGCTGGTCGTGCAGGCGCCCGACAGGTTGCCTGCGGCATCGATTGCCAGCATGCTGATGGTGTCGTGGTTGTCGACGGGCTTCGGCCGCGCGCTGCCGGTGCTCTTCGGGTCGGTGGGCGGGGTCCACGGCTTGTAGTCGCCGGTCTTCAGCCATTCCTGCCAGTCGGCGCGCGCCCGGTCCGTCAACAGGTCCTGCTCGGGAAAGCCCTGGGCCAACGCGAAGCGTTGCGCGCCCTCGCCGACCAGCATGACGTGCGGCGTGAGTTCCATCACCTTCCGCGCCACGCTGACCGGATGCATGATGCCCTGCAGGAAGGCGACGGCGCCGGCTTCGCCGCGCTCGTCCATGATGCAGGCGTCCAGCGTGACGTGGCCTTCGCGGTCGGGCCGGCCGCCGTAGCCCACGCTCGTCACCTCGGGGTCGGCCTCGCAGACGCGCACACCGGTCTCGACCGCGTCCAGCGCGCGGCCGCCGCCCGCCAGCACGGGCCAGGCGGCTTCGTTGGCCGGCACCCCGTGCCGCCAGGTGCTGACGACCAGGGGCTTGCGGCCCGGACCGCCGCGCGGGGGCACGACGCGGTCGATCAGCGGCAGGGTGGACAGCGCTCCGGTACCCACTGCACGGCCCGGATCCTGCGCCGCGGCCGGCCGGGCGCCGCCGATCCCCGTGACGCCCAGCGCGGCCAACCCCGCGCCCGTGCCGATCAGGAACTCCCGCCGCGTGGTCATGGTTGTCTCTCTTTCGGCGGCGCCGCTCAGGGCGCCGGCTCGATGGCCACCGTCGCGATCTCGCCGCCGACCAGCGGCACCCGCACTCCGGACCCGTCCGCGGCCAGTGACGGCGCCTCGCGCGACACCGGCAGTTCGTCTTCCAGCAGTCCCGTCTTGCGGCAGGCCGTCGCCGCGAACCCCAGCGCCAGCGTCGCCGTCACCGGCGCCGTGTCCAGGTTGCACAGCCGCACGACCAGAGCGCGCCCGTCCGCGGCCCGCTTCACGGCCGTGACCGTCACGCGCGGTTCGTCGCAGCGCAGCAGCGACGAGCCGCCGGCCATCGATCCGGCCAGCACGCCCTGGTGCGTGGTCGGCGCGGCCCGGTAGCGTTCGCTCTCGCCCTTCACGTCGTCGACGAACAGATCGGCGCCGCCCGGCATCACCGCGTAGTGGAACGCGCGGCGCCCGATCAGCTGCGCCTCGGGCGTGAAGAGCGTCGGACCGGCATTGGTGTTCCGGCGCGCGGCGAAGTCGTCGCGTGACAGCCAGTCCACGCAGCGCAGCAGTGTCAGCGCGAAAATGGCGTGGCCACGGCCGTCGTCCAGCACCTCGAACTCGGGCAGGCCGCGGTTGAATACCGCCAGCGAGGCGGCGCCGTCGCTCAGCACGCTGAAGTCCTGCTGGGGCCAGGTGGGCGGCGCCGGCTGCGGCCAGGCCGCGTTGGTCGGGCGGTTGCACGGCCGGCGGTTCAGCAGGAAATGGCCGTCGCTGACCACTTCGTCGCAGGCCAGTCCGGTGGGGAACCAGGCCCGCAGACGGTGGTCGAAAGCGCGGTTGTTGACGGTCGTCTCGATGTCCAGGCGGCGCGAACCGGTGGCCAGGCTGATGCGCACCTGCACGTCGCAGGGCGTCGTGCGGGGATCGCGGCCGCGTCGGCCGCGGGTCAGCGAGCGCGGCAGGTCGAAGCGCAGCGTCGTTTCGGCGGCGCCCAGCAGCGGGCTGGGGTCGCACAGGCGGATCTCGCCGGGCGCGCCGCCGGCGAACACCGTCTCGGGCACGGCGGCCGGGCCGAAGTCGTACTCGTCGCCGGTGTCCTCGCTGTCTTCCAGCAGATTCAGGCCGGCGTAAAGTCGACCCGTGACCAGGTCGGTCAGGTCGATCGTGCCGTCCGGATGCAGCACCGCCTGCAGCAGGCCGTTGTCCAGCACCGCGTCCTCGCCGCGCCGTTCGGCCGTCACTTTCGTGAACCCGTCGGCGCGCGCCGCCGGTCCCGGCTCGTCGGTCAGGCGGTACAGCGCGTGGCCGGTCGCCGGCAGGTCGCGCGCCAGGAAGCGCAGGTGCAGGAAGCAGTCCTTCACGTCGCGGTCGCGTTCGCTGCCGACGATGCGGTCGCCGAACCGCTTCAGGTAGGGCTCCAGCATCGCCAGCTGGTTGGCGCCCGACAGCTCGGCGCGGTAGTCGATGCCCCAGAAGCGCTCCAGGAATCGTCGCCGCACGATGTCGCAGGGCACCGTCCGTCCCTGGTCGTCCACCAGCCGCAGGTTGTCCAGGTCGTAGCCGAACGGCTGCAGGACGACCACGCGCTCGATGACCTCGGTGCGCTGCCGCGGCAGCGGGTTGGCCACGGCGATGACGGTGTCGCGGTCGTCGTCGGGCGTCGGGCCGAACATCGGGCAGATGCGGTTGAGCCGGCGCGCCAGCCAGTGTTCGCCGGTCTGCCGCACGGCGGCGAAGCGCGTGGCCATCTCGCGGTGCACTTCGTCGGTGCTGCAGCCGCAGATCGAGTCGTGCGGGTGGTTGCGCAGCAGTTCCTTCCAGGCGACATCCAGCAGCCCGCCGGGCCAGGTCTCGCCGCCCAGGAAATGCGCGGCCGCGGCCAGGGGTTCGACCACGCGGGCGAGCAGTCCCTGGCAGATCTCGTTCTCCTGCTTGAGCGGCATGCGCGCCGACCACACGCCCGACAGGATCAGGTGGTCGCGGCCGCCCAGCAGTTCGCCGCGCCAGGCCGGCCGCGTCGCGTCGGGCGCTTCTTCGCGCGCGGCGGCCAGGAAATCCTCGAAACGGCCGTGGGTGAACGCCGTGTCCGGATACGCCGCGCGCAACGCGGCCACGATGTCCCCGAACCGCTGCTGCGGGCCGAAATGGTCGCAGCCGTTGTTCAGCAGCGCCGGCTCGCCGCCGGGGCGCGCGGCCATCTTTCCGAACAGTTCGTCCACGCGGGCGACGGCCCTGTCGGGACAGGGGATGCGGTTGGTGTGCGCGTGCCAGATCTCGGCGAAGCCCAGTCCGCCGGCATTGCAGTAGCCGTCGCACTGGTTGACCGCCAGGACCTCGCTGCCGTCGGGAGCCGTCCAGCGGAACAGCCACCCCAGGTCCGTCGCCTCGTCGCCCAGCCCGCGCGTGAAGATGAACGAATCGATGCCGGCCAGCCGCAGGATCTGCGGCATCTGCGCGATGTGCCCGAAACTGTCGGGCATGTAGCCGACCGCCTGCAGGCCGCCGGCCGGGGCGGCCAGGCGCCCGTAGTGCAGGTTGCGCACGGTGGCCTCGGCGCTGACCAGGAATTCGTCGGGCAGGATGTACCAGGGGCCGACGGCCAGACGCCGGTCGCGCGCCAGCCGGGTCACGCGTTCCTGCTCGTGCGGCGCGGCGGCGAGGAAGTCCTCCAGCGCGCAACCCTGGCCGTCCAGCACGAAGGCGCGGAAACCGGGATCGCCATCCAACTGGTCCAGCACGCGCGTGACCACCTCCAGCAGGTGCACGCGGAAGCGGCTGAACGGCAGGTACCACTCGCGGTCCCAGTGGGTGTGCGACACGAGGAAAGCGCGACGCGGTTGAGTCGTCACGGCAAAGGCTCCGTTTCCGGCCGGCCCGCTAGCTGCGGCAGGCGTCCAACAGGGCGGCGACCGTCGTGGTCGCCACGCAGACAGCTGTGTCGGCGGCGCCGTAATAGACCCACACGCGGGCGTCGGGTGGCGCGCATCCGTCATCGTCCACGTGGTCGACGGTCAGGCCGCTGGGAAAAACCACGTTCGGCACCTGGCCGGTCAGTTCGTAGAGGGCGCGCGGCTCGAAGATGTTCTCGCTGGTGCGCGCGAGCACCTTCCGCGGATCCTCGCGGTCCAGCAGCGCCGCTCCCGCCTGGTAGATGTTCACGCTGCGGAAGTGCGTGGCCACGCCGTGGTAGAGCAGCAGCCAGCCCTCGCGCGTCAGCAGCGGCGGCGGTCCGGCACCCACCAGCTCATCCCAGTAGTGGGGACGTCCGGTCAGCACCGCGCCTTCGGTCCGCCACTGCTTCAGGTCGGCGGACGACGACAGCGTGATGGCTTCGCCCGACGTCGGCGCGCCCGTGCCCTGCGGCCGGTTGGGGCGCTCGAGCATGAGCCAGCGCCCTTTCACCGGATGGGAAAAGAGCACGCCGTTGCGCGTATCGGCGCAGCCGGTCACCGCCAGCGGCTCCAGACGCTCCAGACCCGCGAATCCGTCGGCCGGATCGCCGGCCGCGCGCCAGATGACCAGGCGGCAGCCGCGGTCGGTGTCCACGGCGGTGACGACCAGCAACCGGCCGTCGCACACCGTCAACCGGGGATCGTAGACATGGTAGATCACCAGGGCCTGGCCGGTGTCCGGCTCGCGCAGGCTGTCCTGGTTCTCGAGCACCGTCGGCACGTTCGCGGATTCGAAGCGTCGGTCCGTGTGGCCGCGCGCCGGCACCAGGAACGTGCGGCGGCCGCGGCTCTGCACGCGCAGCAGCAGGTAGGGCACCCCGTCGAGGCGGACCGCGCCGGGATTGAAGACGGCGCTCGGTTCGATGAGGCCGGGCATGGGCGGCAGATCGCGCCGGGTGATGATCGGTCCGTTGGGATGCCGACGCAGAATCATGGGGTGCGCTCCAGTTTGCCGGTGTGGTCGATCATGGCGGTGCCCAGCGGTGTGGACAACGTGGCGTGGAACCAGGCGTCGCCGCCGTTCAACTCGAGAATCCAGCCTGCGGGCAGCGGCGCCGTCTGCGTGCCGTCGGGGCCCGTTTCACCCGGCCACAGCGGCCAGTGGCCGGCCGGAATCTCCAGGTCGGTCAGAGCGCCGGCGTAGCTTCCGGTGGCCTCGCGCCGCGCCTGCTGGCGATAGTAGAGCGGCATCAACCCGTTGGCCATCGCGATCCGCGCGCGTTCGCCGGCAGCGGTCGCTACGGAGCCCGGCCCGTCGCCATCGACAGGCCGTTCGACGAACCGCACCAGGCCCCACATCTCGGGACAGTGCATGGCAATCAGCCCCTGGGGCGACCACACCCAGTTGTCCTCGGGCAGCGCGCGCCCGGTCGCCTCGTCGAGGATCTTTCGATAGCGGCCCTCGACCACCTCGGTGCGCCATTGCACGCGCGAGAAATTCACGCGCCAGATGTCGCCCGGCGCCGGGGGGCAGGCGCGGCCGGCGATCGGCCCCAGCACCTTCCAGGGGATGGCCAGTTCCACGGTCCAGCCGCGGTCGCGGTCGGCCGGATCGTTCAGCGTGCCGTCGACGGTCACCGCCGACTTCAAGCCGTTGATGTCCCAGGCGTCCACGGCCGGCCCGCCGTCGCGGTACGGGCTGACCAGGAGCAGGTCCCAGACGGTGCCCAGCGCGTTGATCTCCAGTTCGCCGTACAGGTGGTTGTCCCCATCGGGATCGATGAAGACCTCGAAGTCGTTGTCGTGGTAGATCACCGCGTCGCGCTCGGTCAGCGTGGCCTGCACGTGGGGCTCGTCCAGATGGGCCGCCACGTAGAAGTAGTCATCGTCCCAGCCGAGGCGGACGCGGGTCCGGTGGCGCGGAGGAGCCGCCCGGTCGCCCTGGATGTCGGTGAACGGTTCCGACCAGGGCGCCAGGTCCCAGCCGGGGTCGTCGATCCGGCCGTCGATGACCGGAGCGGGGTTCAGGCGGGGGCTTTCGCAGGCGCGGGGGGCCCAGGCGCCCAGAGGGTGGTCGAAGGCCGCGACCGGGTCTGGGGACGTCAGGCCAAGGAAGCCGACTCCTGCGGCTATCGTCATATCCAACAACGGTATGCAGGAAAGGTGGAAACGCACGGCATCCGGATCCTGGACACGGGGACGAGGACGGTTCGGGCCGGACGGGACGGTACCACAGGTTGGCGTCTTCACGGAAGGGTTCACGCCAAGCCGGTCCGTCCCCTTGAATTTGAATGGTCACGTAATGATGGCGTTTGATTCCACAATATGGACAAAAAAAGGATTAGTTTGAAATATCATTGAAAGTGTCTTCGATTATTGATACAATCTCCACACGAGGAGCACAATATCGCCCGGTAGAAAATCTCGGTACCGCCGGCGGCACAACTCAGGAGCATGTCCATGAAAATTCAGTTAAAGCAGATCCTCGCCGTTGTCGCGATCATCGTCGCGCTGCCGGGCCTGGCGCTGGCCGCCTGCGACATCAGCGGCAGCATCACCGCCAGTCCCAACCTCGACCCGATGGGCCCGGGGTGGATGTACACGGCGGTCATCAACTGGGACACCGGCTCCCCGTATGCGCTCAGCCACATGGGCCTGTGGCTGGACATCGCCGGCGGCACCTGCAGCTGCCAGGATTTCCAGCAGGCGATCTCGTTCGGTTCCATCATCGGCCAGAGCGGCAGCACGTGCCCTGTGGACTACTACGGTGACCTGAACTGCCAGGGCGACCCCAGCATTCCCGGCGTCTACGGCATCGTGCTGAAGCTCGAGCCCGTCGAAGGCGGCTGCGAGCCGGGCACGATGGGCCAGGGCACGTTCGTCTTCTTCAGCGATCTGGGTCCGGCCGCGATCGACGAGGATGCGCTGACGCTGGTCGACAAGTTCGGGCAGAACCACTGCTTCGGAAGCCTGACGGGTGACTTCCCGTCGATGCCCTGCAATCCGGTCGGCGACGCGAACTCCAGCTGGGGTTCGGTCAAGGGCATGTTCCGGTAGGACCGGGGCCTGACCGCCGAGATCGAGTCCGGCCGCGCTGGTCAACGGCGCGGCCGGACTCTTTTTCGGCGGCGCCACCAGCGTGGCTACTCGACCGTGATCTCGTCGGCCAGGATCCAGGCCGCCCCGCCCGCCTCCGGATGCCAGTCCGGACACCTCCGGCCGACCGCCAACACGCGGACATGGCGCGCCACCGCATCGACCGGCACCTCGAACGCGCGGATCACCTTGTCCTGCACGCGGTCGTCGACGTCGTGGTCGCGGATGCCGGCGGGTCGCCAGACACGGCCGTCGTTCGACAGGAAGAAACGCACCTCGCGCGGCAGGAAGATGCGGAGGTTCGCGTCCTGCAGGCAGCGCAGGCCGACCGCGCGCACGCGTTCGACCGTTCCCAGATCCACGCGGGCGTCCAGGTCGGCGCCTTCGACGCCGCACCAGCGACCGTCGTCGTGGCGCCAGGTGCCGTACACGCCGTCGGTCAGGAGCGAGGCCTCGCCGCGCCCGCAGGCGCCGGTCACGGCGACCGGACGCCCCAGCGCCCGATGGCCGCGCAGTTCGACGCATGCGGGAGCGCCACACGGCTCGCCGTCGACGTGGAATCGGATGCGGACGAGCAGACCGTCGGGCGACGGCGCGATCCGGGCCCGGCCGTCGGTGACCGCCAGGGGAAACGGACGCCCGCCGTCGCCCGGCATGCGCACGTCTTCGGGCCGGCCGTCGGGGGCATAGCCCGGGGTGGAGCGCAGCGGGGCGGTCTCGGCACAGATCGCCGTCGGTCGGCCGGCGACGGCCTCGGCCAGCGCGCCGTGCGTGGTGATGATCAATTCATGGCTCCCGCGCGCGGCGTCATACGCGGCGGTTATCTCGAGCGGCCGGCCTGCTTCGCCGGGCGCCACGCCCAGGGCGCGCCACACGGCCCGGTGTCCGCGCAGCCGGGCCAGGAACTCCGGTATATCGCGTTCCCGCGGTGCGGTCCACAACGCCTCGGCCATCGCCGGCAGGCGGGGGAACAGCCGGCGGTCCAGGACATCGTGCGGAGCGTATTCGGTCCAGAGGTTGGCCGCCCCGCCCAGCACGTGGGCGGCCGCTTCCGGCGGCAGATCCGGCGGGACGGGGCGGAACGCGTGCACGCGCGCCAGGTCCAGCACTCCCGGGTCGTAGTCGAAGTAGGCGTGCGAGGTGGGCGACACGACCGTGTCGTGGCCGGCGCGCGCCGCGGCCACCGCGCCGCCGTGCCCGCGCCACGACTGCACCACGGCGCCGGGCAGCGAACCGGCCAGGCCGCCGTCCAGGATTTCGTCCCAGCCCACCAACCGTCGGCCGCGGTCGGCCAGCCAGCGGCCCATGCGGCGGATGAACCAGCTCTGCAGTTCGGATTCGTCGCGCAGGCCGACCGTCTCCATTCTCTCCCGGCATCGCGGGCAGGCGCGCCAGCGATCGCGGGGCGCCTCGTCGCCGCCCACGTGGATGAACTTCGAAGGGAACAGTTCGAGCACGTGCGCCAGCACGGTTTCGAGGAAGTCGAACACCGCGTCGTTCCCTGCGCAGTAGACGTCCGGGAACACGCCCCACTGCGTCTGCACGGTGAAGGGGCCGCCGGTGCACGATAGTTCAGGATACGCGGCCAGCGCGGCCTGGCAGTGGCCGGGCATTTCGATTTCGGGCACCACGGTGATCCCGAGCGCGGCCGCGTGGCTGACGACGCGGCGGACATCGGCCGCGGTGTAGAAGCCGCCGTGCCTGCCGTCGCCCTGCTGGCGATCGCGCCAGGCGCCGACGGACGTCAGCCGGGGCAGGCCCGGCACCTCGAGCCGCCAGCCCTGGTCCTCGGTCAGGTGCCAGTGCAGCACGTTGAAGCGGTAGACCGCGAGCCGGTCGATGACCTCGAGCACGCATTCGACCGGTTGGAAGTGCCGGCCGCTGTCGAGCAGCAGGCCGCGCCAGCCGAACGCCGGTCCGTCGGTGATCACGCCGCAGGCGATGGTGTCGGCGTCCGTGCGGCCGGCGCAGAGCTGGTACACGGCGGCCAGTCCGCGCGCGAAGCCGGAGCGGGCGGCGGCGGTCAGGGCCAGTCCGCCGGGGGTGATGTCCAGGCGGAAGTGCTCGGGGGCGAGGTCGGGGTCGGTTCGCAGGCGGAGCGCCGGAGCGTTGTCGTCGTCGCGGGCGGAGCCGCCGTCAAAGAACAGGTTCCGTCCCAGCGCCGGCTCCAGGAACGCGCCGGCCAAGGCCCTCAGATCGCCCATCCCGTCCGGAATCGCTACGCCCGCAACGGCTTCCCCGAGCACCCGGACCAGCCGGGCCGGCGCCAGCGATCCCGGCGTCGGCAGCCAGCGGTCGGGAGCCGGGATCAGGATGTCCGGGGGAACGATCAGGGCCATGCGCGGTCCTCTGGCAGGGATTGCGGGTGGTTCGGCGGCACGGGGCCGGATCATCAGCGGTGGGATCATGTGCGGATTTGGTCCGCGTGTAAACGGAGGTTATCGTGCGCGCATGATCGTGAACCGGCGCCGCGCCAACCTTCTTCTGCTGACCGCCGCCGCCATCTGGGGCTTCGCCTTCGTCGCGCAGCGCGTGGGCATGCGCCACCTCGATCCGTTCACCTTCAATGCTGCGCGCTTCGTGCTCGGCGCGGTCGTGCTGCTGCCGCTGCTGCCGCTCTCGGGACGCCGTCCGGCCGGCACCCCGCTGGCCGGGCGCATGGAAACGGTCCGTGCCGGCGTGCTGACCGGGCTCGTGCTGTTCTCCGCGGCCACCCTGCAGCAATACGGCATGATCAGCACGACGGCGGGCAAGGCCGGTTTCATCACCTCGCTGTACGTGGTCTTCGTGCCGCTGCTGGGACTGGCGTTGGGCCAGCGCGTCAGCCGGTTCGCCTGGACCGGCGTGTCGCTGGCCGCCATCGGGCTCTACCTGCTGAGCGCGCAGGGATTGATGGACATCGCGCCGGGCGACGGGCTGGTGCTGCTGTGCGCCGTGTTTTGGGCGGTGCACGTGCAGATGGTGGGCGCCCTGGCGCAGCGGGTGCCGGCCATCCGGCTGGCGATCGGCCAGTTCACCACCGCGGCCGTCCTGTCGATCATCGGCGCGCTGATCTTCGACACGCCGAGTTGGACCGCCATGCAGGCGGCGGCGATGCCGCTGATCTATGCCGGCGTCTTCTCGGTGGGCATCGCCTTCACGTTGCAGGTGGCCGGGCAGAAGAGTGCCAAGCCGACCGCCGCGGCCATCATCCTGAGCTTCGAATCGGTGTTCGCCGCCATTGGCGGCGGCCTGCTGCTGGGTGAACGGCTGGGGCTGCGCGCGCTGGCCGGCTGCGTGCTCATCCTCGGTGGCTGCGTGGTGGCCCAATTGGGGCCGTCCGCCGCTCCGCCCGCGCCCGCGGTGGCGCCGACCTCCCCTCCGGCAGATTCCCCGACAGCGGGCTGACCGCCTTCTGACCAGACCGCTTACCCCCTCTGTCAGGCTTTGGACCGCTGAATCGGCCCCGGGGGCCCTTCTTTGCCGTCCCAGAGGCGTTTTCGCGGCCGGTACGCTTCCTGCTAAAGAAGGCGCGGAGCATCTGGCCGCCGGCAGTCCGGCGCGACACCGGCGACCGCCGTCACCGAGGAGGATGAGGATGGGTTACGACGTCAACAAGGCCCGCGCACTGCACTTCACGCGCATGCAGCAGGCCCTCGAAGAGGGATTGAAGGCCATCGAAGTGGCGCGCTCGCCGAAGGACGCCGACGCTGCCCGCCAGCGGGCCCAGCGCCGCCTGGAGGATCTGAACCGCAAGTGGGCGGAAACCTTCGGCGACGAGGACGAGACCATCTGACGCCGCCGGCTATCGCGACTCAAACGACGGGTCCGACGACCGCGATCATGTGCTAGAATTTTCTTCGGCCTGCATCCGGAGGAAACCAGCCCATGAGCCTGCGCCGCGCCCGTCGTTTTCTTTTCCCGTGCGTTCTCGGCGCGGCGCTGCTCTGCACCGCCGCGACCGTCCCGCCACCCGGCCGGGCGCTGGCCGCCACGGGGGTGCACACCACCTGGCTGTGGCACATGCATCAGCCCATCTACTGGCCCACGCAGAGCACCTGGACGCCCGGACGCTACGAAGCGGCGTACGAGACCATCACGCTGGGCCACAGCCAGAACGACGAGTTCACGATCTTCAACAGCGACGACCGCGTGGCCGACTACCAGTGGTACCCGCGGGACGCGCTCAGCAAGGTGCTGGACCTGCCGGACGCGGGGGCGCAGGTGTCGTTCGCCGGCTCGCTGATCGAGAACATCTTCAGCCTGGGCAATGCGGGCTGGAACGGCGGGCGCTACGCGTCCAACTGGTACGGTCCCTATCGCACCGCCATGGGCTGGTCCACGTCGCAGGGCCAGCGGCGGCTGGAGCCGGTGCTGGCAGGCTTTCACCACGCGATCAACCCGCTGCTCGACGACAACGCGCTGCGCATGGAACTGGCCTGCGCGCGCGAGATCTGGAACGACGCCTGGGGCCCGGGCGCGATCTCGACCGGGTTCTTCCCGGCGGAGATGTGCTTCAGCGAACGCATGATCCCGGCGCTGGTCGAGGCCGGCGTGACCTGGACCGTGGTGCCGGACCTGCACATCGCGCGGGCCTGCGCGAACTACCCCTACCAGGCCAACCTCGACAACTGCGATCCGCCCAACCGGGCCGACCAGGTCAATCCCGCCCAGACGAACTGGACCAGCCACACGATCTCGCGCGGCGTCACGCTGAAGGTGCCCTATCCGTACGGCTTCACGCCGCACCGGGCGCAGCACGTGGATCCCGCGACCGGACAGGTCAGCAGCCTGGTCGTGGTTCCGGCGGCCAACGCGATGAGCTGGGAAGAGGGGTACTCGCTGTTCGGGACCGGTGGTCTCGACGCCCTTGCCCCGGCCAACGATCCCGCGCGTCCGATGCTGGCCCTGTTCGCCCACGACGGCGACAACGCCTGGAGCGGCGGCTACAGCTACTACAACGAGAACGTGACGCAGTTCGCCCACGCGGCGGCCGCCAAAGGCTACCGGCCGACCACCGTGGCGACGTACCTGGCCGAGCACCCGGTGCCGCCGACCGATGTGGTGCACGTGGAGGACGGCGGCTGGGTGAACGCCGACGGCGACTTCGGCTCGCCGCAGTTCATCAACTGGAACTGGCCGCCGGTCAACGCTGCCGGCAGCTTCGACATTCCCGGCGGCTGGGCCGAGGACGAGCGCAACTGGGCCGTGCTGACCGCGGCGCAGAACCGCGTCGAGACGGCGGCGACCATCGTCGGCAGCGTCGATCCCGCGAAGGTCGTGGATCCGCTGAGCGGCGCGAACGCGGCCGAGCGCGCCTGGCACTACCTGTTGGCCGGCTATGAGAGCGGTTACATGTACTACGGATCGTCGCTGGACATGGAGATCAAGGCGACGCTGGCCTGCAACCAGGCCACGGCCCTGACCGATCCGCTCATCGCCGGCGGCCCCGACACGGTGGCGCCCACGGTCTGGCTGCCGCAGCGATTGCCCTGGAATCCGGGCGGATTCGGCGGCGGCGCCCTGTGGGGTTGGCCTTCGGGCGAGGGCGCCTTGATGAGTTCGGCGTTCCACGTCTGGACGTTCGCGCACGACGTGTCGGGTCTGGTGCGCGTGGAACTGCTGGTGCGCGAAGACGCCGACGGCTTGAACGACGCCGCCACCACGGCGAATGAAACCTATGCCGGCGGCGCCGGCGTGGGCGCCTGGAGCGCTTCGGCCATGACGCGGCGCGTCATGCCGACGGGCGAGCCGTGGGACATGGGCGGCATCGACCTGACCACGCTCCCGACCCACATCGCCGACCAGTACTGGCTGCAGCTGACCGGATACAGCGACGTGCTGCTCGACTACTTCATCGAAGCGGAAGACGGGCAGGGCAACATCAAGCGCACGCCGATCCAGCACGTGTACGTGGGCACGGGCGGCTCGAGCGGCGGCGGCGACGAGGGCTTCGTGATGGACGGCACGCTGGATGCGGAGGTGCCGGTTCTGGCGACTGCCGGCGGAGCCACGCTGTGGGGCCGGACCGAGGGCGGCTGGCTGTACCTGGCCACCGATGCGCCGTCGATGCTGGCCGGACGCGACGTGTTCCTGCTCGTGCGCGACGGCGTCGGCACGCTTCGCTCCGCGCCCTGGGCCAAGGCGGGGCAGGCCGCCGCCTGGGTCCGTCTCCTGGCGCGCGAGTCGGGCAACGGCTGGACCGGCTGGTTCAACGGCAGCGAGACGCTGCTGTCCGCCGACCCGTCGCTGGTTCTGGGGTCGGGCGCGGTGCTCGAAGGCGCGGTGCAGTTGAGTTCGCTCTTCCCGGGCGCCCTGCCGTCCACCATCGAGGTGGCCATGGCCGCCTATGCGACCAGCGACGGCGGCGCGCTGCAGGGGCAGGCGCCGGCGGGCGATGGCGACGGGAATCTGGAGGCGGCCGAGTTCGCGTCGGTGCCTCTGTATGTCGCCGCGGCTCCGGATGCCGGCGCAGCGGCGACGGCGCGCCTGATCGCGTGGCCGACGCCGTTCAACGCGCAGGTCCGGCTGATGCTCGAAGGCGCGGCCGATGGTCCGGTGACGGTGACCATCCACGACGCGCGGGGACGGGGCGTGCGGCGGTTGACGACCGAAACGGTCGGCGGACGGGCGCAACTGGTCTGGGACGGAAGGGACGCGTCGGGACGCATGGCGTCCAGCGGCACGTACTTCGCGCGCGCGGAAGGCTCGCGCCCGGCGGTGGCCCGCCTGACGATGGTCAAATGACACGAGGCGGCCCGTCGCCGCCGTGTGTTATAGTCCGCTGCGGCAGGGCTTCGCGGGCGCCATCC
Source organism: bacterium (assembly GCA_020049465.1). Lineage (GTDB taxonomy): Bacteria > Krumholzibacteriota > Krumholzibacteriia > LZORAL124-64-63 > LZORAL124-64-63 > CAINDZ01. The sequence goes on along the minus strand of JAIFKS010000164.1, from coordinate 1,743 downwards.
CGGCGCGCGGGCGCTAGCCTTCTGCGTGCTGACGAAAGCTGCCGCCATGAAGTTGTGGCGCAAAGCGGGAGGATTCCCGGAATGGCTGGGACCGGCCATCTGGGGCCTGGCTGTGATCTGCTTTTTCGCCGCCTACCTCGGCCTGGTGCGTCAGAACCTGCAGCGGGCGCAGCAGCGTGAAGTCGGTCTCGATGCGCGGTTGGTGGGTGAGAGCGCGCGCATGCACCTGGCGACGAACCGGGACTATCTGATCGTGCTCGCCGAAGAACGCGCCCAGGGCGGACTTGACGCCGGCAACTTCCAGGAACGCGCGGCGGCCTTCGTGGCCGACCACCCCGAACTGGTCTGCATCAACTGGGTCGAAGCCGATTTCGTCATCACCGACATCGCTCCCCGCGCCGGCAATGAACACATCATCGGCCTGCCGCTCGATCTGCCCGAACCCAGGCGGGCCTCACGGTTGGCCCTGGCCGAGCGTCGGCACGTCTACACGCGGCCGTTCGACATCCTGCAGGGCGCCCGCGCCTTCGAGTTGTGGGTTCCCGTGTTCGACGACGGGGATTTTCTGGGTTTGCTCGGCGGCGTCTATTCGTACGAGCGATTGCTGCAGGTCGCGGCAGTTCCCGCCGTCCGCGCCCGCAACCTGATCAGTGTGACCGACGTGGACGGTACCGAGATCCTGGGGCTGGCCGCTGCCGGCGAGGCGGACCAGAAGCTGGCGCAGCAGGTCGCGCTGACCCCGGGCGAGAACGGGGCGTTCGTGAAGCTGGCCCCCTACGCGCGCGGCATCTCCAACCGGTTGATGTTCTTCCTGGAACTGGTCTGTCTGGCGCTCGTCCTGGGCATGGCGCTGTCGATGTGGCGCCTGCGCCGGGAGGTCGATGCCCGCCGGCGAACCGAGAAAGCGCTGCGCGCCAGCGAATCCAAGGCTCGCAGCATCGTCGACAACGTCGGCGTCGGGGTGGCGGTCATCAGCCCGAAGATGGAGATCCTGGAGGCCAATCCGCTGCTGAGGGAATGGTTTCCGGAACTCGACACGGCGCAACGGCCCCTGTGCTCCCTGTGGTTCTGCGAGCCGCCGCGCGAAGAGGGCTGCGAGGACTGCCCGGTGGCCAGGACGCTGAAGGACGGTGGAGTCCACGAGGCGACGAAATCGTCACTGCGGGACGGAGTAACGCGATCCTATCACCAGGTCTCGTCGCCGGTGCTGGATGAAGCGGGAAGCGTGATCGCCGTCATCGAGATCGTCGAAGACGTCACCGAGCGCATGGCCGCGGACGCCCAACTCCGCCAGACGCAGAAGATGGAGGCGATCGGCCGTCTGGCCGGCGGCGTGGCGCATGATTTCAACAACATGCTCCAGGTCATCATCGGGCACGCGGAGATGGCCCTGGACGAGTGCGGGCAGGGCGATTCCCGCCGGGACGACCTGGTGGAGATCCGCGGCGCCGCCGAACGCTCGGCCAATCTGGTCGGCCAGTTGCTCGCATTCGCGCGCCGGCAGGTCACGGCGCCCCGGGTGCTCGATCTCAACCGGACTGTCGAGCACACCATCGGCATGCTGAAGCGCCTGATCGGCGAGAACATCGAGCTGTCCTGGAGCCCGGGCGCCGAGGTCCGGCCTGTTCGCATCGACCCCACACAGGTCGACCAGATCATGACGAATCTGTGCGTGAACGCGCGGGATGCCATCACCGGAACCGGACACATCGCGATCGAATCAGGCACCGTCACGTTCGACGA
>JAIFKS010000070.1 GCA_020049465.1 bacterium | reverse complement strand
GGCCGGCAGGCCGGCACCCAAGCCGGAGAACAAGCCCAAGGCCGAGGCCAAGCCCGCACCGAAGCCGGCTCCCAAGGCGGTTCCGGCCCCGGCGGAGAAGGCGGCAACCGCCGCGAAGAAGGCCCCGCGCAAGAAGGCCGCCCCGGCCCCCGCCAAGAAGCCGGCTCCCGCCGCCGGCGGCCGCGGGACGACGAAAAAGGCCGCCATGCGGCCGCGCGCCGTCCGGCGCGCCGAAGGGTAGACCGGCAGCCTGCCGTCGCCATTCGCTGGGGATCCCGCGTCAGTTACGCGGGATCCTTAGTTTTATCTCAACTGTTCCGACCCACCGCCGATATGCCGCAGGTACGCCCGCGAAAGTCCGTAACTTGAGGGATGCGTGCCGCCGCCGGAGCGGGGGCACCGGTACAGGAGTTCCGAGATGACGCAGCAGATCGCCACCATCGACAGCGTGATGAATCTGGCCGAGGCCATGAGCAACATGGACGGCGATGCCGAACTGTTGCAGGAGATCGTGACGATCTTCATGCAGACGGGCGCCGAGCAGCTGGCCACGCTAGACGGGCGCCGAGCAGCTGGCCACGCTGGCGGGCGCCATTGCCGCCGATGAGGTCAGGGACGTGGCCATCAAGGCCCACGGCATGAAGGGTGGCGCCTCGAATTTCTGCGCGCGCAGGTTCGTCGCCGCAGCGCTGCGGCTCGAGCTGCTGGCCAAGAGCGGCACGCTCGCCGGCGCGCCGGCGCTGCTGGCCGACATGCAGGCGAGCTTCGCCGAGCTGGAGGAACTGGTCCAGCTGATCAACTGGGACGAAGTCGCCGCCAACTGGACCTCGCGCTAGTCCAGGCGCCGCCAGTCCGCCGGCAGTTCATCCGGATGGATCACCGCGCGCGGCCAGGCGCCGCCAGTCCGCCGGCAGTTCATCCGGATGGATCACCGCGCGCGGCCGTCCCGGCTCGCGTCCGAACGGCTCCAGCCAGTGCGCTTCCAGATCGGCGAATCCGATCGCGCGCAGCGCGCCGGCGTTGTCGCCGGCCGTTTCGATGGCCGCCGGATCCCCGCCCACCGCGGCCAGCACCCGCTGCGCCGCGCCGTCCAGCAGCCCGCCCAGCAGACCGAATCCAGCCAGCGCGCCCAGGCGCGGGCCGAACTGCGGCAGCCGCACCAGCGGGCGCGGCGGATACTCGACCAGCGTCACTTCCTGTCCGTCCGGGATGCCGGCCAGCCGGCGCGCTTCGGCGATGGCGTCGGACAGGCCGCCCACCTGGTCGCACAGCCCGCGCGCGATGGCGTCTTCGCCCATCCACACGCGGCCCTGCGCGACCGAGTCGACGGCGGCGGCGTCCAACCCCCGGCCGCGGGCGACCGCCTGCACGAACTGGTCGTACATGCCGCGGATGACGTGCTCGGTGCGCGCCAGTTCCTCTTCGTTCATCGGCCGTCGCGGCACGCCGCCCAGCATGGGCAGGCCGATCTCGCTGTAGAGGTCGGCGTGACGTCCGCGCTGCACCGATTCGGCGGTCACGCCCGCCTTCGTCGACAGGCCGTCGTCCCATAGCCAGCCGCTGATGACGCCGATCGATCCGGTGATCGTCACCGGCGTGGTCAGGATGCGCGAGCCGTCCATGCTGATCCAGTAGCCGCCGCTGGCGGCCACGTCGCCCTGGCTGACGACCACGTGCTTGCCCGCTTCCCTGAGGGCGCGCACGGCGTCGGCCACGAGGTCACTCGGCAGCGGATCGCCGCCGGGCGAGTCCGCCCTCAACACCACGGCCTTGACCGTCGGGTCGCCGATCAGCTTGCGCAGCCAGGCGCTCGTCCGGCGCCCGTTGATGCCGGAGTCCATGGCGCAGTCGCCGACCAGGAACACGACCGGAATGCGCGCGGGCAGGCCCCACTGCTCGTCGTACCAGGTGCGGCCGACCGCCTGCGGCCAGCGGCCGGGGCGGGCGCCGTCCTTCCTGAGATCGTTCAGCATCTGGTCCCAGCGGCCGACCTGGTCGATCAGGCCGGCGGCCAGCGCTTCGCCCGGCGTCAGGAAGCCCAGGCTGTCGACGGCCGCGTCCACGGCCGCCGCGCTGCGGCCACGGCCGGCGGCGATGCCGTCGCGCCACGTTTCGTAGGCGACATCGACCACGCGCTGCCGCTGTTCGCGATCGGCGTCGCTCATGCTGTCGCGGCTGAGTGTTTCGACGGCGCTCTTGTACTTGTAGTAGCGGTGCTCCTGGAAGCCGAGGCCCACCTTCTCCAGCGTGCCCTTGAGGTAGCTGCGCGACAGCGCCATGCCCGGCAGCGACACTTCACCCTGCGGATCCAGCACCAGGCGGTCGGCCACCGCAGCCAGGTACATCGTCCCCAGATTCAGGCGGTCGGCGTAGATGACCACGCGCTTGCCGGTGTCGCGGATCTTCTGCAGTTCCCGCCGCATTTCCCACAGCAGCGACGGACGACCCTGGAATCCCGCCAGATTCAGCGCCAGGATGTCCAGACGGCTGTCGTCGCGCACCGCTTCGAGCTGCGCCAGCAGGTCCAGCCAGGCGATGTGATCGTCGTCCAGCCAGCGGTACTTCTGGTAGGTGAGCACGCGCTTCTGCAGGTCCAGCGCCACGTAGGTGGTGCGGGAGCCGAACAGGCCGTCCTTCTCGCGGCCGGCGAACGGAGGGTCGCTGCGCGACAGGAAGCTGGTCTGCATCACGTCCTGGTCGGCATCCATGACCGACAGCGCCGCCAGATGCCCCGTCGCACCGCTGACGCCCACCATCACCGCCACGTCGGGGTCGCGGCCGTCCAGGCGCTCCCGCGCGCGCAGGCCGACGTGCAGCCCGCGCAGGGGGCGCACTTCGAAACCGGCGCCCCAGTTGCCGCGGCCGAAGACGGTGCCGTCGTCGACCGTCCAGTCGCCGAACAGCGTCAGCCAGGGCGTGGCCAGCGGGCGCAGCCCCAGATCGAAGAGGTTCTGCGCGGCGTCGGCCTGCAGGCTCTGTGCACGGCTCGCGCCGATGGTCAGCCAGCGCGTCGGGCGGCTGACCAGGCCCAGCACCAGGGCGCGGTCGCGCAACGCGTCGGCGGGCGCGCCGCCGGCGAAACGGTAGGCCAGACCCACGGCGCCGGCGCGGTTGCCGCCGGCCACGCCGATCTGCCAGTCGTTGATGGCGGCCTGGCCGCCCTGCCAGTCGACCAGCGAGCGGTTGAAGGCCAGGTTCACCCGGCGTCCGGTCGCCAGGCCGAAGTGGTTGAACGAGAGGTGGCCGTCGCGGTCGTCCATCCACACGTCGGTGCCCGCGCGGTCGGTCAGCGCGAAGGCGCCGGGGTTGAACAGGCCGCCGACGGGGCCCGCGGTCACGCCCGGTGTCTGCGGCACGAACCAGCTCTCGGTCCGGTAGTCCAGCAGCGCCGGCGTTTGGGCGGCCGCCGCGGCGGCGATCAGCAACAAGGTCAGCGCCGAGACAACGACCATCCGGGCGGCGCGATGGCGCGGTTGCGGGACGAAAGGCATGTCTTCCTCCGGTTCAAGGCTCGCGAGATGGTTCCAGACGGCCCATTCCCGACAGATCGGGACAGGCGTCGTAGTGCAGGGAGATGCCGCCGATCGGTCCGCCGCCGCCGCCGTCGCGCGTCACCAGCCAGGCGCGCGTGACCGCCAGAGGGGAGGCCACCGCCGCGGCGGTCAGATTGAAGTCGATGTCGAGTGCCGAACCGCTGCCGCCGTCCAGCGCCAGGCGCTGCAGCCAGGCCGCACGGCCCAGCAGCGCGGCCAGCTGCAGGCAACCATTGGCGTAGGACTGGGGCAGCGGCACGATCGAAGCGCAGGCCTGGCCCCGGCGCAGCGCGGCCGCGGCCGCGGCGGGCGTCAGGGGCGCCGCGCTCGCTCCGGGGCCCGCCAGCGCGGCCAGATGTTCCGCCAGTTCACGGGCGGCCGGGTCGTCCTGTGGATAGACGACCGTGGCCGGGGCGGCCGCCAGGCTTGCGGCCAGGGCTGCGGCCAGGTCGCTCCGTTCGCCCAGGTCGCCGGCCACCGGGCCGCTCAGCTGCGGGCACCGCTGGTCGCCGGCGTCCGGCAGGGTCAGCGAAGCCCAGCGCCGCGCCGAAACGCTGCCGACGACGACCGCGGGGTCGAGATCGGCGCCGGCGGCGAACCAGCGGTCGGCCTGCGCGCGCTCCAGCGCGGGCGGGCAGATGAGCAGATGGACACGATCCCAGGGCAGCGGTTGCACCCGCCAGGCGGGCAGCGACTCGAAACGGCGCACGGCGTTCAGGTCGCGCGTCCACAGCAGGTCGGGGGCAGCGGTGGGGTCAGCGGCCGCCAGTTCGCCCGGATCGCCGCCGGGCGTGACGCGGAAGACCAGGCTGTCCCAGACCGGCGCGCGGGGGTGGTCGGGGTTGGGTCGGCAGGTCAGCAGGGGTCGGGGGGCGCCGTCGATCTGCGTCAGCCGGCAGGGTCCGCTGCCGAGCGGCCACACCCAGCCCGGGCGGCGCACGGCCACCGCGGTGGCCGGGTGGGCCAGGAGCAGAGGGAACATCCGCTGAGGTTCCGGCAGGCGCACCGTCAGGCGGCGCGCGTCGAGCACCGTTACCGAACCGGTGCGCGGATCGAACCAGTTCCAGGGCGAAGCGCCGTCATCGACCGGCGCGGCGCGGTTGTCCTGCCAGGAGCGCCACACATCGACCGCGGTCAGGCGTTCGCCGTCCCAGGTGTGGGCCTCGTCGCGCAGGGTGAAGACCCAGACCGTGCTGTCGGCCCCGCATTCCCAGTGCGCGGCCAGACCGGGAGCCAGGCGGCCTTCACAGTCGACGCGGACCAGGGTTTCGTAGAGTTGCGCGAAAACCAGTCGCTCGGCGCGGTTGCGCGGCACGGGGGCCAGGCGGGGGCGGACGCTGTCCATCAGTGCGAACACGAACGCGCCGCCGGCGGCGACCGGTCCGGGCGCCAGCCGGCAATCCTCGCGCGCCAGCCCGGCCTGGTCCGGACCCAGCGGCCAATGTTCGCGCGTGGCGAGGTGCCGGGCGGACATGGCTGCGGGAGTCGCCTGACCGTTCGAAGCCGATGGCGGCGCCGTGCCGCAGCCCGCCATGGCGCCCAGCAGGGTCATGGTCAGACAGACGACAAGGCGTCGACAGACGGCAAGGCAAAGAAATGATCGGGGCACGCTTTGTCCTCCACGGGGCTGTGGTCCCGCTTCGCGTGACAATGAACCGGAGGCGGCGACAAGACAATCGCAAATAGCGGGCCCCAAATCGATGCTGGCCAACTCGGCGTCGATCGGCTAATAAGGAAGAGCAACTCCACGAGTCTCTAGGTTGGAGAATTCCGTATGAGCCGCCACCGCGACAAACGCGCTGCCTTCGTACTGGCCCTGCTGCTGGTGCTCGTGTTTGCCTTTGGCCAGGCGCGCCGGGCGGACGCCGATCGTCACGAAGTCGCCATCCCGGTCCACCACAATCCATCACAATCCATGACCGGCCGCTCCCGGGCGCATCTCGACCTCTCCACGGCGGTGGCCCCGGTGCCCGCGGCCCGGCGCGCCAGCTTGTGGCTGCTGACGGCGGCCATGGCCCTGATCATCGGCCTGAAATCGCACCCTGCTCCCATCGAAGGCCTTCCCTGGCACCTGCCGGGCTGGCTGGCGATGGCCGCCGGCCTGGGTCTGGCCTGGTGGCGCGAACCGAATTCGCGCTGGGCGCGCACGACCGTGCTGCTGGCCTGGACCATCGGCATCCTGTTCCTGACGCGCATCGACGGCGACACCAGCGATGCCCACGTGCTGGAACTGATCCTGATGCTGGGCGTCGGCGTGCTGCTGCTGCCGGCGATGGCGGCGAACTACTGGATGAAGGAGCCGCTCGACTACCGCTGGCTGAACGGTCGCTGGTCCCTGAAAATGTGGCTCTGGCTGCCGGCCGGCTTCGTGCTGGCCTACGTCTTCCTGGGCTTCTACTTCGAGGTGCTGACGCCGACCCTGCACCACAGCTGGCCGCTGCCGCTGACCGGCGAGCGCAGTGAAGCCATGTGGCGCCTGTTCTGGGGCTGCAACTTCGTGGGCGTGTGGGATGAGCTGGCGTTCATCAACTTCGTCTTCGTCCTGCTGTGCCGGTCGTTCAGCTTCCGCGAGGCCAACCTGGCGCAGGCCGTGTTCTTCGCCTCGTTCCTGCACGAAATGGCGTTCGTGGGCTGGGGACCGCCCGTCATCTTCGCCTTCGCGCTGGTCCAGGGGCTGACCTACCGGCGCACCGGATCCCTGCTCTACATCGTCGTTCTGCACCTGCTGGTCGATTCGGTCCTGTTCTACATGATCGTCAACCGCTGGTATCCGGGCTGGGGCTGGCATCCCTAGTCGGCTTCAGGCAAAATATTGCTATTTGCGATACAGATAAACTTAAAGTGCATATTGCAATGTTGATTGGCTCGTAAAAAGTGAGCCACGTCGTCGATTTTTCTCAATTTTAGCTTAACATGGACGATCTTTGGTGCTAATATGGTCCTCGGATGTCCCCTACCCCAACGAAATGAGAGCCCGACCATGGACGTGTCCAAGCATCCGCTGCGCGAATTCCTGGAGATCCCCTACGAGCAGCTCGAAGAGCTGAACCTCAAGTCCAAGGACTACCAGGAGCAGTGGATCTCCATGGAACAGGCCGAGGCTGAACGCCGCGCCTACCTGGAGGGTGAAAAGCGCATCAAGGCCGTGACGGTGGCCTTCACCGACCTCGAGGGCCGGCTGCACATGCTGGACTACGACAAGAAGTACCTGCTGAAGGCCGACGCGCTGACCTTCGACGGGTCGTCGATCCGCGGCTTCACCAGGATCGCCGAGAGCGACCTGCGCCTGGGCATCGACTGGCGCGCCTTCTACTGGATGCCCGCCGACGTGTTCGGCCCGGGCAAGGTGCTGGTCTTCGGTCAGGTGCTGGGCAAGGACGGCGAGCCGTACGAGGCCGACTTCCGCGGCCGCCTGATGCGCTACACCGAGGAACTGCACAAGCAGCAGGGCATCGTGGCCAACGTCTCGGCCGAGATCGAGGGCTTCCTGTTCGCCCACCGCGACGCCGAGCGCGGCTACTACGATCGCGGCAAGTTCGAACTGATCTCGACCGGCGGCTACTACCACAGCCTGCCGCAGGACTCGCTGCGCCAGTTCATCGACACCGCGGCCGAAGTGCAGCGCGCGATGGGCTTCGAGAACGAGAAGGACCACCCCGAAGTGGGCCCGTCGCAGTTCGAGATGAACTACAAGTACGCGCCGGCGCTGATCGCCGCCGACCGCATCCAGCTCTACAAGCTCCTGTGCCGCCAGGTGGCGCAGTCGATGGGCATGACCGCCAGCTTCCTGCCCAAGCCCATCACCGGGATCAACGGCAGCGGCATGCACACGAACATCAGCGTGGCGAAGAACGGCGAGAACCTGTTCTGGGACGGCAAGGGCAAGGACAACATGTCCGACCTGGGCAACCAGTTCATCCGCCGCATCCTGCACAGCGCCGAAGACCTGTGCCTGATCCTCAACGCCAGCGTGAACGCCTACCGCCGGCTGGACCCGCACTTCGAGGCGCCCAACGAGATCACCTCCAGCGCGACCGACCGCAGCAGCATGATCCGCATCCCCCTGGCCAGCCGCGGCGGCCAGCGCATCGAAGTCCGCTCGGTGGGCCCTGACGCCAACCCGTACCTCTCGATCTACTCGCTGCTGCGCACGGGCTTCGAAGGCCCCGAGCCGGACGCCAACGCGCCCGCGCCCAAGCGTGTCCGCCGGCGCATCCTGCCCGGCAACATCTACGAAGCCATGGGCAGCCACCGCCGCAGCACCTGGATCCGCGAGATGCTGGGCGACGAGTCGGCCACCAAGTACTGCGAACTGAAGGAAATGGCCGCCCACCGCTGCCCGCGTGAAATGGGCAACCTGATCAAGCGCTCGGAGATCATGTTCCACCACGAGGTGACGAACCAGATGCTCTGGAACACGTTCTAGGAGCGCGCAGGCGGCTCGAATGAACAACGGTGGCGGGCAGTCCTCGCGCCTTCGGCGCTGCGGATAGCCCGCCACTTTTGTTCAGGCGGGTCGCCTGCGCGGGAGTGGTGGGGGGCTCGACTTGCGCCGGCGCAAGTGCGCCGCCGGTTTCGTGCGCAAAACTGTGGCGCTGGCTGCACGGCGCCATGTGGTGGACTTCTCAAGAATGGGTTGAGCGGGATGCATCGGTGGCGGTCGTGCGGGAGCACCGCGGCGCAATTGCGCCGGCGCAAGTCGTTGCCGCGCGCACCGTGGGGGCGTGCACATTCACTTGCATGGCCATTGCCGGTCGGCGCTGCGCGTGCGGCAGTCCATGCGCCTTCGCTCACGTGCGCATCGGGCAGGCGGCCGCGCTATATGTCTGGTGTCCGGCTGCCCGCCGCTTGCCCGCCCTCGACTTGCCCGCCCAAGACTTGCCCGCCCAAAACTTGCCCGCCCAAGACTTGCGCCGGCGCAAGTGCGCCGGCGCGCTCGTGCACGAACCTGTGACACCGGCTGCACAACGTGATGAGATTGCCGGCCCGGTTCGAGCCTCCGGCGCTGCGCGGCTTCACGTGATGGACTTCCAAAAAATGCGTCGATCGGCAACCGGGCGCGGCGCAGCGGTGTCGGTCGCGCGTGAGCACGGCGGCGCGCACGGAAGGCTTGACGGTCGCGCGGTTCGGTTTTCCGGGCTGCCGCACCCGCGCGTCGCAGGTCAGCGCTTCGACTTGCGCCGGCGCAAGTCGCCGTTCACCGCGGCTGGTGGTGACGGCGGCGCGCTCGCAAGCAGGGCACTGGTGGACGATGATCTGCGTGGCTGGAGTGGTGGCGCCGGTGCGCGGGCAATCATCGGCGGCAGCGGACACCAGCGATTCCAGCGCCGCCAGCACCACGTCCAGGCGGTTGGCGCCGCCGGGCACGAGGCCCAGCTTGTGCGCCTTCTCGACGAGCGCTTCGAAGTGCGCGAGTTGGACGCCGTCGGCGCGCAGGCTGATCGTGACGGGCGGATCGACCATGGGCAAATCGGCCATGCCCGCGGCCGGCGCCTCCAACGAGAGCTGCGCCGCGGCCGGACGTCGTTTGCGCGCGGCGCCCACGGCCGCTTCCAACTCGCGCCGGCCACTGGTGAGCGCCTTCGCCACCCAGGCCGACTCCGTGTCCGCAGTCGCCACGCGCGCGACCTGCTGCGCCTTGGTCCAGCCGAGATCGCCCGCCGCGACCGCTTCACGCAGCATCGGCAGCCGGTCGAGGTCGTCGGCCAGCCGCTTGAACTGCCAGTAGCGGTTGTCGGAGAATCCCAAACCCTGCGTGGCGTACAACTGAAGGCTGGCGTGGCCGAGCTGACGATACAGCGCGCGTCGCTGCACCTCGGCGAACCACAGGACCGCGCATTCACGGGCGCGGTCGCAAACGTCCAGGGCCTGGCGCAGGGCTTCATCGACCCGCGCGGCGGGCTGGCCGGAGGTGAATTCGGGAACCGGGATCATGGCCATGGGAATCGAGCCATCCTTCGGGAGGAAAGAGAGCGAAAAGATAGCGAAATACGGCCATAACCGCAAGTAAATTATAAACATTAACAAACATCAGCGCCGCGCGATGTAAAAATTATTTGACACACCCGCTCTACGGCATTAACCTGACTTATGTCAAACAAACCCGACACCACCCAAGCGGAGGCCACCATGAATCTCTCCTTCCAGGAAAAAAGCCTCGCCCTGATGTTCGTCAGCCTGATCGCGGGCTTCGGCTTCTACTTCGCGATGGCGCTGCCGGGGGCCGGGCCCCACGTGATGCCGCACCAGGTGGTGCTGTTCGTCGTGGCCGTGGTGCTGCTGGTGATCGTGCAGCTCGCGGGGCACATCGTGATCGCGATCGTTGATCGGCGGACGCAGACCGACGAGCGGGACCGCCTGATCGCCCTGAAGGGCGCGCGCAACGGGTCGTATGTCCTGGCGACGGGCGTCTTCCTGGCGCTCTGCGCCGCCCTGGTGACCGAAGGTAATTTCGTCTTCATGCACGTGCTGCTGGGGGCCTGGGTGGCGGCGCAACTGGTCGAGTACGGCTCGCAGCTGTTCCTGTACCGCCGGGGAGCGTGAGCGATGGGCAAGAGCGGCGGGCACATCACGAACGGGATCCGCGATCTGCGCAAGGAGCACGGCGAGATGTCGCAGCAGGAACTGGCGGACCGCGTCGGGGTCACGCGGCAGACGATCAACGCGATCGAGGGGAACAAGTACTCGCCTTCGCTGGAAGTCGCGTTTCGGATCGCACGGGAATTCCAGGTCCCGCTGGAGCGGGTGTTCCAGTACGGCGAGGACTGAACGCGAAGGCCGTTCCGCCGCGGGGGCAGAACGGCCTTCCACACACGACAAAGCCCGGTTTCTACCGCACGATCACCACGCGGCCCGTCAACGGCCTGCCGCCCACCACCGCGCGCACGAAGTACACGCCGCTCGACGCCGCGCGGCCGTGACCATCGCGGCCGTCCCACGACAGCGTGCGTTCGCCGCCTTCAAGAGTGCCGCTGAAGAGACGTCGCACCCGCGCGCCGCGCGCGTCGTGGATGTCCACCGAGACGTCGGCCCGCGCCGGCAGGCTCAGCGCGAAACGCGAGCCGTTGCCGCCGACGCCGCCCAGCACGCGCAGGGTCAGCAAGCTGCCCGGGGTCACCGCGCTGGCGTAAGCCACGTTGAACGGCTCCGCAGGCGAAAGCGCGCTGCGGTTCGTGCCGTCGCCGGCCCAGGCGCGCCACCAGTAGCTTCCGTCGAGCAGTTCGGGCGTGGTCCAGGACGTGCCGGCGATGTTGTCGGCCGAAGCGATCAGGTCGGTGCCCAGCGCGTCGCCGTAGACGCGGAAGCCGTAGACCGAGGCGCCGTCGACCGCGGCCACGGTCAGGGACGGCTGCGGGCCGGTGGCGGCGTCGCCCAGGGGGCCCAGAGCCACGGGCGCCGCCATGGTGAAGGTCGAGACCGGGCCGTCCAGCTCCACGTCGTCGAGGTACCAGCCGTCGGCGATCACCGATTCATCCGTCGACAACAGGAAGCGCAGCGCCAGGTCCTGGCCGGCAAACGCCCCCAGGTCGATCGCCACCGGCGTCCAGACCGCCAGCGTGCCGCTGTAGGAAGCCACATTGGTCCAGGCGCCGCCGTCGGCTGAAATCTGCACGCGGGCCAGGTCGTAGCCCGGTTCGGTCGCGTAACGATGCCAGAACCTCAGCGTCGAGGCGCGCCACACGCCGTTCAGCTGCGCCCAGGACTCGCTGTCGTTCGTGTAGTTGCCGGCCGGCGTGTCGGTCAGCGAGTGGGTCGGCGAGTGCGACTGCGTGGTCGTCGTGTTCCAGGCGCCGCTGAGGGTCCAGCCGGCGAGGCTGCCCTCGAAGTCCTCGCTGAGGACCGGCGGGACGACATCCACCGCGAACGACAGCGCATGGGTCAGGTCCCCGTCGCTCATGTGCACCGTCACGTCCAGTTGAACCTGGTGGCCGGCCGGGCAGGCCGGATCCACGGTGAACGGGATCGGGTCGCCGGCCAGCGTGACCGTGCCCATGGCCGGCACGTTGCCGACGTTGCGGTCGGCCGCCAGCAACTGGATCCAGGGATCGTCCGTGCGGACGGTCACGCCCACGTTCAGCGCGCTGGAGACGACCGATTCATTCTCGACCGAGAAACTGAGCGTGCCGCTGGATCCGCCCGCGATTTCGGCCACCGCCGAGTGCGCGGTGATGGACGTGCCCGCGGCGCGCATCAGGAAGAGATGGGCTTCGAGGTTGTCCTGGAAGAGGGCGCCGCGCCGGCTCTCGAGCGGCCAGAAGCCGTCCGAGGTGTTGCCGATCTCGTTGGACATGGAGAAGATCGCCGCGTGGCCGGCCGTGTCGCCGTAGAAGGTGTCGAAGACGCCGCCGTTGACTTCGTACAGCACGTTGCCCGGCTGGCCCCACTGGTAGTCGTTCTGCGCGGTCATGCCGCGGGCGAGGTGCTCGAACGCCGCGTTGTCCGCGGTCGGCACGGTCGCGTAGCCCCAGGGGAACAACGTCAGCTCGGAATAGGTGTGCACCGAATCGTGCGTGATGATCTCGCGCCCGTTCACGAAATTGATCATCGCCTGCGTCTCGAGCTCGCTGGCCGGCGAGGGGCCGCGGTAGGTGATGTCGGCGGGCGTCGGGCTGCTGCCCAGGTCGTCATAACCCCAGTTGTACGGATAGTTGCGGTTCAGGTCGACGCCGAACTGGCCGCCCGCCTGCGGCGAAAGGTTCTTGCGCCACATGCCGCCGCCGGCCGGGTTGGTCGTCTCGTTGCGGACCATGCCGTCGGGGTTCACGATCGGGACCAGGTACAGCTCGCGGTTGTCGACCAGCCAGGTGATCTGCGGATCCACGCCGTAGTGGGTGGCCAGGTATTCGGCGAACATGATGGGGAACTCGCTGGCCATGATCTCGCGCGCGTGGTGCATGCCGTCGATCAGGATCTCGGGTTCGCTCTCGTCCACCCCGGGGTTGTCCGAGATGCGGTAGGCCCAGATGTCGCGCCCCTGGTACGTGGTGCCGATGGACCACTTCGCGCTGACGACGTTCGGGTACAGCGCGGTGAGGCTGTCCATGAACGCCACGCTCTCGCTGTACGTGTGGTAGATGCCGAAGCCCGCGCCCTTGTCGGGATACGCGGCCGCCTGCTCCATGTCGCGCCGCATCACCTCGGGCAGCAGCCCGGCCGCGCGCAGCATCGCTTCGTCGCCCGGCCCGGCGGCGATGTGCGCCTCGACGCCCGGCTTGACGAAGACGATGTCCAGTTCACCCTGGTGCAGGCGCAGATAATCGGCCGCGGCCGGATCGGTCAGCGGTACGCGCAGCAGATCGTGGCGCGGTTCGGCGGCGACGGCGGACAGGGCCAGCAACAGGCTGATGGCCAGCGAGGCGGAACGCAAAAATCGAAACACGGGGATCTCCGGTCGACGGCGGGAGCAAAGATGCGTTGGAATGATTGTACACGATCCACGCGCCGCGCTCAACGAAAGACGCCGCCGGATGCGTGGGCACCCGGCGGCGTCGTGATCAAAACGTGATACGCAGCGTTACTTCGCCGCGTCCACTTCGGCGCAGGTCTTCTTGACCGAGGCCACCGACTTCTTCAGTGCGGCGGCTTCTTCCGGCGTCAGCTTGATCTTGATGATCTTCTCGATGCCGCCGGCGCCCAGCAGCGCGGGCACGCCCACGAACAGACCCTTGACCGAGTACTCGCCCTGCAGGAGCGCGCACACCGGCACGATCTTCTTCTTGTCGAAGGCGATGGCCTCGACCATCTCCAGCGCGCTGATCGCCGGGCTGACGAACGCCGAACCCGAGCCCAGCAGCTTGACCACTTCGCCGCCCGCGTTGCGCGTGCGGTCCTCGATGGCGTCCAGCTTCTTGGCGGGCACGAACTGCTCGACGGGCAGACCGTAGATGCGGCAGGCGCTGCGGATGGGCACCATCGTGTCGCCGTGGCCGCCCAGCACGACCGCTTCCACGTTCTCGACCGACACGCCGGCCGCTTCGGCCACGAAGTACTTGTAGCGCGCCGAATCCAGCACGCCGGCCATGCCCATGATGCGCGCGGGGTTGGCCTTGGTCTTCTTGAACAGGCGGTAGACGATGGCGTCCAGCGGATTGGCGATCGAGATGATGAAGGCGCCGGGCGCGAATTTGTTGATGCCGTCGGCCACCAGATCGGTGATCTTCAGGTTGATGGCCAGCAGCTCTTCGCGCGAGGGGAAGGTGCCGTCGGGGCGCATCGCGCGCGGCACGCCGGCCGTGTTGATCACGAAGTCGCAACCGGCCAGGATGTCGTAGGTCTTGGCGCCGACGATGTTCACGTCGCGGCCATAGACCGGCATGGCCTCGGCGATGTCCAGGCACTTGCCCGCCGCCAGATCCGGACCCTTGACGTCGACCAGGGCGACGTTGCGCGCCAGTCTGCGGCTCACGATCTCGGCAGCCAAAACGCCGCCGATGTTGCCGCCGCCGACGATACCGATTTTGTTGATCATGACTGCCGACTCCTTGCAGGATGAGGGGGCACCCGGGGACGATTTCTGAGGCGCCCCGGCCTTGGTTGTCAGGACATTAACACCCCGCATTTTCCGAGGCCAGCGCTTTCCGGGCGCTCCGACCCGATTGGAAGGAATTCGATGACCGCCACACCCCCCAACCGCTGGGACGAACGCTACGACCACGAGCGCTTCTTCTACGGCGAGGAACCCAACGCCTTCCTGGCCCTCCAACTGCCGGCCCTGCCCCCCGGCCGCGCCCTGTTCCTGGCCGAGGGCGAGGGCCGCAACGCCGTCTACGCCGCCCGGCTGGGGCATCGGGTGCTGGCTGTGGACAGCAGCGCCGTCGGCCGCCGCAAGGCCCTGGATCTGGCCCGGCGTCAGGGCGTGACGCTGGACTACCGCTGCGCCGACGTGCTGGCCGACGACTGGTCGACCGACCCCTGGACAGGCCAGCCCTGGGACGCCGTCGTGCTGTGCTTCGCGCACCTGGCGCCCGAGGATGCGGTGGTGATGAACGCGCGCGTCGCCGCGTGCCTGGCGCCCGGCGGGCACCTGCTCTTGAACTCGTTCAGCAAGGCGCAATTCGGGCGCACTTCGGGCGGGCCGCCGCGGCTGGACTGGCTGCATGACCTGGACGTGCTGCGCGGGCAGTTCCCCGGCGTGGTGTTCGACCACGCGGTCGAGCGCGAGGTGGAGCTGGGCGAAGGCGTGGGGCACCGGGGGAGGGCGATGGTGATCGAGATGGTGGGGAGGCGGGGGTAGGGGCCACTGGTCACGGACAGCGGATTCTTGCGCCGGCGCAAGTTCTCCAACCAACAAGTTCTGCGACCAGCGCGAATCGCCCAACCCACGCTTTGCACTTTAAGCGAGTGCAGCCCTGACATCAGGGCTGCATGGCATCAAACAACAATTTCCCGCCGCCCCTCAACCCCCGAACATCCCCCGCACCGCCAGTTGCGACCAGTCCTCGAAAGACCCGCCGTCGGGCCCCGCGCCGGTCGCCAGCAGCGACGGCAACGCGCCCGCGGCGATCCACCGCGCCTGGTGCGGTTCGGCCTGCGCGCTGACCAGCGCGATCAGCTCTTCATCGGTGCCCGGCAGCGCGTCGAGCGCCACCTGATAGACGACGCCGAAGTGCACGCTGGAGACGTCCTGCGCGTCGGAGTTGATGTAGCCGGCCAGGCGCAGGGCGCCGGCGCCCGGCTTCAGGCCCGTTTCCTCTTCCATCTCGCGCAGCGCGGTGGCCTCGAGCAGGGCGGCGCTGCGGCGGTCGGCGCCGTCCTCGGGCTCGATGTGGCCGCCGAAGCCGACGGACCACAGGCCGCCCAGGCGCGCCTCGGTGTGTTTGGTGCGGCGCTGGTAGCAGAGCACGCGCGCGTCGGCGCCCTCGCCCCGCGTCAGCACGAGGTAGGGGATGATCTGCTTGAAATGGGAGCTCTGCTCCATGTAATCGCGCTCGGCGAAAAAGAGGCGGGGTGCGATTGCTTCGAGGTCGATCGAGCCCGGCGGCAGGAAGCCCTGCGGGCTCAGGCCCGGAAACAGGTGGCAGCGTTCGACGACCAGGATGACGCGCACGGTGATGGACCTCGCCGGTTTCGGGTTTCTCGTCTGGCTGGCGGCAATCTACCACGCCGCAGGCGGCGGCGGTACTTTCTAAAGATGACACCGTGGTGTTGTGTGCATGTCGGGGGCGTTAGTTGACCTATCAACTAATAGATAGCCTTCAATCGAACTTTTGGCTCAAAGAATTGGTTGATAGGTCAACCAATCGCGCGATGGACACCAATGTACACCGGACACCATCCTTCAATCGGATCAGAGGTTTCGGTCTCGCTCAGCCAGGTTGGCGTCCATGCGAGCGATATAGTCCCGCAGTCGACCAAGGTCCTCCGCGGTGAAGCCGGCAAGGAGCCCTGCGGCCGGCGCGTGCGCGCCGCCCCCTGCAACCCAGATTGCCGTGCCCGCGGACCGGGTGGGGTGCAGTTCCCAGGCCCGCCGGTCGCGCCGTGAACGCCGCCGTTCGACGTAGCGGTTCAATTCGAGTCGCCTGACCGCGCGGGTGACGGCCGACTTGTCGACGGCCAGGTGCATGGCCGCGGTGGTCATGCAGAGCCCCGGATTCGCCATGATCAGTTCAAGGAGGGCGTGCTGCGTGTACCCGTTCGCGACGGCGTCCAGGTCGCGAGCTTCCTTAGCCAAGAGCTTGCGGGCGAGTCTCAACAGCCTGTCGGCCACCTGGATCGAGGCCTGAGCGTCCTTGGAGAGTACCATGTGCTGCAAATTCCGGCGCCAGGTTGTGCGCAGTTTGAGGGCGGCCGATGGTTGACCTATCAACCAATTCCGGGCCCCGAATCAGCAAATGCGCACCCATAATTGGTTGATAGGTCAACCATCTGCCCGAAAGCAACATACACACAGAAAGCGCGACCACGGATAACGCCCGCCCTGCCTACCAAAGCAGACGCTTCGCCCAGCCCCGTCAACCGGCGCCGTCACCAACCTCAGGGCAGGAACCGCTCCACATGCGCCAGCTTCTGCGGCAGATATTCGTCGATCACGTAATTCAGGCCGTGCTTGGCCAGCGCCTGCTGCTCGGCGCGGACGCCCATGCGGATGATCTGTTCGAAGGCCTGCGTCCACTGCTTGTAATGGAGGATGAAGGGGTCGTTCTTCAGCGCATCCTTCGCGCGTTTGATGTCGACGTCCTTCAGCGGGTGTGTGGGCAGCTGGTAGTCGATGATGTCCTGCGGGGTGATGCCCAGCAGGTGCGCCTGCGGCACGCAGAAGTACTCGTTCAGGTGGGCGGCGTTGCCCGAGCCCACCTTCAGCGTGCGGTAGATGTTCGTGAACCCGTAGGGGTCGCCGTCGACGAAGACGTAGACCGGCAGGCCGTAGCTGTCGGCCAGGCGGCGCACGAAGCGGCGGCAGGCGCGTGTGGGCACGCCTCCCATCGAGATCAGGATGCAGCGCGCGTTCTTCCAGTAGTTGTGCTTCACCAGGCGCTGGAACATGCCGGCGGTCTCGATGCAGAGGATGAACGTGGCGTCGGTCTCGAACTTCAGGTTCTCGACCGAGATGGGGATGCTGTAGGCGCCGCTGCCGAAGCGGGTGCAGTCGATGCGCAGCTCCTCGCCGGTGTCGCGGTCGTGGTCGATGACCACCAGCTGGCCGGCCACGTCGCCGCCCTTCTCTTCGGGCACGAAGCCGAGCTGCTCGCGGTTGACGCCGAAGAAGGCCTCGACGTCCTCCATCACCGTGTCCGATTCGGGCTGTTCCTTGAAGCGCGCCTCCGCCCAGTTCTTGCTGACGTAGTACGCTTCCCGCTTGGTCGCGATGTCGTCGGTCTCGATCAGTTCCTTCGACAGCGCCATCATCTTGAGCGTCTGGGCGAAGGTCTTGACCGTGTTGACGGTCAGCGTGCGCTCCTTCTCCTTGCCCTTCAGCTTGAAGAACCCGGTCTTGGCGCTGTAGGTGACGTTGGCCAGCGAGCGCAGCGGGAACTTCATCATCGGCTTCTGGCCCAGCAGGATCTTGTCCTTGATGAGCGCCGATTCGCTGCGGATGCGCCGCGACACGGGCGTGAACGACGCCTTGCGGTCGGCGCCGGTCGTCTCGGACTTCTTCAGGCGGCGCGGGGGGCCGCCGGCGCGGGTCTGGCCCAGATCGTCGTGATCGCCGTCGTCGTCGTCCCCGGCAGGCGGCAAATCGGGGTCTTCCTCGGCTTCGACGTCCGCTGCCGGCGCCGCCTTGCGCCCCAGCGGCCGGCCGAAGCCCAGTTCGCCCTGGGGTGTGCCGGCGTCGTCGTCGTCGCCCGCAGGGCGGCCGGGCTTGCGCGGCGCGGCGGCGGGCTTCTTCGTCGTCTTCTTGCGTTCAGCCACGTCGGGTTCCTTCCACCTACAGCTTGCGGCTGCGCTCGAGGGTGTCGGTCAGGGTGGCGACGACCTCGGCGCGCTCGTGGTCGGAGATCAGCAGGATCGACTGCAGCGCGTCGCCGATGTGCGGGATGTACTTCTGGATGTAGTTCTGCTTCTTCAGCGCGTCCTTCTCGCGGGCGCGGCGGCGGATGTGCGAGCCCAGCTGACGGCCCGCCTCCTGCAGCGCCAGGCGGATCTCCTTGATGATCTCCGGATAGTGCGCGACGGCTTCCTTGCTCTCGGAAGTGAACGGCACCCACACCGACGCCATGTGCACCAGGATGACCAGCGGGCCGGTGGGCAGCGCGCCCTTGCTCTGCTGCAGGCCGTAGCCGCGCCAGTTGCTGGTCAGCACCGCCTTGTGCACCGCGCAGCCCGACGCCTGGTACAGCAGCGGCACGCGGTTGGCGAAACGCAGCACCTTGGCCAGTTCGTCGCCGGGCAGCTGGCCGCCGTAGGCCAGGCCGACTTCGATCTGGAACGGATTGCCGCGGTAGACCGAGGCCGGCCGCGTGACCGAGGTGTAGAAGTCGGCCGTGACGCCGCTCTTGAGGCCGGCCATGACCAGGTCCTCGCCGATGGGCGACAGGCAGTCGGTGGGCGGCGAGGCGATCTTCGTCGAAGCGATCGCGTCGATCAGCTTCTGGATGTCCTCCTGCTGCAGCTTCGACGGGTTCTTGCGGTCGGGCAGCCCGGCGGTCTCGAGGATCTGCTCGGCCGTCTTGGGCCCCACGCGGCAGAACTCGTCCTTCAGGAAGTCGGTCAGCGAGCGCGCCGAGGTGTCCTGCAGCATGCGCCCGAGAATGCCCAGCTCCACGCCGTACGGGTGGGGCTTGATCTCGATCGCGGCCGGCGGCAACTCGTGGGTCGAGTTGGGATAGATCATGGTCTCGCCGCGCGGATCCTTGTAGGTCAGGTGCAGGTGCGGGTTGGCGATGGCCGTCTGCTCGAGGTAGTTGTCCACCGAGTGCTGCCCGCGCTTGTAGCTGCCGGTCAGCATGATCTCGATGCGCGTGCCGTGGTCCTTCTCCCAGATCGTCTCGTCGTCGGCCAGGATGCGCGGCTCGTTCTTCTTCATGTCCATCATCAGCTTGATGCGGTGCGCGGGGGCGCCCTTGCCGGTGCAGCTGTAGATGGTGACCGGCTCGCCGGTGGTCAGCTGCCCGTACATGCCCGCGGCCGAGATGCCGATGCCCTGCTGTCCGCGGCTCTGCTTCAGGCTGTGGAACTTGGACCCGTAGAGCAGCTTGCCGAAGATGCGCGGGATCTGCGCGCGCACGATGCCGGGCCCGTTGTCCTCGACGATGATGCGGTAGCGCTCGTCACGGCTGGTGCCGTTGCCCGAGGCGGCGTCGTTCCGGCCGGGTTTGGCGTTCTCGTCCAGGCTGGCCAGTTCGAGCCCCAGGTTGAGCGGACGGTCGGGCCGGATTTCGACGTACAGCACCGGGACGATGCCGGCCTCTTCGCAGGCGTCGAGGCTGTTGTCGACGGCTTCCTTGATGGCGGTCAGCAGCGCACGCGCCGGCGAGTCGAACCCCAGCAGATGCCGGTTCTTGGTGAAGAACTCGCTGATGGAGATCTCGCGCTGCTTGCCGGCCATGGAGGCGGCGTCGGCCATGGCGGCGGGTTTGCGGCGGGGGGCGGCCATGCCGGGTCCTTCCGGGGGTGGGCGGTTCCTTCACGTGCCTGGTGAGCCGGGTCGCAGCAAGACTAGGGGCGCAAGGGGCGCAGGTCAACCGGCGAAAAGATCGCGAAGGGAGGCGGGATGTGGTTGCGGGCAGTGAAACTTGCGCCGGCGCAAGTCGTTGCGGGGGCATTTATGGGGATAAAATGTCCCGATCGGGAAAATATCGATCTAGCGATGAGCTGAGGACATTAATTTATCCGATCGGGAAAATTCATTGAAGTATGGGGTAATTCGGCTGATAATGTTCCCGAACGGGAAACATCGGAGGAGCGTCCCATGCACCAGCCATCCCCACCGGTGGACATCACCGATGCCGCAGCTCTCGGCCTTGCCATCCGCGCGCGGCGCAAGCGTGATGGCCTGACCCTTGCCGAAACGGCCGGGCTGACCAACGTGGGCATCCGTTTTCTTTCGGAGTTGGAAAACGGGAAGCCGACGGTACGTCTTGATAAGCTCCTGAAGGTGGTCGCGGCCCTGGGCCTCCGTCTGCAGATCGTGCCCACTTCGACGGCGGAGCAGACATGGAAGCGTTGAACGTCACCTGGGACGGCGCCCTGGTGGGCCATCTCGAACCCGGCCCTGGGCGGGACATGACTTTCAGCTATGCGTCAACCTGGCTGTCGTCGCCGCGGGCCCGCGCCATCTCGCTGTCAATGCCGCTCGGGGAAGAACGGTTTGTGGGTGCCGTGCCTGGCGCCTGGTTTGCCAACCTGCTGCCCGAGGGAGACGTGCGCGCCCATGTGGCGCGGAAGCTGGGCGTCTCGGAGCGGAATGAATTCGCCCTGCTTGGCGGTGTGGGTGGCGATTGCGCCGGTGCTCTGCGGCTGCTGCCTGACGCAGCGCCGGCCGACGAGGAAGCCGGGCTGACGCCGCTGCCCTGGGCCGAACTCGAGGCGAAGATCGCCGCGACTCCCAGGCCGTCTCTGTTGGCCCTGGTCTTCGGGGACCGGGAACTGCGGTTGTCGCTGGCCGGGGCGCAGGACAAGCTGCCGGTGCATCTTGCAGGTGATGTCCTGTCGCTGCCGACCGGTGCCGCGGCGAGCACGCACCTGCTGAAGATCGCCGGAAGCGAATTTCCCGACCTGGTTCAAAACGAACTGTTCTGCCTGACGCTCGCCCGCGAGGTGGGGCTGGGGGTGCCGCCGGCGCGGATGGCGGCGACGAAGACGCCGATCCTGGTGGTAGGCCGCTACGACCGCCGCGTGACGGCCGCCGGCACAGTGCAGCGCATCCACCAGGAAGACTTCTGTCAGGCTCTGGGTCTGCCTTCGGAGTCGAAGTACGAAAACGAAGGCGGTCCTTCGCTGTCACAGCTCTTCGGGGTCATTGCACGGGGCAGCCACTCGCCGCTGCCCGACAAGCGTGATCTGCTGGGCTGGGTCCTGTTCAACACGATCATCGGCAATGCGGATGCCCACGCGAAGAACCTGTCCCTGCTGTACGATGTCGACGACGAGTCGCGGCCCCGCCTGGCTCCGTTCTACGATCTGGTGTGCACTGCGGTCTACGGCCAGCTCTCGGAGAAGCATGCCCAGAAGATCGGCGGCGAATACCGCTGGCGTCACACCAGCCGGCGCCACTGGGAACGCCTGGCCGCCGACATCGACGTCAATCCGAAATACCTGTGCGCCGCCGGGCTTGAACTGATCGAGCGGGTCGAGGCGCGGGCCGCGGACCTGGCGCGGGACATCGGCCGCGAGCATGCAGGCAGTGCTACGCTCGAGCGCATCGTCCGCGTCATCGCGCAGCGCGGACAACGCCTGCGAGCGGAATTCGCCGACTGAGCCCCGGCCCCGCCCTACCTCACCAACGCCATCCGCACCGTGCGCACCCCGCCGGCCGCTTCCAGCCTTGTCGGCCGCCGCCATGGACGACCTCCTTCGGCAGGAAACTGCACCAGATGGGCCGTTGATCAGAAAGCATTTCGCGGCGATGGGGAGAGCTATTTGCCGAATCGTGCGATCGGGGGACATTTCCACCTGGCACGACGAGCCGTCACAACCTGGCTTGGGATCGCCTTCAGCGGAACATCGACTTGACCGACCCCGACGACTTCAACTCTTCGGCCACATTGCTCTGGCAGTTGAAGTCCAGCCCGTATTCACCCGAACCCGGAAGGGTGGGCGCACGCCGCGCATCGACCGCCAGCCAGACGGTCACCGGCGTTTCGGTCGGGTTGTCGAAAGCCAGCGTCTCGACCTGGCCACCCGCCTTCTGGTCCACGTAGCCCAGGCACACCGCCGAGGCGCCGCAGCCGTCGAACAGCCACAGGACCAGATCCAGCGTCGCGGCGTCGGTGCCGGGCACGGCCCGGATCGCCACCTCGTGGAGTTCGGGCAGGGTGATGGCGTACCACTGCTCGCCGCCGGTCACCAGGGACGGGCTGCAGTCGTAGGCCTGCAGCAGGTTCCCGGCGCCCAGCAGGTCGCCGTCGATCGGGATCGCCGAGCCGGCGCAGGTGACCGCGATGGCGCCGCCCGGTTCGCATACCACCGGCGGCACGCCCGGCCAGCGGGTTTCCAGCGTCAGGGTGTAGGGGCCGGCCGCGGGGCTTGTCGTGCCGAACCCGTCGACCACCAGCCAATAGGTGCCGGCCGGCAGCAGCATCTGCAGTTCGGTGTTGGCGCCGGCCAGGCACTGGTCGGTGTCGCAGCCGTCGAGCAGGAAGATGTCCAGATCGTTGGCGCCGAGACCCGAAAGGCCGGCCCACAGCTGCAGGCTTTCCGTCACCTCGAGGCGGTAGATGTGCTCGGGGCCCAGTTCGCTCCACGACAGGCAGCCGTAGCCGGGCAGCAGGGTCGGGCCGCCGGTGGTGTCGCCGTTGCGGACGGTCGTGGACAGCGCGGCGGTCAGCGTCAGGGTGTCGACGCCGGCGCAATCGAAGGGGGTCAGGGCGTTCACCGCGCCGGTCTGGGCGGGTTTGGTGGTCGGGTCGGTGTAGAGCAGGCGGGGGGCGGGGGCGGCACTGACGGCGGCGACCGCGGCCAGGTTCAGCATCAGCGCCAGGGCGCAGCCGGCACCGCACGGCACCGCAAAGTTGGGCAGCCTGATCATGTTGGCGGGCATTCACTTTCCGATCGAGGGGTGGCGGTACGCCGGACATTGTAGCACGGGCGACGGGCGCCGGCGACTGCGGAAGGGAGGGCCCGAGTCCCGGAAACCGGACGGGGACACTTTCGGATCACCATTGTTGAAAAGAGGTTAACCTGCACAGCAATTTTGACGATGACACCCGCCGAAACTAGTATTGCCGAACGCCCCGCCGCGCGGACCGGTCTGCCGGAGTGCGCGGTCGATTCAGCCTGACCAAGGAGCCGGGACATGAAAGTCAACTTCGTGGATCTGAGGGCCCAGTACCTGTCGATCAAGCCGGAAATGGATGCGGCGATCGCGGGGATTCTCGAGAGCTGCGCCTTCGTCAACTCCCGGTCGTTCGAGAAGGATTTCGCGACCTACCTGGATGTCAAGAACGTGGTCGGCGTCGGCAACGGCACCGATGCGCTGTGCATGGCCATCCATTGCCTGGGCATCGGGCCCGGCGACGAGGTCATCTGCCCCGCGAACACGTTCATCGCCACGGCCGAGGGCATCGGCTGGGCCGGCGCCACGCCGGTGTTCGTGGACTGCGACCCGGTGACGTACAACCTGGACCCGACGAAGATCGAAGCGGCGATCACGCCGCGCACGCGGGCCATCACCGCGGTGCACCTGTACGGCCAGCCGGCGGACATGGATCCGATCCTGGCCATCGCCAAGGAACACAGCCTGATCGTGGTCGAGGACTGCGCGCAGTCGCACGGCGCCACCTACAAGGGCAAGAAGTGCGGCACGTTCGGCGACGTGGCCTGCTTCAGCTTCTACCCCGGCAAGAACCTGGGCGCCTACGGAGACGGCGGCGCGGTGGCGACGAACAACGACGAGCTGGCCACGGCCATCCGCAAGCTGGGCGACCACGGCAGCAACGTGAAGTACCGGCACGATTTCGAGGGCATCAACAGCCGCCTGGACGGCATCCAGGGCGCGGTGCTGTCGGTCAAGCTGAAGCACCTCGAGAAGTGGTCGGACCGGCGCATCGCCGTGGCCGCGCGCTACGGCGCCGGCCTGAAGGGCGTCTGCGTGACGCCGCAGACCATGGCCGGGGTGCGGCACGTGTTCCACCTGTACGTGGTCCAGGTGAACAACCGCGACGAAGTGATGAACCACCTGAACGCGCAGGGCATCGGCTGCGGCATCCACTACCCGGTGCCCCTGCCGGTCACCCCGGCGTATGCGCATCTGGGTTATGACGCCGAGCAGTTCCCGGTGGCCTGTGGCATGGCCGACAAGCTGGTGAGTCTGCCAATGCATGC
Organism: bacterium; assembly: GCA_020049465.1. Classification (GTDB taxonomy): domain Bacteria; phylum Krumholzibacteriota; class Krumholzibacteriia; order LZORAL124-64-63; family LZORAL124-64-63; genus CAINDZ01. The sequence continues at coordinate 1,646 of JAIFKS010000070.1, read as the reverse complement.
GGATTTGACCGATGATGAGATCGATTTTGTGGTTTCCGAAATGAAAAAGGTGGCCAAATAGGCCCGCACTTGGTAGCATACATAGACGGAAAGCGCGGGAACCGGTCTTCGGACGGTTCCCGCGCGGCTTCCGGGCCATGGATGTGACGGCGCCCTTTCAAGGGCTTGCTGTTGACAGATGGCCAAAAAAAACTACCTTCAAGAGTGCTCGCCTGCCCAGGTCCGTTAGCGGGGGTCTTTCCAGCAAAATTGTTAAAGTAGCAGAGGTTGCGCGCGATATCACACAGGTGAGCGGGGGCCCCAGGGGTCCGTCTGTCCACCGTCGGCGCGACCGGTGGTGTCTGTGTAAGCACAGGCGTCAGGTCCGCGGCAACAGGCCGGAGGCGGGGCATGTCCAAGATCTACGAAGCGTACCGCAAGCGCGGGGGCGACAGCCCCGATCTCACGATCGAGATCGGCCGGGTCGGCACCGTGGCGCTGTATCCCATGCCCGACGCCACCCAGCAAAGCGAATTCAACCAGCTCGCCAATCGCCTGCTCAGCCTGAAGCGCGATGACCGCGGCGCCGTGATTGCCTTCGCCTCGACGGCGTCGGGCGAAGGCGCCAGCTTCGTTTCCTACAACACGGCGCTGATGCTGGCGACGGTCTACCACCAGAAGGTGTGCTGGATCGACGCGAACTTCCAGTCTCCCCAGAAACAGTTGCTGCATGTCGACGGCCCGAGTCTGGCAGCACTGCTGCAGAACCCGGACCGGCTGTCCGAACTGCGGCCCGCTGGCAACCCGACGCTGGTGCCCGGCGGCATCAACCTGACTGCGGCGCGCGGCCTGTTCGCCGACCAGAAGTGCCACGACCTGATGCGCGCGCTGAGCGGCCGCTTCGATTTCACGCTGATCGACCTGCCGCCGGTTCTGGAAACCACCGACACCGCGCTGATGGCCTCTGCCACCGACGGGCTGACGCTGGTGATCGAACAACGCCTGCTGAAGCGCGAGATCATCAACCACGGCATGGAGGACCTGCGCGCGAAGTCGGTTCGCGTGCTGGGTGCGGTGATCAACAAGCGGTCTTATGACCTGCCGAAGGTGATTTATGACAGGCTGTAGTCTGCAGAGGGCCATCCGGCCCCGTGGTCGTGCTGTAACGGCTCTCGCTGGACTGGTGTTGCTCGTATTTGCGGCCGGGTGTGGCGGTGCGAAATCCTATCTGCCCAGGTCCCAGTTCATCGCGTTTACGCCCGAACAGAAGGTCGAACTCGAATCCCAGGTAACCCATGCCTACCGCATTCAGGAAGGCGACATCCTCAAGGTCGCCTTCGCGTATGAAAAGAACCTGAACCAGGAGGGAGTGGTCGTCCTGAACGACGGCTCCATCAACCTGGTGGGAGTCGACCGGCTCCGCATCGTCGGCCTGTCGCTCGCCGAAGCGGATTCGCTGATCACTCTGGCGTATTCCAAGGAATATCGTGAACCGGCATTGTCCATCATCATGCAGGAAACGCCCGGTCGACGGGTCTATGTGCTGGGCAAGGTCGCGAATCCGGGCTTCTACCGTGTGCCGACGGGCGGCATGGACGTCATGAGCGCCATCGCCATGGCCAATGGATTCACCGAAGACGCGTCACGGGAAGGGACCCTGGTCGTAC
>JAIFKS010000170.1 GCA_020049465.1 bacterium | reverse complement strand
GCCGCGGCCCCGCAGGCGTGGCTGGTTTCCCTCCCGGCGATCGGTTAGTATCCGAAATCGGATCATTTTCCTCGACGCGCCCCGGGAGAACCCATGGCCATCCGTCCCCGCATGCGGCCCACGTTCGAAATCCCCATGAAGGTCGACGGCACGCGCACCATGGCCCGCATCGCGGCCAGACTCGAAAAGGGCACCCGCCGCGTCACCGGTCAGGTCGTCGGCGGCCATGCCTACCTCGGGATCCCCGCCGAGCAGCAGTCGCTGCTGTCGCCGCACCTGAACCTGCAGTTGCTCGAACGCGGTGGTCGGGTGGTTCTGCACGGCCGCTTCGGCCCGCGACCCAACGTCTGGACCGGCTTCATGGCCGTCTACGGGGTTCTGGCCCTGAGCGGTCTCGGCGGTCTGATGCTCGGCTGGGCGCAGACCACGGTGGACGAATACCCGTGGGGTTTCTGGCTCGTGCCCGCGTCGGTCGCCCTGATCGCCTTCGTCTACGGCGCCGCGGTCATCGGCCAGGGTCTGACCCAGGACGAGATGTACACCCTGCGCCATTTCGTCGATCGCATGGTCGCGGGCGACGAGCGGGAAGAGCCGCTCTGCGAGCACGAAGAAGGAGCCGAACCGGCCGCCGGCGGATGATTCAGGCGGACGCGAAAGCAACGGTCCCTGACCCGAAGGAAAGGCACGGTGGCCCATGGATGAACGGCAACCGGGCAATCCCCTGCATGGAACGACCCTGGAGCAGATGCTCGTCTGCCTGGTGGAACGCTATGGATGGGAAGACCTGGGCCGGCGGATCAGGATCCGCTGCTTCACCAGCGATCCGTCCGTCCCGTCCAGCCTGAAGTTCCTGCGCCGGACGCCCTGGGCTCGAAAGCAGGTGGAGGATCTCTACCTTCGCCTGATCAGCGGAAGATCCGTTCGAAGGTAAGTCAATCCTGTTCAACACGTTCCAGGCCGCTGGGTGCGAGGCTCCCACGTTGTCGGCGCCCGACGAGTGCTTTGATATGTGCATTCTTGCGGCAAATACTGAAGAAAACATTATATTGTCTCCAGGCTGCAGGCGCGCCGTCGGATCTCCTCCAAGGCGCGGCCTGCGGACGGCGGCGGCACGGGTTGCACGACGCAGGCATGGCTTCGGCTGCTCTCGCCCGGCAGCTGGGTCACGGCGACGCGGACAACTGGCGCGCCAACCCGGTGCCGCCGAAATGAAGGCGCCGCCCCCCGGTGGGGGCGGCGCCGTTCTGCCCGTCGCTGAAATGCCGAGCCGCTACTTGTCCCGCGGGAACGCCCCGTGGGTCGGCACGTTCACGGGCTCGTCCTTGATCTTCTGCAGGAGCACTTCGACCGCCTTCTCGAGCTGCGGGTCGCGCCCGGCGATCTCTTCTTCCGGCAGGTTGTCCAGATCGATGGTCGGCTCGACGCCGTGGCCTTCGACGTCCCACTTGCCTTCCAGGTTGAACAGGCCGAACTCGGGGAACGTGACCCCGCCGCCGTCCATCAGGCCCAGACCGCGGCTGATGCCCACCAGGCCTCCCCAGGTGCGCGTGCCGATCACCGGACCCAGCTCGTAGTACTTGAAGTAGTAGGGCAGGGCGTCGCCGCCGCTGCCGGCGTAGCCGTTGCTGATCATCGCCAGATGGCCGGCGAACGCGGTGCCCGGTGTGCGCCAGTCCTGGCCGTAGCGCGGCTTCCACAGGTTGACCAGCTTCTGCCGCAGGATGTTCATGAAGAAGTCGGGGATGAACCCGCCGCCGTTGAAGCGCTCGTCGATGATGAGCCCTTCCTTGCGCAGGTTCGGGTAGTAGCCCTTGGCGAAGCCCACCTGGCCTTCGATAGCGGTGTTGGGCAGGTGCAGGTAGCCGATGCGGCCGTCCGACAGCTTGTCGACGCGGCGGCGGTTGGCCTGCACCCACGCCTCGTAGCGCAGGGCGCCGTCGTCGGCGATGGGTTCGACAGTGATTTCGCGGCTGTCCTTGCCGTCGGCCTTCCTGCCGACCTTGAGCACGACCTGCCGGCCGACCTTGTCCTCGAACAGGCTGTACGGGTTCATCGGCGCCTTCAGCTCGACGCCATCGACCGCCAGCACGTAGTCGTCCGCCGACACCGCGAGGCCGGGGCCGTGCAGCGGCGTGGGCGTGTCCGAGTTCCAGTCGCGTTCGTTGAAGATGCGGCCGAACTTGTAACGCCCGGCAGCGCCGTCCAGCGCGAACGTGCAGCCCAGCAGGCCGGTGCCGACTCTCGGCGCCTTGGGCGTGTCACCCGCGTTGACGTAGGTGTGCGAGCAGTTGAGCTCGCTGATCATCTCGCCCAGCAGGTAGCTGAAATCGGCACCGTGCGTGACGTACGGCACCAGCTGGCCGTAGCGCTGGTACATGCGATCCCAGTCCACGCCGTGCATGCCCGGGTCGTAGAAGAAGTCGCGCTCCTGCCGCCAGGCGTCGCGGAACATCTGACGCCATTCGGCGCGGGGGTCCACGCGGGTCGACATCTCGCCCGTGCGCAGCGGCTTCTCGGCCGGCTTCTGCTCGGCCTTGGCTTCGACCAGTCCGTACTGGCCGTCGGCGCGGTACAGCATCTGCTTGCCGTCGGCGGACAGGGCGAAGCCGTCGGCCTTCTCGAGCGCGCTCTTGGCCTCGCGCTCCTTCATGTCGTAGACCATGACCGAGGCGCTGCCGCCGGGGCCCTCATCGCGGCCGCCGCCGGCGGTGAACGGCCGGCTCAGGTAGAACAGTTTCCCGTCGGCGAACTGGAGGCTCTGGTAGTTGCCGGCCGGGACGTCCAGCGCGACCTGACGGTCGATCAGCCCTGCCGTTTCGATGATGACGGGCTTTTCGACCTTCGCTTCCTTGTCCTTCTTGCCGTCCTTCTTGCCGTCTTCCGCTTCGCCCTTGTCGTCGCCAGTCTTGTCCGCGTCCGCCCCGACCTCGTCGCTTTCGGGCGGGAACGGGTGCGCCACGTCGGCGCGCAGCGTGGCGACGTAGATGCCGTCCATGTTGGTCCACAGCGGGTTCAGGTCGAAGCCGCCGAGCGTCGGGCTGAAATGCCGGCTCGACACGAAGAACAGGTAGTCGCCCTTGTCGTCGAAGCAGGGCGACGAGGAATCGTTGAAGTCGGACGTCACGCGGTGCGCCTTGGCGGCGGCAACCTCGTACAGGAAGACCGAGCGGTACCCGTTGGCGTCGCTCTTGGCATAGGCCAGCCAGCCGCCGCGGGGCGCCCAGCTCCAGTCGTTGATCTCGCCGCTGCTCGCCTGGTCGACCAGCTTCATGGCACCGCTGGCGGCGTCGACGAGCCACAGGTTCATGGCTGCGTCATTGACGGCCAGGTGCTTGCCGTCGGGCGACCAGTCCAGGCGCAGCTTGTAGGTCTTCGCGCCGCTGGTCAGCTGCTTCGGTTCGCCGCGGCCGTCGGCGGCCATCAGCCAGATCTCGTATTCGCCCGTGCGGTCGCTGAGCCAGGCCACCTGCTTGCCGTCGGGCGACCAGGACGGAGCCAGGTCGCGCACGCCCGGCGTGGAAGTCAGGTTGCGCACGTCGCCCTTCTCCGCCGGCACCGTGAAGATCTCGCCGCGGGCGGCGAACGCGACACGCTTGGCGTCGGGCGCCACGTCGGCGCCGGTGATCTGTTCGGCGACGGGCTTGATCGCCGGGCGCGTCAGCACGTTGTCGCTGCGCAGCGAGATCGTGACCTTGCGGGGCTGGCCGCCCTTCAGGTCCAGGACGTAGAGCCAGCCGCCGTTCTCGTAGACGATGACGTCCCGGCCCAGGCTCGGGGTCTTGACGTCGTACTCGTCGTGGAACGTGACCTGGCGGTGCTGGCGGGTCTTCGTGTCGTAGGCCCAGATCTGCAGGCGGTCGGTGCGGTCGCTGGTGTACCAGATCGTGTCGCCCTGCCACATCGGATAGTTGTCGGAGCCCGCCCAGTCGGTGATGCGCTCCGAGCGGTTGGCGGCGAAGTCGTAGGTCCAGACGTCCGGGGCCCAGCCGCCCTTGTACCGTTTCCAGGTGCGGTTCTCGGTGGAGACGCGGTTGAAGGCGATCTGTTTGCCGTCGGGCGAGTAGCTGGAAAGGCCGGCCGTCGGCAGGATCATCTTCGTCGGCAGGCCGCCCGTGACGGGCACGGTGAACAGCTGCAGGTCGCGCCCGGTATGGCTCTCGCGGGCCGACTGGAAGCGGATGGCGCTGCCGTCCGGCTGCCAGTCGATCACCCGGTCGAACGACGGGTGCCAGGTCAGGCGGCGCGGTTCGCCGCCGGCGGCGTCGACGACGTACACGTCGTTGTTGCCGTCGTAGTTGCCCGAGAACGCGATCAGCTTGCCGTCGGGCGAGAATTTCGGCTGCGAGGCGTAGCCGGGGGCGGCCGTGAGGCGGCGGGCCTCGCCGCCCTGGGCCGACACGGTCCACAGGTCGCCCGCGTAGGTGAAGACGATCGTGTCGCCGTGGATGTCGGGGAAGCGCAGCAGGCGCGTGTCGCTGAAGTCGGGTTCGACGGCCACCGGATCGTCGGTGGCGGCGGCCAGAACGCCGGCCGGGACGAGCAGCAGCAGCGCCAGCGCCGCGGCGCCGCGCCAACGGCGGCCGGGGTGAACGGAACGGAACGGACTGCGGGACATCAGGAACCTCCAGGCATTTTCCGGGGGATGGGCGGTGTGGCGCGGCAGGCCGCGCCACAACCTTATGACTACGCGATCAACGGCTCGACGGTTGCACCGCCGGACGCCGCGGCAGCGGCGTCGGGTCATCGGCCAGCGCGCGGGCCAGCCCGGCGACGGCGGCCGCGTTCCTGGCGACCAGGGCCGGATCCACCTTGTCCAGGTTGTCGGCCGGCGAGTGGTGGTAATGGAAATAGAGGGCTTCGTCGACGCGATGGCCGATGCCCGGTACACCCAGTTCGACCAATGGTCCGATGTCGGCGCCCGAGCCGCCGGCGGACACGGCGTCGGCGCCGAATTCGGCCAGCGGCGCGGCGAGCGCGGCCACGCGGACCACGGCCAGCGAATCGCCCGCGACCGAGAAGCCGCGGGGGGCGAAGGCGCCCGAGTCGCTCTCGAGCGCCACGACGTGCCGGTCGATCTCGCCCAGATGCGCGTCGCGGTAGGCCCGCCCGCCGTAGACGCCGATCTCCTCGGCGGTGTACAGCACCACCCGGACCGTGCGGGCGGGTCTGCGGCCATCCTGGATCAGTTCGCGCGCCGCGGCCATGACCACGGCGCAGCCGGCTCCGTCGTCGTGCGCGCCCGTGCCGACGTCCCAGGAATCCAGGTGCGCGCCCAGCAGCACGATCTGTTCGGGCCAGGTCGAACCGCGGATCTCGGCCACCACGTTGGCGCAGGGCCCGTCGCCCGGATTGCGGGCTTCCATGTACAGGTGCACGCGCGGCCACAGGCCGCGGTCGGCCAGCCGTTGCAGGCGGGCGGCGTCCTCGACGGTGACGGCCGCGGCCGGAATGCGCGGCGCGTCGTCCGCGTAACGCATCATCCCCGTGTGCGGCGTGGACAGGCCGTAGGGCGTGACCGAGCGCACCAGACAGGCCACCGCCCCGTGGCGCGCCGCCGCGCTGGCGCCGCCGCTGCGGTACTGCACGGTGCGGCCGTAGCCTTCCCAGGGCGGGTTGAACAGGACGATGCGCCCGGCGGCTTCGGCGCTCCGTCGTTCCAGTTCGGCGAAGTCGCGCACCACCAGCACCTCGGCCTCGAGGCCGTCGGGGCCGGTGCCGTCGCTCAGGCCCAGTCCGAGCATGGTCAGATCGAAGGCGACCGGCGCGGTGCAGCGCGCCCATTCGCGGCCGCGCTGCCAGACCGGTACGGTGACCGGCTCGGTCCAGACGCTGTCGAAGCCGGCGGTGCGCAGGGTTTCGGTGGCCCAGATGACGGCTCTGGCCATCGCGGGGCTGCCGGCCGGTCGCGTGCCGACCAGATCGCACAGATCGGCCAACGTGCGCCACGCGAAGCTGTCCGCGCCGGGAACGGCCTCGCCGGCGCGCGCGGTATTCCCCGGCCACAACACCAGCATGAACAGCGGAAGGACGAGGTTCCCGAACGGACGCAGACGGGCGAGCGGACTCCGGATCATCGGGGATCTCCTTCGAAAGGCCGGTAAAACGACCGCGGCCGCCCAGTTCGGCGGCCGCCGTCACGCGACGATAACATCACCGGCCCCGGCTGTCACCGGGGTGGCGCCGAACCGGGGTCAGCCTTCCAGCTTGCGGAAGACCTTGTCGATCCGCCGCACGGCCATGTTCAGTTCGGACTTGGTGATGTTCAGGGGCGGCGCCAGC
>JAIFKS010000013.1 GCA_020049465.1 bacterium | reverse complement strand
AGGTCATGTTCACCATGCGCACGGGGCCCGACAACTCGACCGTGGTGGAGGAATTCACGCGCGACGCGCACTACATGTGGGGCACCACGGGTCTCGTGACGGGAGCGCCCCTGCCCGGGCTCACGGCCGCCCGTCTGGGCGCTCCTTTCCCGAATCCGTTCAACGCGCACACGACGATCCCGTTCTCCCTGGCGCGCGAGGGGCGGGGGCCACCTGGTCGACACGCTGCTGGACCGGACCTTGCCGGCCGGCGCCCATGCGGCGCCCTTCATTGGACCGCGTCTGGCCTCGGGAACCTATTGCGTGGAGCTTCGCTGCGACGGCCAACGCGAAGTCAGGCTGATGACCATGATCAAGTGAGCGGCCGGCATCCGCCCGCGCCGGACCGCGCGCCGGCGCGGGCGTGGGGCCGCCGCGGTCCCGGACGCTTCCGGCTCCGGTTGGTTATTCGGCCTTCTTCCATTAGGTTACACGGGCCCCGGCGGCCGACGCGTGAAACGCGGCGACGGCGCGCCGCGGCAGGAGGCGATCGTGAAAAGCCATCGTGAAGAGATCTGGCTGGAAGTGCCGACGCGTCGCGCCTTCCTGAACATCACGCCGCAGGTGGAAGCCGCGCTGGAGCGCAGCGGCATCCGCGAGGGGCTGTGCCTGGTCAACGCCATGCACATCACCGCTTCGGTCTTCATCAACGACGACGAGAGCGGCCTGCACCAGGACTACGAGAAGTGGCTCGAGACCCTGGCCCCCCATGCCCCCACCGAACGCTACCGCCACAACCTGACCGGCGAGGACAACGCCGACGCCCACCTCAAGCGCCAGGTCATGGGGCGTGAGGTGGTCGTCGCCGTGACGGACGGTCGTCTCGACTTCGGCCGCTGGGAACAGATCTTCTACGGTGAATTCGACGGGCGGCGGCGCAAGCGCGTGCTGGTCAAGATCATCGGCGCATGAAAGCCGCGAGAGAAGCCCCGGTCGCACGCCGCATCCTGCTGGCCCCCATGGAAGGCCTGCTCGACCATTACCTGCGGGACACGCTCACGCAGGTGGGCGGCGTCGACCGTTGCGTGTCGGAATTCATCCGCGTCACCGACCGTCTGCTGCCCGTCCGCACCTTCCATCGCGCCGTGCCCGAACTGCACAACGGGAGCCGCACGCGCGCAGGCACGCCCGTGCGCGCGCAGCTGCTGGGCTCCGATCCCGCCTGTCTGGCCGACAACGCGGCTGTGCTGGCCGGTCTGGGCGCCGAAGGCATCGACCTGAATTTCGGTTGCCCCGCGCGCACGGTGAACCGCCACCGCGGCGGCGCCGTGCTGCTGGACGAGCCCGATCTGCTGCACGCGATCGTGGCCGCCGTGCGGCGGGCGGTTCCGGCCGGCCTGCCGGTCTCGGCCAAGATGCGCCTGGGCAACCTGGACGAAGCGCGCATGATCGAGTGCGCGCAGGCCATCGACACGGCCGGAGCCGACGAACTGGTGGTGCATGCGCGCACCAAGGCCCAGGGCTACCGGCCACCCGCGTACTGGGACCGGCTGGCCCTCATCCGGGAGGCGGTCGCCGTCCCTGTCGTGGCCAACGGCGAGATCTGGACGGTCGACGACGCGCGCCGCTGCCTGCGCGAGAGCGGCTGCGACGCGGTGATGCTCGGCCGCGGCATGGTGGCCGATCCCGGCCTGGCTCTGGCGCTGCGCGATCCCGGGCGCGCCGAACTGGCCTGGCCGGAACTGCTGCCGCACGTGGCCGATTACTGGGCAAGTCTCGCCGCTGATTTTCCGGCGCGCCACCGCGCCGGACGCCTCAAGCAGTGGTTCGATCTCCTGCGCCGGCGCCATCCGGAGGCGCAGACGGCCTGGGATCTCATCCGCACGATCGAGGATCCGGCGCGGGTGACGGAGCTGCTCTTTGCCGGGATGTAGGCATCCGGCAAGGCGAACCTGTGCCCGCTAGTAGAGTTCGCCGACGCAATCCAGGTAGGTGAGGTACAGGCGCGCATCCAGTTCGAGCTGGTCGTAATCCGGCGCCATGTGGCGGCAGAGCTGGTAGAAGGCGCGGTTGTGCTCGGCCACCTTGAGATGGGCCAGTTCGTGGACGAGGATCATGTCCAGGAACGCCTGCGGTGCCTGCCGGAACACCGTGGCCACCCTGATTTCGTTCTTCGTGTTGAGTTTGCTGCCCTGCACCCGCGCGATCTTCTTGTGGATGCCCAGAGCGTTGTGGAGCACGTGGAGCTTGGGGTCGTAGACCACCTTGCTCAGGGCCGGGGCCTGACGCATGTACCGGTTCTTGAGCTCCATGGCGTATTCATAGAGCGCCCTCTCGTTGCGGTACGCATGGCACTGCGGATACCTCTGCAGCAGCCAGGTCCCGAGTTCGTCCTGGTCCAGCATCTGGTGGACCTGTTCGATGATCCGCGCGGAATATCCGGTCAGATAGGTCAACGGCTGCATCCGGCGCGACCTACCCGATCCCCAGCACCGGATGCGGCCGGTAGCACGCTTCGACGCTGCGGGCTTCGTCGTCGGTCAGGGTCACGGCCAGCCCTTCGACGAGCTGGTCGAGTTGTTCGAGACGCGTCACGCCCACGATGGGCGCCGCGACGCCCGGCTGCCGCAGCACCCAGGCCAGCGCGACCTGGATGGGCAGCACGCCCTTCGCCCTCGCCAGTTCGACGACGCGGTCGGCCACATCGTAATCGGCTTCCTGGTAGTAGAGCGAGTGGCCGTAGGTGTCGTGCTCGTCGCGCGGGGTCGCGTTCTTCATCCCCCGCTGCCGATTGCCGGCCAGAAAGCCGCGGGCCAGCGGGCTCCACGGGATCACGCCGATGCCTTCGGCCCGGCAGAGCGGCAGCATCTCGCGCTCTTCCTCGCGGTAGACCAGGTTGTAGTGGTTCTGCATCGAGACGAAGCGTGTCCAGCCGTGCCTGGTCTGCAGATGGAGCGCCTTGGCGAACTGCCAGGCGAACATGCTCGAGGCGCCGAGATAGCGCGCCTTCCCCGCCTTCACCACGTCGTGCAGGGCCTCGAGCGTCTCTTCGATGGGTGTCTCGTCGTCCCAGCGGTGGATCTGGTAGAGATCGACGTGGTCCATGCCCAGCCGCGTCAACGAGGCGTCGATGGCCTCGAAGATGTGCTTGCGCGACAGCCCGCGGCCGTTCACGTGGTCGCACACCGGGTAGAACACCTTCGTGGCCACGACCACTTCCTCGCGTCGCGCCAGGTCGCGCAGGGCGCGGCCGAGGATCTCTTCGCTGACGCCCCGGGAATACATGTCGGCCGTGTCGAAGAAATTGATGCCGTGCTCGATGGCGCGCGCGAAGAAAGGCCGGCTGGCCGCCTCGTCGAGCACCCAGGGCCGCCACTCGGGCGAGCCGTAGGACATGGCGCCGAGGCAGAGTCTCGACACTTTCAGGCCGCTGTTTCCGAGACGCACGTAGTCCATGGACCGCTCCCTCTCGAGGTCTCCGCGGCCGCGCTCGACGATCCGGGCGGGCGACCTTCACTTCGTCATTGTGGGGGACGGCTTTGCCGGCGTCAATCCGTGGCGGGGAGCGCGCGGGCTGGAAGCGGCCCCCAACTTGCCGTGGCACCCCTGCCGCGTGAAAACCATTGCGCCCGGTTGCTTGCGCCGGCGCAAGTTTCACGCGGCTGGGATAGTTGCGCCGGCACAAGTCGGTACCGGCGCAAGTCGGTCAGGCGCCGGTGCCCGGCGGCGAGAAATTGAATACAGGCTGTCTTTGTATGGTTTTTAGGCGGCTTCGTCGCGACACCACTGCCGCCTCCCGTGACCACATCCAACAGGAGAAGCCTGCCAAAGTGCTTCCGTCGCCCACCCGGCGCCGCCGCAACCATGGGCCTCCTCGCCGTCGTCGCCGTGGCCTTCGCTTTCGGTCCGGGGACCGCCGTTGCCTCCTGCCGGTCGGCTTCTGCCTGTCCGGCTACAGCGGGGCGTTCGTGGCCGAGGCCGCGGGTGTGGCCTGCTGCTGCCCCGACGTCGTGCCGGCCGAGGACGTGAATTGGGGCTCGGTCAAGTCGCTGTACAGGTAGGACCGGATCGACGGGATCGGAACGAAGGAAGCGGGCGCTGCTGCGCCCGCTTCTTCACACTCCTGTGTCCACTCGAGATCGTGGACGACGGCTACGCCGGCGTCAATCCATCGCCGCTACGTAGCGACCTGCGGGCACCCTGTCGCTGGCGCCGCCCGCTCCGCCGACCAGCGCTTCCAGTTCACGCACCATCGACGACATCTCCTCGGCCTGGGCGGACAGCTCCTCGCTGGCCGATGCGGTCTGCTCCGCGTTGGACGCATTCGCCTGCGTGATCTGGTCCATCTGGCCCACGGCGGTGCTGATCTGGGCGTTGCCCCCGGCCTGCTCGTTGCTGGCCTTGGCGATGCCCGCAACCAGTTCGTTGACCTCGCCGACGGCCTGGCTGATCCCGGCCAGCGCCTCGCCGACTTCGCGCGTGATGGCCACGCCGTTGGCTGCGTTCCTGACCGATTCCTCGATCATCGCGGTCGTGTTCCTGGCGGCCTCGGCGCTGCGCTGCGCCAGGTTGCGCACTTCTTCGGCCACGACCGCGAAGCCCTTGCCCGCTTCGCCGGCGCGCGCGGCCTCGACCGCCGCGTTGAGCGCCAGCAGGTTGGTCTGGAAGGCAATCTCGTCGATCGTCTTGACAATGCGCGCGGTCGAATCGCTCGATCGCTTGATGTCGTCGATGGCCTTGTTCATGCGGTCCATTGCCGCCACCCCGCGATCCGCACCCTGCTTCGTTTGCGCGGTCAGGTTCTTGGCGCGGTCGGAATTGCTCGCGGTCTGGCGCGTCGAGGCGGCCATTTCCTCCATGGTGGCCCCGGTTTCCTCGATCGCGGCCGCCTGTCGGCTGGCACCGTCCGCGAGCGAGACGCTGGCCGACGAGACCTGGCCGGCAGCGCTCGCGGTCTGCTGGGAACCGGCTGTCAGACCACCGATAATGCGGCGCAGAGGGCCGACGATCGAACGGGTGATGAGCAGCGCCAGGGCCACGCCCGCCAGCAGCGCGCCGGCCCCGAAGGCGAACACAAGGATGCGCGTCCTGCGCGCCGACGCGAGCATGGCTTCGTCGGTCATCGTGTTTGCGGCGGCGGTCTCGACCACTTCGTGCAGGATCTTGCGAACCTCGGCCAGCGCCGGCGCCGTCGAGTCCCGGAAGATCGCCTTCGTATCCCCGCCGTCTGCCGCAAGGATGCGCCCCGCGCTCTCGTGCAGGCGGCGATGAGGGTCCTCGACCTTCTGCAGAACGTCCACGAGCTCGGGCACCGTCTCTTCGGCCTGCCGTCGGGAATCACTGAAGTACCACTTGGCGAAGGCGCACTTGGTCGGATCGGTCTGGATCTCGGCAGTGGTCACACCGCCGTTCTGGGCGGCGTCCTTGACCTTCATCGCCCAGTTCAGGTGGTCGATCTCGCGTTGAAGCAGTTCGGCCTCGAGTTGGCTTGCGGCGATAACGCCTTCAGCGTTGCGGACGATGCTGCCGCACGGTCAGGACCAGGGCGAATCCCGCCACGATCCTCTTGCCGATTGTCCATTGACGCATTCAGGTCCCCCCTCAATACACCCATTCCGCGATCGTTGCCGACGGCGTCTTCGATTCCATTCCTGCTTGAATTTGATCGATCGTTTTTCAAAAGCCTTGAGAATAATATTGAGACGCAACATAAAGATATCACTGTATAGATATAAGGTAATACTCATATTTAGCGGCATACCGGGAGGGACATGGGGCACAAATCCGGCCCCGTCTCCTATCTGAGGAGCACGCCCTTCGCCTCCGCCCGCCACCGCGGCGCCGACACCGTGAACAGGTAGATTCCGCCCGGCAGCAGGCGGCCGTCGTCGTCGCGGCCGTCCCAGGCCACGGCCAGCGGGCCGGCGGCAGCCGTTCCTTCGAACAGCGTGGCGATACGCGCGCCGCGCAGATCGTGCACGGTGATGGTCGTCCAGCCCGCCTCCGGCAGTTCGAACGTGACGCCCGTGCGCGGGTTGAACGGATTGGGCGCCAGGACGAGGGAACCGCCGCCCGACGGCTTTTCGCCATCGACCGCAGCGGCGCCGCTCCCGACCTTGACCGCCGCGTCCGGCAGCAGCACGGTGCTGAACCAGCTGCCGTCCGTGGTCGAAGCGTAGACCTGTACGGCGGTGACCGGCGATCGGCCGTCGAGCAGCGCCTCGAGATTCCAGTAGTACAGTTCGCCGGGACCGTGGATGGACAGCCCCGCGCCCATCAGCACGGCATAGCCGTGCCACCGGCCGGGCTCCGGCTGCTCGAAGCCCTGGAAGGTGGTGACGCCGCTGGCGGTGTAGAGCGTTCCGGCACCGCCGCCCAGCGGGCGCACAACCGCGGCGTCGTAGGTGACCGTCACATCGATGGTGCGGATCGCCGGCAGCGGGTCGTCGATCACGATCGACATCCGGCAGGTCTCGCCGACCGCCAGCGTGGTGTCTGCCGGATCGAACCGCAGTTCGATCTGGCCATGGGCCGCCGTCGCCAGAAAGACGCAGCCCAGCGCCATCGCCCGCCATGGTCTCATATCGCTTCCCTTTCGTGCTCACCCTGGTCACCGGTCGGGGCGGACCGCCGCGCGTTTGCAGGCCGCGGACGGCCCGCCCCACCGGATGGCCCAGGTCTGGATAGACCGAGCCTACTTCATCAACGTCATCTTCCGCACGTCGCTGTACGGACCCGCGTCGAGGCGGTAGAAGTAGGTGCCCGAAGCCACCCCCTGGCCCGCATCGTCACGTCCGGTCCACACGATCTCGTGCAGGCCGGCCGCACGCGTCTCCTCGAGCAGCGTCGCGACCTTGCGCCCGTCCAGACTGTAGACGGCCAGGCGCACCGGCTGCGTCTCCGGCAGCGAGAAGCTGATCTTCGTCATCGGGTTGAACGGGTTGGGGAAGGCCGCGTTCAGGGCGAACACGCGAGGTGTCACCTGTCCGCCGATCTCGCCCGCGACCTTCAGTTCCATCAGGCTGTTGTCGATGGCGCGGGCCGAGATCGTCAGATCCTCGGGCGCGATGTCCGCTCCCGGCGCCACCACGAACAGGTCGCCCGTTCCGTTGAAGGTCGTGTTCACGCCCATCACCGCGACGCTGACGTCCAGCGTCCGGCCGACGTTGCGCAGGAACGTCAGTTCGGACTGCTGGTCGAGCAGCGTGCCGGCCGTCACCGCACCCACCGGCACGTCGGCGGTCACGCGCAGACCCTTCAGACCGGCGCCTTCCACCAGGCGCAGGGCCATGCTGCCGTCTTCGTACCGCACCCAGGCCAGATCGACCGCGGTGCCCACCGGCGCGTCGGCCTTGGCCGCCGAAACGACGCCGAAGTTCATGGCGAACACGATGAGATCCTCGAAGTTGACCACGCTGTCGGTCAGGGGCACGCCCAGTCGGCTCCAGTTGTCGGTGGGCCCCACGTCGAGAGCGTTGAAGGCGGCGTTCAGCGGCACCACACTGCCGTACTGCGCGCCGAGGGCGTTCATGTCAAGAACGTCGACCAGCCCATTGGGCGTCGTGTCCAGCGGTCCGTCGCCGTGCACGTCGCCCAGCCAGTAGTTGGTCGCCCGCTTGTTCAGCGCGGCGGCCGCGCTGCCGTTGTTCACCGCGTCGACGGCGAACACTTCGTAGTAGTAGACGCCGCGGCTGGCGGAGTTCGCCCAACCGTCCGCGAAGGTCAGCGTGCCGACGGGCACGGTCCCGGCCAGCGTCCATTCGTCGCTGGCGGCCGCGGCGGCCCGGTTGGCCGGACGCGTCGGGATGACGTTGCCGGCCAGATCGTCGTACTCGGGATAGGCCGAGACGCCCGGCGTGGTGTCGTACCACAGGCCGCGGTAGATCTCGTACACGGCGGTGTCGGCGCCGTTGTGGACCCAGCCCACGTTGACCTTGTTGTGCGCCGGCGCCGCGGTGATGCCGGTCACGGGCAGCGGCATCGTGCAGTCGATCACGATGCTCGCGCCGGTCGCCAGCGCCGGGATGGGCGCGTTGTCCGGATCGCGCAGCATGAAGCTGTCGAACGTGATGGCGGCGGTGCCGGTGCCGGCGGCAAGGTACTGCACGGTGAACAGCGGCGTCGTGCCCACGCCGGAGATCGGCTGGGTCGGGTTGCCCACCGTCGTGCCCGAGATGATGTACGAACCGTCGCCCTGGTCAGCGGTCAGGAACTGGGTCGTCCCGCCGAACGGCGCCAGAGGTGCGATGGTGCCCCAGGTGACGGGCCCGGTGGCCCGCACCACCGCGTTGAACCCGAACACGTCCGGCATGCCCTCGGTCGTCGTCAGGCTGAACGTCAGCGTCTGCGACTGGCTGCAGTTGATCGGACCGCTGGTGACCGGGGTCACCGCGACGGTGCCGTTGCCGGACACGAAATTGAAGCTCATCGTCTCGCCGCTGATCAGCTCCACGACCACGCCGTCAAGCAGACCGTCGAACGAGGCGGCCCAGGCGGATCCCACGCCCAGGTACATCAGCATGACGGGCTGGGCCGTGTAGTGCGGATCCGAGGTCAGGTCGTCCAGGAAGCCGTCGGTGTAGCTTCCGTAATAATTGGCCGGCGGCGAGGAATCGAAGAAGCGCAGACGGTTGTCGGCCCCCTCCGCCGTGGCCCATTGCGTCCACGTACCGGCGGTTTCAGTCAGGTTCTCGGCGAAGTAGGGCTCCGTCTGGACGCGGTCCCCGTACCACGTCGCGTGGCCGCCCACGTACGGATCGGTGTAGAACTGGAAGTACCAGTCGGCCGCGTCCACCGTGTGCAGGGTCGCCTTCTTCGTGTAGTAGGTGACGCTGTGGATCTCGCCCACGACCATCGGCCGGCCCAGGAGCAGCGCGGGCGCGAACCCGTACCTGGTGTACGGCAAAGCGGCCGGCGCGCGGATCGCTCCCGGCGCGAAGCCGGGCGCGCTGTCGCCGTCGACGCCGATCGCCATCGTCCCGTCCAGAGCCAGCGGTCCGTACGGCGTGACCGTCACGTCGATCACGTTGAGCGTCCGCCCGACCCAGGGCGTGAACAGGACCTGGTCGGAAACCAGGTCGCCCAGGCCACCCGCATTGAGCAGCGGGTGCAGCGGACCCTTCGGGGAGCCCCAGTCCACGTTCCGGGCGTCGAGAGCGCCCGTCAGCGTGTTGTCGATGCCGATGGTGGGATTGCCCGAAATGGTGCCGCCGGTGATGACGAACGTCGACGGCCATCCCGCGTAAACCCCGACGCCGTAATCCGTGTTCCCGGTGATCGTGTTGTTCGACAGCAGGATGTCCTTCGGGCCGTGCAGCCCATCTTCCTCCGTGTACCAGAGATAGCTGATGGACACGCCCCACAGGTTGTCGGCGCTGGTATTGCCGATGACGTTCACCTTGCGCGCGGCATCGATCCAGATGCCGTCGTTGGTGACGATGTCGTGCAGGTGGTTGTTCGCGACCTGCAGCGTGCCGGTGGCGGCGGTGATCGACTGCAGCACCACGCCCGAACACTTGGTGTCGTAGATCTCGTTGTCGGCGATGACCAGGCCCGAGTAGTCGAGGTGCGAGGTCAGCTTGCCGTTGGTGAAGCCCTCCGCCTCGTAGCCGACGTAGATGCCGAACCCGTGCGAATACCCCGGCTGGATGCCGTGGATGACGTTGTTCGTCAGGTGGACATTCTGCAGATTGCCGGGAATCGAGGCTTCGTAGCCCACGATGATGCCGTTGCCCTGATAGCCGTCGATCTCGAAGCCGTCGAAGGTCACATCGCCGGACTTGATCCTGACGCCGACAGCATCGAAGGCCAGCGTGGCGCCGTCCATCACGGCCACCCCGCCGCCGAGCAGCGTCAGCGGCTTGGTGATCAGCAGCGATTCGGCGTAGACGCCGGGGCCCGCCAGGACGATATCCCCGGCCGCCGCGCTGGTGATCTCGTTCTGGATCTTCGTGCCGATCCGGCGGCAATGGTTGAACACATAGATGCCGGACGTATAGGAGTACTCCCGAAGATCGGCCGGCGGATTGGCCCCGGCCACCACCGCGCGGTCGAAGGTGTTGTCTTCGAAATAGGATTCCCAGTCGAACTGGCTGTTGACGTAGTCGCCCCGGACGCGGATGTAGGAATCGGTGGCGCCGGAGAAACTGTTGCCCTGAATGACCGCGCCGCCGATGCCGTAGACGAACCACGACACGCCCGTGCCGGATCCGTTGAAACTGATGGCGTTCCAGTACGCGCCGGCCATCTCGAACGTGTTGCCGAGAACCTGCCGCCCCGAGACCGGCCCGCTGTAGCCCGCCCCGGAACAGAGGTCCAGGCTCGTTCCGTTGGTGAAGTGGTTGCCCTCGATCGTATAGCTCTGCACCAGCGAGGTGTCGGTCAGTTCGTCGAACCGGAAATCGTTGATGTAGAGACTGCCCCCATCCGAGAGCCGGCAATGACGGACCGTGCAGTCGTCGCCGATCACTTCGATGGTCTTGTTCGGGACACTCGCCGGATTGATGAAGAACTCCAGACCCGCGACGGTCACACCGGAGCCTTCGATGAAGACGCAACTGAGGCCGAAGGTGTTGGTGGGGTTGCACTGGACCGTTGCCGCGATGGCGGCGCGGTCCGCGATCGGCGTGCCATCGGCGTCGACACCCTGGAGGGTCACGCCGTTCCGGGCCAGGAACAGCCCGAAGGTGTAGGGAGCCGCCACGTTGTAGATATAGCTGTTGGGCGCCGTTTCGTTGTAGGCGCCGGGATACACGTTGATCGTGCCGTACGCATCCACGGCCAGCACGGCCTCGTGGATCGTGGCGAAATGCGTCTCGCCCCAACCGGTCGTGAGATTGTCGAAGTCGTCATCGACCCACGCCGCGAGCACACCCATCGGCGCGGCCTTGTCGGCGGTCGGGGTATAACCCTTCCCGTCGGGAACGAGCGAGAAGAGGTTCCGCTCGCCGGACGGGTCGCCTGGCTCATTTGCGGGCTGCACCGTCGTCCCGCGTCCAAAGTCGGGGCCCATGGCCGGGACTTTGGCCCAGGCCGCGCCCGCCGTCAGGCCGATCACCATCAGGATCAACATAAGCTTTTTCACAGCTCTTCTCCCCGTTGGCGTCCGTATCATCCGTGATAGTCGCTGCTCCGTCCTCACCATCGTCGTCGTCATCGTCCGGCGTCAGCCCGTCGGCCCACCGGGCGATCTCCAGGAAAATCCGTCGGCACCGCGATACCGCGGCCCATCCGGATCATTCGGTCTTCGGGTAAGGGCGATCGATCGGGAAACATTCATCGGCGAAGCGCCGGCAACGCACACCGGCGGAGGCAGGAGCGGAAATCCGTAAGTGCTGAATCGCACGGTGCTTTCCTCCGATGAGCGCATTGAACCGCCATCCGGAGTGCTGGGCGAAAGCACGCCATGGATACACCAGGAACGACGCCGGGAACCGGCGTTCGAGCCGGCTCAGACGATCAACAGGCAAACCGAAAAAACGGGCACGACTGGGATGTCGGCGAAGACCGCGGGCGAGAGTACGGTCGGGCGCGATGATGACAGGTCGTGAATTCGGCGTCAAGGGGGTTGTCCCGGTTTCGGGATCATGCCGCCCAGCCGACAACAACGGATGGCGCGCACATAAGCCGACAGATTCACTCCACATGGCCGCAGTGACGCCATCGCCGGCGACCTGCTACCTTGCTCGCTCGACACCGTGCCCCCGGCAATGTCACGCAACCCGTGGAGACGACGATGCGATCGCGACAGACCGCCCTTCTGACCCTCATGCTCCTGACGTCCCTGGCCGCACCGGCCCGCGCCCAGGACGA
>JAIFKS010000130.1 GCA_020049465.1 bacterium | reverse complement strand
GGCGTGCGCATCAGCGGCATGTGCATCAGCGGCGTGCGGGTCGATGGCGTGCGGGTCGGACGCTTGCGCCGCGTCGGTCGCCGGATGCTCCGCCGGCGTCTCGACGGCGTGGCCGTGGTCCTGCGCCTGGGCGAACCGGGGCGCCAGTGCGAGCGCTCCGATCAGGAGGGCCAGCAGGGCGACGCGTTCAACTTTCAGTCGGTGCATCGTTATCCCGTCGGGAGGACAGTCGGATCTCGGCGGAGCGGGCCTGCGCCCCGAGGACCACCAAGGTGACCATCATTAAAGTGAACCCTACGGCGTGGCTCAGTACCGGAAGCGGTCGGGAAAATAACACCCACACCGCGACCCCGTAAACCGCGATTTTGGCCAGAGACCACAAGGCGATCGCGAAGACGTTGCGCGGGGCCCCCGGCGGGGTTACCGCCGCCCGCAGCAGGCGTTCGAGCACAAGCAGCCCGGCTGCGGCCCACACCGCCGTCAAAAAGATCCCGAGAGCAAAAGCGAATGAAAGCGCAAAAAAAGCGACCGCGGACGCAGCCAGCGCGACTAAAATAGTCCACAAACGGACCCGGGCAAGCAGGTTTTCGTTCAATGGCCTCCCCCGAGCGCCGGCCAGAGCGCAAACGCAGCCACAAGTGCGCCCAGGGCAATACGATACCAGGCGAACGGCACGAACGAACGCTTGGACACGAACGCCAGCAGCCCCTTGATCACAACCAGCGCCGACACGAACGACACGACAAAGCCGATGGCGAACACGGGGATGTCACTGGCGCCCAAAACGTCGCGCACGCCATACAATTTGAGCGCCGTGGCGCCCATCATAGCTGGCACAGCCAGAAAAAACGAGAACTCTGTCGCCGCGACGCGTGAAAGCCCCAGCACGAGGCCGCCCATGATGGTGGCCCCGGACCGGGACAGGCCCGGCCACAGGATCGACAAGACCTGAATGAGCCCCACGCCCAGGGCCAGCCGCCAGGGGATGTCATCGATGGTGGACGCCACGACGCGGTGCTTGCGGCGCTCAATCACCAGAATGGCGATGCCGCCGGCCACCAGCGCCAGGGCCACCGACAGCGGCGTGAAGAAATGGGCCTCGATCCAGTCGTCGGTCGGCAGCCCGATGACCACCGCCGGCAGCGTCCCGATGATCAGGTTCAGGACCAGGGCGCGCGCCTTGCCCGGTTTCGGGAAGTTCAGCAGCAGGTCCAGGAACTTGCGCCGGTACAGCCAGACGACGGCCAGGATGGCGCCCAACTGGATAAAGATGAGAAAGGCGTTGGCCGTCGGCCCCTGGAAGTCGAGCCAGGCCTGCGCCAGAATCAGATGCCCGGTCGACGACACCGGAATGAACTCGGTGGCGCCCTCGACCAGCCCGAGGATCACCGCCTTCAGCCAAAGCCACAAATCCATGCCGACCTCAAATGAAGGTGAAAAACCGCGGCTCGAGCGTCGGCCGTGGCGCCAAGACTATTCTTATTATCCCTCGCAGGCAAGCGTGGTGATGTGTGTGGGGGGAGTGGTGGAGGTTGATGCTTATAGTGCGCGATCGGACCGCGCACTATAAGCATCAACCTCCACCACTCCCCCCACACACATCACCACGCCCGCGCTTGCGGAGAAGAAGGCGGACGGGGTAACATCAGGGGAAATGGGAATTTTCCAGACTTGGTTCAAATTGGGGACGTAACACGGATGCCGGGAATGCGGAGTTGGGTGAATGCGCGCGCCACTATCGTGGCGGCGCTGGCGGTTGGGTGCGGCTTGCAGGCGGTGGCAACCGCCGAGGCGCGGGCTGAAGTTGGGATCAACGTCTATGGGCTTTCGCACCACCTCAAGAATCCGCTGAACGAAGAGCTGCGCGAGTTCAATCCGGGGCTGGGGCTCCAGTGGACGTTTTCGCGGGCGGGGCGCGGCTCGCTCGAAGGCAATGTCGGCATCTACCAGGATTCGTATGGGCACGCCAACCACCACCTGTCGCTGGGCGGGCGGGTGCGCGTGGCGGGGCCGATCGAGCTGGGCCTGCAGATGATCAACGCGAGTTCGTCCTCGTTCAACAGCGGCGAACCGATCCTGACGCCGTACCCGTTCCTGGCCGCGCGGTTGCCGGGCGCGACGCTCAACCTGGCGTACATCCCCGAAGTGCAGTCCATCAACGCGATGCCGTCGCTGGCCACGTTCGTCACCATTTATCCGTGGCGGCGCGCGGCGGACAGCCCAAACGAGCCCGCACCCGCGGGCGCCGGCAGCGTGCTCGAGTTCGGGATCGCCGGGCTGGCCCGTATCAATGGTTTCTCCGGGAACGGGATGCTCTGGCGCCACATGTTCGACGAGCGGCGCGGCATGCGGCTTGGGGTCATGCTCGACGGCACCGTGTCCACCTGGCATAACCGGGACCAGGAGTCGGGGCCCGACGGCTATTATGACGCCGCACTGCTGCTGCAGTACCTCAGCCGCGGCGAGCCCCGCGGCCGCTGGCGACCCTACTGGGCGACAGGCCTCGAGACGCAATTCTACGCGGGGTATGGCGCCGACAGGCTGACCGAAGCCTGGCGCAGCGACCTGGGCGTCGAGTACCGGATCGGCGACGGGCTCGCCCTGGCCCTGGAGTACGGGGTAAAGCTCACCTACAGTTGGCGCGACGTGTTGGCGTTCGAAGATTACAGCGAGACGGCCGAGCGCAGGCTCAACCTGCGCGGCACCGGCACCCGACTGGCGCTGCTGGTGTCGCGCGGCGCGGCGGACGGCGGGGCGCCGATGGACCCGCAACAACCGGTTTCCGGTCCGGTCGTTCTGCTGGGATCCGATCTGGACACGCAGCCGTTCGACAACGCCGCGGTGGCCTGGCACTGGCGCCCGTCGCCCACGCGGGGCTGGCGTCTGGCTCTGCGGCCGGATATCAGCACCGAACAGCACGACCTGGATCGTGATCGGCGTTTTGGGCTCGAAATCCGCGGTGAGCGCCTCTTCCGACGGCCGCAGGCCGGCGGCGTCGCCACCTACTGGGGCCTGGGACCGATCCTCCGTTTCAGTTACTCGGACGCCCGTTACAGCTACGATGACGGCAGTACCGCCTCGTATGCCAACCGCAGCACGGCCGTCGGCCTGACCTCGCTGGTGGGCGCCGAGATCGCGATCACCGAGGGCTTGTACGCTCTGGCCGAGTACAGCGCCGATCTGAGATGGACCCGTTCCGACGACAACAACGATTACCTGTCGAACCGTTGGGAGATCGGCGTCAACGAAGTGCGCCTGGGCCTGGCTTCCGCATTCTGAGGCCGGCGCGCGCGCAGGTGTGTGAGGGCGGCAGGTGCAAGTTGATGCTTATAGTGCGCAATCGATCGCGCACTATAAGCATCAACCTGCACCTCCCCCCAGAACATGCACACGACGACACAGAAGAAGGGAACCGACATGAAGTCCGCAGCCATCGCCTTCGCCCTGCTCGCCGCCCTTGCGCCGGCGCAAGCGGCGAAAGCCCAGGACGCCGTCCCCACCGCCCTGGTCATCATCGACATCCAGGATTTCTACTATCCCGGCGGCCTGCTGCCGCTGGTCGCGCCCGAAGCGGCCGGCGCCAACGCCGCGCAACTGCTGGCCAGGGCGCGCGAACAACAAGTGATGGTCGTCCACGTCGGCCACAACGCCTCGGCCGGCCGCGGCTTCCATGCCGATGTCGCGCCGCGCGAAGGCGAAGCCGTCGTGATGAAGGACGACGTCAACGCGTTCCTGGGCACGGATCTGAAGCAGCGGCTCGAGGCGGCGGGCATCAAGCGGCTGGTCATTTGCGGCATGCAGACCCACATGTGCGTCGAGGCGGCCACCCGCGCGGCCAGCGACCTGGGCTACGAAGTGCTGCTGGTTGGCGAAGCGTGCGCCACGCGCGACCTGAAGCACGGCGACACCGTCGTGCCGGCGGCGCAGGTGCACACCGCGACGCTGGCGACGCTGGACCGCACCTACGCGAAGGTGGTCGACGTGCAGACGGCGCTCGACGCGCTCGCAACGCAACGCAACGCGTTCACCGCCGTCACGCTGAACATCTGGCACGACCAGAAGGACTGGCCGGCGCGCCGCGCGGTCATGCTCGACACGCTGCGTGCGCTGAAGCCCGACGTGATCTTCCTGCAGGAAGTCCTGGAGAAGGAAGGGCTGCCGAACCAGGCGCAGCAGTTGGCCGACAGCCTGGGTTGCGCGTTCGTCTTCGTTTCGGTGGATCCGCCCGGCGGCCCCAAGCGGTACGGCAACGCCATCCTGACGCGGCACCGCATCGCGGAGACCCACGAGACCACGCTGGCGCCGGCCGACGACTACCGCGTCGCCGCGCACGCGCGGATCGAGGCGCACGGCACGATGCTCGACACCTACGTGACCCACCTGCACCACACGGACGAAGGCGCCGCCATCCGGGCCGAGCAGGTGCGCGCGCTGATCGCGTTCGTCGACGCCACGCACGAAAGCGAAGACGGCGCGCTCCTGATCGGCGGCGACTTCAACGCCGCGGCCGACAGCCCCGAACTGGCGCCGCTGCGCGCACGGTACCGCGACACCTACGAAGCCGTACACCCGGGCGACGACGTCACCACGCTGAACCCGGCCATCGGGCATGCGCCGCGGCGCATCGACCACCTCTTCATCGACGCAGAAGGCCTGCGCCCCCTCGCCGCGGAAGTCTTCCTGGACGCGCCCACGGCCGAAGGCATCTGGGCCTCGGATCATTTCGGGGTCTGGGCGCGCTTGGAAGTGGTTCGCTAGTCGTCCAGGCCGGCGATCCACGCGCGCACCGGCGCCACCGCGTCGTCGTCGACCAGCGGGCACGAATCCGGCACTACCGCTTGGACGGGCAACCCCGCCCCACACCACAACCCGACCATCCAGCCCCCAAGGTCCGGTGTCCCATGAAACCAGCCGGCATCCTCCGCGAACTCCGCTACGACCAGGGGCGATTTCCCGAAGCGGCGCTGCGGGAAGCCCTGCAGCAGCGCGAGGCCCTGCTCCCGGTCATGCTCGACGCCCTCCGCTGCACGCCCCGGCAACTGCAGGCCCGGGGCGAATCGTGGATGCTGTACCAGTATGCCCTGTACCTCACCGCGGCCTGGCGCACCGCCGAAGCCATGCCCCTGATCATCGACTTCTTCGCCCATCCCGGCGACCTGCCGGTCGAGGCGACAGGCGATTTCGTGTCGGAGGACCTGCCCCGCGTCCTGGCTTCGGTCGCGCACGGCCGCCTGGATCCGGTGCGACGCCTGGTGGAAGACGAACGGGTCAGCGAATGGACGCGCAGCGCCAACTTGAACACGATCCTGATCATGCACCTGACCGGACAGCTGGCCGAAGGCCAGGCCGCCGATTGCTTCCTGCGGCTGCTGAACGGCGGGTTGAAGGAGACGCCGGGCGCGCACTGGTGCAACCTGGTGACGCTCTGCGCCCGATTTCACATGCGGGAGGCGCTGCCGGCCATTGAGCGCGCCTACGAACGGGGGCTCATCGACCCCATGTACGTCCGGCTGGACGACCTTCGTGCCGAACTGACCGAATCGGGCTCGCAAAAGAGCCTGGCGCCCATGCCGTGGTACGAATCCCTGATCGACGACCCGGTGGCGGAATTGAGCCGCTTCGTCTGGTCCACCGAAGACAAGTCCGGCCATGATCACCGGGACAAAGTGAAGCGCAACGCCCCCTGCCCCTGCGGCAGCGGAAAGAAGTTCAAACACTGCTGCCGGGAGCAGCAGACCGCGCTGGCGGCAGCGTCAACCGCGGTTGTCGGCGATGGCGAGCTCGCGATCCTGATCGGCGACGGTTTCGCGCTCGGCGCCGAAGGCCAGGAGGCGGCTTCCTGCCGGGCGCTGACCGCCGCCTGGAACGTGCTGCGCACCCGCCTGACCCCCGCGATGACGACACTCCGTTCGCTGGACGCCTGCCTGCCGAAGGACGAATGCCCCGAAGACCTGGTCTTCGAGTACCTGATCCAGCTGGGAAATGCCGCGCTGGACGACGTCGCGTTTGCCGCCATCGGCATCGAGTTCTGCGAGTTCCTCCTGCGGCAGTTCACGGACGAGATCCCGCTCCACATCGAGAACGTGCGCGGCGCCCTGGGCCAGTTCCATTTCCGCGCCGGCGATGCGGTGCGCGGCGAGGAAGTGTTGCGCGCGTTGATCGCCGACCGGCCCCGCCGCGCAATCGGCTATGCGTTCCTGGCCGATGCGCTGGGTTCCGAGCGATACGCGTGGAACGCATCCCGACCCCTGGATCCGGTCGAGGATGCGAAGGATTACGACCTGGCGCTCCGACTCGACGACATGCGGCGCGAGGCCGGAAAGGGGTGACAGGCGCCTTGCGGGGCGGCGCGGGTTGCGAGAGTTGCGCCGGCGCAAGTTTCGCGAACACGCCGGACTTGCGCCGGCGCAAGTCGGGTTCAGCGCGTGCCCCCGCCTCCTGAATCCGATCCCGTCTCGAACGAGATCCGATGGTCCTCGAGCCACGCGGATCAGGTGGAGGCGCTCGTCTTCAAGTTCGACGACTTCATCGTCGTCGGCATCGGCATCATCGACGAGCCGCGCCTCTTCACCCGTGATCGTGACCAGTTCGCCGGTGCGCCGGTTGAGGTAGGCGGCCCAGTCGTCGTCCGGGACGTCCATTTCCCGGACCACGTCACTCAGGGCGAGGCGCGGTGCCCGGAAACATTGACGTTAGATCATAAGCGGTTTATGATAATGGCATGGATACTCGAGTCCGAAAGTACCTAGCCGAGATCGGCCGCCGCGGCGGTCGCAAGAGCCGGCGCACGCTCGACGCCGATCAGGCCCGGGCCATGGTTCGCTTGCGCGAGGCGCGGCGGGCCTACCGCCTTTATCATGCCCGGTGCTTCTGGTCGTGCCCGCCGAATCTTGACATCGGCATGGCCGACGTCGCCTGGGTAGCCGAACAGTTGATGAAGCACGGCGGTCGTGAAGCATGGGAGAAGGGAGCCCGGTTGTGCCGTTGACCGGCCACCCGCCGAATCAGGCTGCCTCTACTATTCGCCGTCGGCCGGTCGCTTCGTCTGCCCGGACGCCGCGAATCCCGGCGATGCCGTTCCTCACTTCGGACGTCCCGGTGGCGTGTTGC
>JAIFKS010000067.1 GCA_020049465.1 bacterium | reverse complement strand
GTTTCTACTTCACCAGCCCCACGATCAGCGTCCGCAGGATCCCGTCCGCTTCCAGGCGCACCACGTAGCTGCCGGATGCCGCGCGCATCCCCGAGGCGTCGCGGCCGTCCCAGACGACCTCGTGACGTCCGGCGCCCATGACGCCGTCGACCAGTTGGCGGACGCGACGGCCGGCCAGGTCGAACACCGAAAGGCGCACGCGACCCTGCCGCGGCATATCGTAGCCGATGGCGGTCTGCGGGTTGAACGGATTCGGGCGGTTGGGATGCAGGGTCACCACGGACGGCATCACCGGAGGCGCCGGAGTCGGGTACTGGCCGTGCAGCTCGTCGGAGAACTCGCTGACGTTGCCGTGGATGTCGGTGAACTGCACCCGGTAGAAGTACCAGGCCAGATGGCTTTCGATGTAGTGGCCGATGTCGCCGCAGATGAGCGGCTCGACGGGGATGAATCCCTCTTCGGTGCCGCGGAACACGCACGACGACGCCAGGTCGGGGATGCCCGGGTCTTCCCAGTAAACCACGCGGTAGTCCAGACCGTCGGCGATCCCGGCGTCCGGACGCGGCGGCGGCAGGTTGTCGATCGAGTAGGCGCTGTCGGGCTGCGATTCGTAGACGACGGTCGATCCGGCCGCGACCGCCACCAGGCGATAGCAGCAGTACGGCGCCGGCTGTCCGACCACCAGGACGGAGGGCGTGGGCACCGTCACGGTGTAGGAATCGGCGGCTGCCGCAGCCACGGTGGCGACGGTCTGCCAGGCTTCCTGCAGGTGCTGCACCTGATACTCGAGCACGGGCTCGGCGGCTTCAAGATCATCCAATTCGTGCCGCGGCCACGTCGCGTGCAGCGCACCGCCTTCGTCTCCGGGGACATCGCGCAGATGGACCCGGACGGCCACTCCATTCGAGTCGGGCAACGCCGGGCAGGTCCAGTCGAAGCGGCCGATCGTTTCGCAGCCGCCGCTGTTCGCGGCCGACAACTGCGAATTCTGACGCAGCGAGTAGTCGCCGCCGTCCAGATCGCAGTACAGCGGATCCTGGTAGCGGTTGCCGTTCGCACCCAGTTGCGGCAGGACGGGCGCGGTCCAGTCGCCACCGGCATTGCCGAACAGGTCGGTGCAGTTCAATGTCAGGACCGCGGTGCCCGCCACAGCGACCGCCGTGCCCAGGTTGTGCGACACCAGTGCCCGCGTGGCCTGAACCTCGCCCGAAACGATGTCGAGGCCGACGCCATGGTTCGCCACGACGGTCACTCGTTCGACGCCGACGTTGCCGCCGATGATGGTGCCGTTCAGCACCAGCCCGGGGCCGACGTTCGCGGCGATCGTGCTGTCGCTCACCAGAATCGGATCAAAGGCGCCGGCGACGGACACGCCACCGAGGCCGTTGCCGGTGATGTCGCAGTCGGCGATCAGGAAGTGATTGGCCGGATCCTTGTCCGGCGAGCGGCGGCTCTTGTCCGTCACCATCGGCTTCTCGAGCGGCGAGAAGACGTACTGCCCGATTCCCCACTCGTCGTTGCCAGAGATGGTCACGCGCTGCAAATCGAGAGCCGCCAGGGACCCGGCGATGGCGATGCCGGACATGCCGTTGCCGGTGATCACGCAGTCGGTCGCGGTAACTGCCGTGCCCTGCGTGTTGGCCAGTCCGTGTTTGGCATTGTCGCGAAGCTTGCAGTCCTCAAGCAGCAGCCCCTCGTAGTCGGTGCCCGAGCGGATGCCGTGGCCCGTCAGGCTCGAATCGACGCGGCAGTGCCGCATGATCATGCCCGCGCTTTCCTGCCAGTAGCGGATGCCGACGCCGTTGAGCGCGAAGTCGGAATTCTCCAGCAGCACCGGGCCGGGGCCGTTCATCTGCGTGTAGAGCAGTCCGGTGCCGTTACCGCGCACCTGGCAGTCGGTCATGGTCAACCCGAACGAGTAGCCGCCGTGGATACCGGCCACCTCGTTATCGGCCAGCACGCAGTCGTCCAGCACCAGGCGGCCGCCGTGCGACGCCACGCCGACCTTCCCGCCAGCGACGCGGCAGTCACGGATGAACATGTCGACGGGGGTTCCGTAGCCGAAACCGACGCGCAGGACGGCGATCGCCGTGTCCGCATCGACAAACGAGAATCCGGCGATGGTCACGACGTTCGAATCGGCCAGGACCGTATCCACGAAGCGGAAGCCGTCGGCGCCGGCGCAATCGATCACGCAGTCTTCGCGGTTGCCGCTGTGCGAAACCAGGGTCAGGTTCCGGTCGCTCCACGAGACGCCGGCATTGCCCGCGCCCGAATACAGGCCGTCGAACACCCGGACGGTGTCCCCGGAGGCGGCGGCGTCGACCGCGTGCTGGATGGTCAGGAAAGGAGAGGCAGGGGTGCCCGGATTGGCATCGTTGCCGGCGGGGCCGACATACCAGGCCCTATTCAGGTCCAAAGGCGCCGCGACCACGCCGGTCGCGCCGGCCGTCATCGCAAGCAGAGACACTGCCATCAGCATCCAGGCCGACCGGCAGTCCGGCAGTCGCCGAGTCCGCATTGACAACCCCCGAATGGGTTCCACCGAGTTGCACTTCGACGATGCCGCAGGTGCTACGATCCGTCGCTCACGGGAAGGTCCCCGATGCACTGTTACATTGTAACACAGGGATAGTCCTTATGCCGAGGGTATCTCCAAGGAAAGCGCTTCCGTCGGCCTCTGCGCTGGGCTAACTGCCAATTCGGCGAATCGGTTGCCCGACTCCGGGATTTCGTCCCACTCCGCCGCAAACCCCGATCTGGCTCCCGCGTCGCGCCGGCGTGACAGCCGGCGGAGACAATTGACCGAACGCATTCAGATATGGCACGATATCCAGGCCAACAGGCCACCGACAGGCACCATTCGCCGGGGAGCATGGACCATGGACAGGAATCGATACACCAGCGCGGCCGCTCTCATCGTGATGCTGGCGTTCGGCCTCGCCCCCGCCCTGGCGCAGGACGGTCCGGAAGACCCGACGGCAGCCCTGATCGACAAGCGCTTCGAGGCGCTCGACCACCGCCTGGACTCCCTCGAAAAGGCGATGGACGACATCCTGTGGTACCACAAGGTCGGCGATGTCGCCGCGATCGATAAGGTCTTCATCACCGGGCCGCCGCCGGCACATGTCGAGAACCCGACCGCGATGGGCGCGACCAACCCTCTGAAGTTCTGGGCCTACACCTTCGTGCCGAAGAACATCGACCGCGCGAAGAAATACCCGCTGATCGTGCTGCCCCACGGCGGCGTCCACGCGAACTTCACGACGTACCACACCCACATCATCCGCGAGCTGATGGCGCAGGGCTACGTGGTCGTGGCGCCCGAGTACCGCGGCAGCACCGGCTACGGCAAGACGTTCTACGAGCACATCGACTACGGCGGCCTCGAAGTCGCCGACAACAACGCGGCGCGCGACTACATGGTCGAGAATTTCGAGTACATCGACGGCGCCCGCGTCGGCCTGATGGGCTGGAGCCACGGCGGCCTGATCGCGCTTCTGGACATCTTCGAGAACCCCGACGACTATGCCGCCGCGTTCACGGGCGTGCCGGTCAGCGACCTGGTGGCGCGGCTGGGCTACCACGCCGACGACTACGCCGACCTGTACTCGGCGCCCCACCACATCGGCAAAACGGTGAACGAGGACGTGGCCGAATACCGCAAGCGCTCGCCGGTCAACCACGCCGCGAAGCTGGCCACGCCGCTGCTGATCCACACCAACACCAACGACGACGACGTGAACGTGCTGGAGGTCGAGCACCTGATCCGCGCGCTGAAGGCCGAAGGGAAGAAATTCGAGTACGAGATCTTCCAGGATGTGCCCGGCGGCCACAGCTTCGACCGCATCGACACGCGGCATGCGCGCGAGACGCGGGTGAAGATCTACAGGTTCCTGGCGCGGTACCTGAAGCCGGCGGCGGCGATCGGGTCGGTCGGGGAACTGGACCAGGCGGCTTACCGGCGCTGAACGGCCGTAACGGTCAAGACATGGGCCGCCGCCAAGGAACCGAGCCGGGGACTTGCGCCGGCGCAAGTCCCCCGCAGGTGCGATTCCGTCGGTGTCGTAGTTCGTGTTGCCCGGATGGTTGACCTATCAACCAATTCCCAGCCTCGAATGTGCAAATGTGCGCCCGCAATTGGTTGATAGGTCAACCATCTGCCGAAAAGCACATGACACACCACAGGTGCGGCGCCCCACCAACGCCCCCGCCCCGCGTTCGTCCGCCCCTTCCCGGACGTATGAAGTCAGAACGGCCGGACACCGCCGGTCGCCGCCTATCCGATCCGACGCCGCCCCCGAGCCGGATCGGCTCTTTTCCCGTTTGTGATCGAGGAGCTCCCCTTGAAATCCAGAGAGTTAGCCGTTCTGGCGCTGATCCCGATGCTCCTGTTCCCCGCATTGGCGTACGCCCAATGCGAGGACTGGATCCAGGGGCCGATGGACGACGGCGCCCTGACCAACGGCGCCAACGGCCCCATCTCCGAGTTCCTCGTCTGGGATCCCGATGGCGAAGGTCCGATGCTGGAACGGCTGGTGGTGGGCGGCGCCTTCACCTCGATCGGCGGCGTGGCGGCCCTGAACATCGCCCAGTACGACCCGTCGACGGCGCAATGGTCGCCCTTCGGAGCCGGGATCGCGCCGACGGTGTTCTCCCTCGTCGTGTACAACGGCCGGATCGTCGCCGGCTGCGACGGCGACGGCCAGGAGAGCACGATGGACCGCACGGTGCGGTTCTGGACGGGAACCATGTGGGCCATGATGGCCGCGACCAGCACAGGCGGCGTGGAAGACATGATCGTCTACGACGGCTCACTGTACATCGCCGGCGCCTTCGTCACGGCGTACGTGACGCCGGCCAGCAGCACGGCCCATTTCATCGCTCGCTGGAATGACGATGTCAATCTGTGGGAGGACGTCGAAGAGGCCGGTTTCGGGACGCAGAAGGGCTCCGCCGTGCACTCGCTCCAGATCTACGACGGCAAGCTCTTCGCCGCCGGCAACAAGGTGAGTGCAGGCAGCGTCACCGGCAATGCCGTCCACATCGCCCACGGCTACTCCGGCAGCGGACCCTGGACCACCATCACCGACGGCACCGATCCGGGCACCATCCGCGACATGGAGGTGTACGACGGCGAATTGCTGGTCGCCGGCAACTTCCAGGACATCAACGCCGTCACCTGCCGCAACCTCGCCGGCTGGAACGGCAGCACCTTCCACGACTTCCAGGGCGGCGTCAGCACCCCGGGCGTCAGTTCCACGATCTGGGGCGTGACCATCCACGACGGCATCGTCATCGCGGGCGATTTCACCACGGCCGGCGGAACGACCGTCAACCGCGTCGCCACCTGGCCTCCCGGAGGCTCCGCCTGGCAGGCCCTCGCGGGCGGCATCGACGCCGTGGTCTACGACGTCTGCTCATACCGCAACGAGGTGATCGCCTGCGGCTGGTTCGCCAACGCGGGCGGCCCCGCCAACAACATCGCGCACTGGAACGGCATCTCCTGGGCTCCTTTCGGCGGCGGCAGCACCTCCTACGTTCTGGCCATGACGCCCTTTGCCGGGCGCCTGGTCGCCGGCGGGTCGTTCTCCCAGCCCGCGATCATGCTGGGCACGGCCAACAACATCGCCGGCTGGAGCGGCGGCTCGTTGTCGGCCTTCGGCGTGGGCATGAACAACGGGGTGTACGCGCTGGAATCGTTCAAGTACCCCGGCTTCAACGGCTCGAACGAGCTGATCGCCGGCGGCCTCTTCACGACGGCCGGCGGCGTGGGCGCCCTGCGCATCGCGCGCTGGCGCGAAGACCCCATCAGCGCCTTCCCGCCCGCGGCCTGGGAGCCGATGGGCGCCGGCTTCAACTTCAACGTCTACGCGATCGAACGCATGGGCGGCACGACGTACGCGGGCGGCAACTTCACGTCTTCGGGAGCCACCCCGGTTTCGCGCATCGCGCGCTGGAACGAAACGACGGACACCTGGGAGAACATGGCCGGCGGCATGAACGGCACCGTCCGGGCCCTGAAGGAATTCAACGGCTCGCTCTATGCGGGAGGATCCTTCACGACGGCAGGCGGCGTCGCCACCGGCGGGCTGGCCCGCTGGACCGGCTCCGCGTGGGCCCAGGTCGGCGGCAATTTCCTCGGCCAGGTGCATGCGCTCGAGGTCCACAACGGCAGCCTCATCATCGGCGGCCAGTTCCCCGGCCTGGCGAACAGCGCGAATATCGCCCGCTACGACGGCGTGAACTACAGCAACCTGGGCACCGGCGGCACGAACTCGGTCGGCGTGCGTTCGCTGAAGACGAACGGCGACCGCCTGTATGCCGGCGGCGTCTGCATCGGCGGCGTCAGCGCCGAGAACATCGCCTGGTGGGACGGGTCCGCGTGGCACGCCGCTTCGGGCGGCGCAGGCGGCGTCGTCTGGGCCCTGGGCAGCCTCTACAGCGAGGTCCATGTCGGCGGCGAATTCAGCGCCGTGGAATCCGGCCTGACGACCAGCCCGCGCTGGGCCCGCTACACCGAGACGGGCCTGCCCTGGATCTCCGCGAACCCCACCCCGTTCTCGCAGACGGTAAGCGTGGGCGCCACGGTGAGCTTCTCCGCGGCGGCCGGCGGCGACTTCCCGGCGCTGGGTTACCGTTGGACACACGACGATGTGCCCATGTTCAATGGGCCCGGTCCCGACGGCTCGACGATCAACGGCGCCGGGACTCCGTCGCTGACGATCACCAATGCCCGCCCATCCGATGCGGGCGCGTACAGATGCGTCGTGAACAACGGCTGCGGCAGCGTCACCAGCACGGCGGCGACCCTGGCCCTGGATGCGACCTCGGGCACGTCGTCCGAGACGCGCATCAGCCTCTTCCATTCGATCGGCCCCAACCCGACCGGCGGCGCATCGACGCTCGCATTCTCGCTGGCCGCGGACGCCGACGTCCGCTATTCCGTGTTCGATCTGCGCGGCCGCCGGGTGCGCCAGGTGACCCTGGGGCGGCTGCCGGCCGGCCGGTTCGAGGCGCGCTGGGACACCCGTGACGATGGCGGACGCAATGTCGCTGCGGGCGTGTACTTCGTCAGTCTGGAACTGGGCGGGCAGCGCCTGGGGGCGAAGAGACTGACGATCGTGCGGTAGGCAGGCGAAGGGGCGGGCGGGAGGCGCGGTGAGTCCGTCTCCCGCCCGCGGCCTTGAGGGAGGCTTGCGCAGGCCGGGGACCTGCTCTTGCCGGGGGACTTGCTCTTGCCGGGGGACTTGCTCTTGCCGAGGGACTTGCTCTTGCCGAGGGACTTGCGCCGGCGCAAGTCCCGCCCGGCCTAGTCGTCGTCATCCTCGTCGTCATCCTCGTCTTCATCGCCACCCCCCACCTCCCACAACAACCGCCCCACCTCCCGGTAGGAATCCAGCCGCCGCCTGATCGCGTCGAGATCGGTCTCGAGGCCCCAGAAGGCTCTGATCACCATGTCGTCGCGGATCACGGTGAAGCCGAGGCGGGCGAAGGCGGCCAGGATGGCGTCGTGGTCCTCCGGCTTGATCTCGGCATAGGGACCGTCGTCGAAGTCGGTGCAGTAGCTCCCGACGAAATCGCGGAGGATGCAGGCAGGCAGGTTCGAAAGCATGGCCCTGGAAAGATAGGAGAATTCCAGGATCCGGTCCTCCTCCCAGTTGATGAGTTCGCACCGATCCATCGGTTCGTCGTCCAGGGGCCCGCGGTCGCGCGGGCAGTCGAGTTCGGCGTATGCCGCGCAGAGTTCGGCTTCAGGGAGGACCGGGTCGCCGCGTGCCTGGTCCGCGTCGTCACTGTCGGCGAGATCGTTGGGATCGCCGTCGCGGAAGGACTCGAAGTCGGGATAGCGGGCGTGTTCCGCCAGGGATTCGCGGATGGACGACGCCCTGTCCCCACCCAGTTCCACGAAGCGGGCCCAGGTGCCGGCGATCTCCGCCGCCGCGGCCACGGGGGCCCACTCCTCCGCTTCGCACAACGGCATGAAGAACAGCTTGTCGCCATTGAGCGGGTCGAAATCGTAGAGGTAGATGAGTTCATCGTCGTCCATCACGGTGACAGGGCCGCGATCGGGCTGGGGTTCGCCGGTGACCTCGCCGATCAATTCGCGCAACAGTTCCTCGCGAACCAGGCCGTTGTATTCCATCCAGATGCGCTTGAGGTCCTTGCGCCGGAGGTATTGCCGATAATCCGGGAAACCGAATCTGCAACTCATGGCCAGCTCCTTTCGGATACGGAGGCAACGGCGGACTTGCGCCGGCGCAAGTCCCGGGACAACTCCTCGCACGCGAACTCGAGGAACGCGCGCACCAGCCCCGCGCGCGCATGGGCGTCCGGCAACGGGCCGCGCCCCGGATAGCCCGGCAACAGGGACCGGTTGACCTCGACCATCAGCGACCGCACCCATGTCGCATCCCTATCCAGCCCGCCATCCAGCCCCTCGGGCACGAACGACCCCGCGAACGGTCGGTTGTGCGCCAGCAGGTCGGGCGAGTCGGCGGCGCGGGCCTCCCACCACGCCACCCAATCCAGCGGCACGTGCCGCTCCGTGTACCCGAGGCAGTAGCGCGGCCGCGGCCCGCGGTCCGTCTCGTAGGGAAGCGGCTGCTCCGGGAACGAGTGCAGGTCGATGATGTGCACGGGGGCCGCGAAGCGGTCGCGCAGTTCGAGCACCAGGTCGCGTATGGCCCGGTGGTAGGGTTGATGGAACTCGTCCAGGCGCGCGGCCCGGTCGCGGTCGGTCCAGTCCGCGCGCCGCAGGCGGCGGCCGTCGTGCGTGTCGACGTAGATGGCGCCCATGCCCCAGCCGGCGGCGACCTCGACGGCGTCGTCGGCGTGGCGCTCCGGGTCCATCACCAGCCGGCAAACGTTGTTCACGAAGACGTGCGCGCCGAGGGGCACCGCCGCGAGCGCCAGGCGGTCGGTGTCGTGGTCGATCATGGCGGCGATGACGGCGCCCAGTTCCCCGTCGGGAAGCGCGAAGTCGCCGCGGCAATGGGGCGGCACGAAATCCGACGCATGCGGCACATGGATGATGAGCGGCACGGCGACGTCTGCGTCGGGGCGGTGGAGGGTGAAATGGGGAATCATGTTTCGATGCTCCACAGCTATCGTTCGATCCTGTTGTAGACCTCGATGTGCTCGTGCACACGCTCCAGGTCGGTGGCAAGCCCCAGGAAGCAGTCGATCACCAATTGGTCATGGAGGACCAGGCACCCGATGCGCTCCATATCGGCGATGATGGCTTCCGCGTCCTCGGCGACGAAGCGCGGGTCCGAAACGGTCCTGGCGAGGTAGTCCAATGTGCGTCGGGCATACGCGTGGTAGATGTACCACGGCACGGATTCGAAGATCTCGTCGACCGGGTTGTAGAAGTAGATCCGGCCCTCGGCGTTGAGCGCGTACAGATCCTGCAGCGTGAACCGGTCGCTGGGGCGGGGCGGCCGGTCAGTCCGCCAGTCCAGGGCCGCGAAGGCCCGCAGAAGTTCGGCGCGGGTCCGGGTGTCACCTTCCGCCTGCCGCTTGCGGCGGAAGTGCCCGAATGTCGGATACGTAGCCTCTCTGGTGAGCGTATTGCGCAGGAGTCCGGCCAGGTAATCATGCATCTTGAGGAAGCGGCCCCAGGTGCCGGCAACGGCGGCCGCAGCCGCCAGGGGCGCATCGAGGGTCACGTTCGAAAGGGGCACCAGAACCAGGTCGCCGCTCGCCGGGTCATGGCCATACAGGAACTGCAATTCCCTCGAGCCGACCACCGAGACCAGGCCGCGGTCCGGTTGCTCCTCGCCGGTGGCTGCCCGAACGAATTCGCGCAACAAGGGCTCGGGCACGCACCCGAGATAATCCAAATAGACCTGCTTGATCTCGCTGTCGGAATGCCATGGCATGTTGACGAGGGGTATAGCTCTGTCGTCCGGCATACCGCACCTCCCGATTCCCCCAATGGCCGCCCGTGCGGCCACACTCCGGGGGCAGGGAGCGCGACCGACGCTTTAGCAGCATTTGTTTAGGCCGCCCTGCAAGCTGTCAGGGTCAAATCGGCGGCCCCCGGCGGATGCCGGGAAAGAAAAAACCTGCTTCGGTTGGCTGAAGCAGGCGGTGCGCGATCATGTCGCGTCGGGCCTCGCTTTAGCCTGATTTGTATCGCGCCGGCAAGCTGAGTTCAAAGAGGCGCGTTGGAATATTATCGGCTCGAACGGATGTGAGGTCAAGCGAAATCATGCATGTGTTATCACTTCATGATCGTGAGCGGGGTTGATCGATTCATGACG
This sequence comes from bacterium, assembly GCA_020049465.1. Classification (GTDB taxonomy): domain Bacteria; phylum Krumholzibacteriota; class Krumholzibacteriia; order LZORAL124-64-63; family LZORAL124-64-63; genus CAINDZ01. The sequence goes on along the minus strand of JAIFKS010000067.1, from coordinate 692 downwards.
GACTTGCGCCGGCGCAAGTCATGTCCTGCGCCACGCCTCTTTCCCCGTGAACACCGACACCTCGCGCTCCAGCCTGCCTGCCAGCGTGTCTTTCGCCAACTCGAGGTCGTGGTGTGCCTGCAGGATCAGCCCATTTGCCCCTGACCGACTTGATCATGTTCAATATTTAAGCCTCACGGTATTAGCGCCCAACGTTATGCCCCTCCCCTGAATTTGTGCGGTCTCCTGATGCGCCCGCGCTGAGGCGCACGTCATGGACCGTGCCCCCTTGAAGGCTGACGGCCTTGCGCGGTGTGGCGACTTGCGCCCGGCTCATGTCCCCGGCGCCGCAACGACTCCGACGGCGTCGTTGTTCGCGCCGCCCAGTTGGTTGACCTATCAACCAGTTCCGAGCCTCGGGTGCGCAATTGTGCGCCTGAAACTGGTTGATAGGTCAACCATCTGCCGAAAAGCGATATGCACTCCTCAGGCGCGGCCCTCCATCAGCGCCCCATCGCGTAGTGGACGACGGCATCGTTCTTCGCGCTGCAGAGAATCAGGCCCACCGGTTCGTGCTCGTCGGGACCCATCAGATGCTCGCGCGAGTAGTTGAGGTAGAGGTTCATCTGGCCGGCATCCGCGTGGGAAAATCTGCCAATCTTGAGGTCGACCACAACCAGGCAGCGCAGCGCGCGGTGGTAGAGCAGCAGGTC
>JAIFKS010000001.1 GCA_020049465.1 bacterium | reverse complement strand
AGGGCCACGACGTGCGCGATGTCGGCACCGACTCGACCACGGCGGTCGATTACCCGGTGTTCGCGCGCCGCGTCGCCGAAGCGGTGGCCACGGGACAGGCCGAGCGCGGCATCATGATCGACGGCGCCGGCATCGGCTCTTCGATGGTGGCCAACAAGGTGCCGGGCGTGCGCGCGGCGATGGCCTACGACGTTTCCAGCGCGCGCAACGGGCGCGAGCACAACGACGCCAATCTGCTGACCCTGGGCGCGGGCCTGATCGGCGTCGGCCTGGCCGTCCAGATCGTCGATGTCTTCCTGACCACCGACTGCACCGAGCCCCGGCACCAGCGCCGCGTGGCGATGATCAATGACACCGCCGCGTCGGCGCCCGCGTCCATCGGCGGCGCTTCCCTAGCCGGACTGTCGGACACCGACATGGCGCGCGTGCTGGCGAAGCTCGAGGGTCTGGTCGGGGGCGCCCAAGTCGGCGGCGTGCACCACGGCGGCGGGTTCCATGCCGGGCCCTGCGTGGGTTCGTGCCCGGACACGGCGCGCCGCTTCATCGAACTGGGCGCGCGCGGCTTCAGTGCCGGCCCGGACAGTCCCGGTCGCATCCCCGACGAACTGGCCCGCTACATCGACCACACCATCCTGAAGCCCGACGCCACGCCGCAGATGATCGACAAGGTCATCAGCGAGGCGCGCGAATTCAGTTTCCGCTCGGTGTGCGTGAATCCCTGCTGGGTCAAGCGCGTGGCCGACGGCCTGCGCGGCACGCGCGTGCTGACCTGTTCGGTGGTGGGCTTCCCCCTCGGGACCAACACCCCGGACATCAAGGGCATGGAGAGCCGCAAGGCGATCCGCGACGGCGCGAAGGAAATCGACATGGTCATCAACGTCGGCCGCTTGAAGGCCGGCGACGACGACTACGTCCTGAAGGACATCCTGGCCGTGACCGAGGCCTGCCGCGACGGCGGGGCGGTCAGCAAGGTGATCCTGGAGACGGCGCTGCTGACCAACGAGGAGAAGACGCGCGCCTGCGAGCTGTCGAAGAAGGCGCGCGCGAATTTCGTGAAGACCTCGACCGGCTTCGCGTCGGGCGGGGCCACGGCCGAGGACGTGGCGCTCATGGCGTCGGTCGTGCGCGGGGCAGGTATGGAGGTCAAGGCGAGCGGCGGCATCCGCTCGTTCGACGACGCCCGCCGGATGATCGAAGCGGGCGCCACCCGGTTGGGCGCCAGCGCCAGCATCGCCATCGTGCAGGAAGCACAGAAAAACGTGAAGGCCTGAGGAGAAGACCATGGCCGGAAAAAACACGGTCGATTTGCGAGCCTACTGCGTGATCGACAGCCTGCAGCCGCAGTTCGCCTCGTTCCAGGCGACGGTGGCGCAGGGCTTCCTGCCCAAGGTGGGGCAGGCCAGCCTGTTCGTCGAGATCGCGCCGGGCATCGAGATCAACCGGGTGACCGACATCGCGCTGAAATCGACCAACGTGACGCCGGGCATGCAGATCGTCGAGCGCAACTTCGGCATGCTCGAGGTGCACTCCGACAGCCAGGCCGACGTCCGGCAGGCCGGCGAGGCCATCCTGGCGGCGCTGGAACTGACCGAGGATCAGCGCATGAAGCCGCGCATCATCTCCGACCAGGTGGTGCGCCACCTGGACGACCACCAGTGCATGCTCATCAACCGCATGCGGCACGGCAACCTGATCCTGTCGGGCCAGACGCTGTTCGTGCTCGAATGCGAGCCGGCGGCCTACGCCGCGCTGGCGGCCAACGAGGCGGAGAAGGCCGCGAACATCAACATCCTCGAGGTGCGCGCCTTCGGCGCCTTCGGGCGCGTGTACATCGGCGGCGAAGAGAAGGATATCGAAGTGGCGCGTCCGGCGGCGGTCGCGGCGCTGGAATCGTTGACGGGACGACAGACGGACCGGTAGCAGCCCGCGGGGGCGAAGGCATGAAGGAGGAACGGCAATGGCAGACGCTCTGGGAATGATCGAGTGCAGGAGCTTCGCGGCGACGGTCGAGGCGGCCGACGCCATGGTCAAGGCCGCACGGGTCGAACTGGTGGGCTACGAGAAGACCGGCGGCGGCTACACGACCGCGATCGTGCGCGGCGACGTGGCGGCGGTCAAGGCGGCCTGCGACGCGGGGCAGAACGCGGCCACGCGCGTCGGTGAAGTCGTGGCGGTGCACATCATCGCGCGCCCGCACGCCAACGTCGACGCGGTGATCCCGCTGGGCCGTCAGGGCCACGCGGGCGAGGCGTAGGTCGCCATGAATCTGGCCAAGGTCCTGGGCCGCGTGGTCGCCACGCGCAAGGAAACGAGCCTGGACGGGCTGAAGCTGCTGATGCTGGGTGTGGCCGGTCCCGACGGCAAGCTGACCGGCGGCAGCGTGGTGGCGGTCGACGCGGTGGGCGCCGGTGAGGGCGAGTACGTGCTCTACGCCTCCGGTTCCTCGGCGCGGCAGACGACGGTCACCGACAAGCGGCCGGTCGACGCGGTGATCATGGCCATCGTCGACAGCTGGGACATCGAAGGCGAAGAGCGCTACCGGAAGGGCGACGGCTGATGACGCGGCTGACGGATCAGCAGATCGACCTGATTGCCCGCGAGCTGGCGGGACGGCTGGGGAGAGGGACCTCGCCCGTGCCGCCCGCCGGCTCGCCCTTCACGCCTTCGGGCGGCGCCGCGGCGCCGATGCAGGGGACGATCTACGCGGCGGCGCCGCTGCCCGTCGGCGGCGACGGCGTGTTCGAGACCCTCGACCAGTGCGTGGCGGCGGCGCGCCGGGCGTTCACGGAACTGCAGGGCATGTCGCTGTCGAAGCGGGAAGAGATCATCGCCGCCTACCGCGCGGCGATGCGGCTGCAGGGGGCTGACCTCGCGCGCCAGGCCTGGCAGGAAACGGGCCTGGGACGCGCCGAAGACAAGGTCATCAAGAACCGGCTGGTCACGGACAAGACACCGGGCACGGAGGCGCTCAAGCCGGACGCCACTTCGGGAGATCACGGACTGACGCTCACGGAGTGGGCCCCCTTCGGGGTCATCGGCGCCATCACGCCGACGACCAACCCCACCAGCACCATCATCTGCAACACCATCGGGATGATCGCCGCCGGCAACGCGGTCGTGTTCAACGCACACCCGTCGGCCCGGCGCTGCTCGCTGGCCACGGTGCGCGCGCTGAATGCGGCGGCGGCGTCCGCCGGCGGACCGCCCAACCTGGTGACGGCCGTGGCCATGCCGACCATCGAGACGGCCACCGCGCTGATGCACCACAAGGGCATCAACCTGCTGGTCGTGACCGGCGGGCCGGGCGTGGTGAAAGCGGCCATGCAGTCGGGCAAGCGCGCGGTGTGCGCCGGCCCCGGCAACCCGCCGGCGGTGGTCGACGAAACGGCCGACCTGGCCAAGGCCGGCCGCGACCTCGTGACCGGGGCGGGCTTCGACAACAACGTCATCTGCGTGGACGAGAAGCAGTGCTTCGTCACCGCGCCCGCGGCCGACCAGCTGCTGCAGGCCATGCGCGCCGGCGGGGCGTACATCGCCTCGCAGGCCGAGATGCGGCGGCTGGAGAAGCACATCTTCACCGAGATCCGCGGGCCGCGCACCCACGGAGTGATCAACAAGGACTACGTGGGGAAGAACCCCGAGGTGATCCTGGCGGCCATCGGCGTGAAGGTCGGGCCGGAGATCCGCCTGATCGCCGCCGAAGTGCCGGAGGACCACCCGCTGGTCTGGAGCGAACAGCTGATGCCGGTGCTGCCGGTCGTTCGCGTGGCCGACGTCAATCGCGCCATCGCGCTGGCGAAGGAGAGCGAGCACGGCTTCGGGCATTCGGCCAGCATGCACTCGCGCGACATCGACGCGCTCAGCCGCATGGCGCGGCAGATCAACACCAGCATCTTCGTCAAGAACGCGCCCATCGTCGCCGGCCTCGGCGCCGGCGGCGAGGGCTACACGAGCTTCACGATCGCCAGCCCCACCGGTGAAGGGCTGACGACGGCGCGCAGCTTTTCGCGGCAGCGGCGGTGTGTGATGGTCGACCACTTCCGGATCGTCTAGGACGTCATGCAACAGGCCCTGGCATTGCTCGAATTCAGCGGCGCGGCGGCCGGCATCCTGGCCGTCGATCGCATGTTGAAGATGGCGCCGGTGGCCCTGCTGCGCTGCGGCACGGTGCATCCCGGCCGGTACCTCGCGCTGGTCGGCGGCTCGGTGGCCGCGACCGCGGAGGCGCACGCGGCCGCACTGGTGGTCGGCTGCGACCTGAAGGCGCTGGTCGACGAAGTCTGCCTGCCCGACCCGCACCCGCAGCTGTCGGCCGCCGTCGGCGGCGCGCGGCGCGCCTGCACGGGCGAAGCGCTGTGCGTGATCGAAGTGGGCACCTCGCCCGCGCTGCTGCGCGCCCTGGACGCGGTCTTGAAGGCGGTCGCCGTCGAACTGGTCGAGGCCCGCCTGGCCGACGACCTGGGCGGCCGCGCCCTGGCGGTGCTGGGCGGCAGCCTGCCCGACGTGCAGGAAGCGCTGGAACTGGCGCGCGCGCGGCGGGGCGCCGCGGCCGAATGGCTGGGTGGAACGCTGCTGCCCCGCCTGGACGACACGTTGCGCGACGTGTTGAACGGCGGCACGGCGTTCGGCGCCTGCCGTTCTTTTGAACCGGCAGGCGCCGAGAAAGTCGAGGGCTAGGCCGTGTTCCTGGGCCGGGTCATCGGGCGCCTGGTGGCGTCGGTCGTCACCCCGGGCATGGAGGGTATCCCGCTGCTGTGGGTGCAGCCGCTGGACAAGCACTCCCGCCCCGAGGGCAAGGCCCTCGTCTGCGCCGACGGCACCCGCATGGCCGGCTGCGGCGAACTGGTCTACTGGGAGGCTTCCCGTGAGGCCGCGCTCACGCTGTCGCCGACGTTCGTGCCGGTCGACCACGCGGTCGTGGGGCTGGTCAACGACGTGATGATCGACGAGGACGACGGCACCCCGGCGTTCCCGCCGCGCGCGGACGAATCGCCAGTTGCGACCTCCGCATCGCCCGCCCCGCGCCGGAAGAGGAAGTCATGATCCTCGCGCGCGTCACCGGCCGTATCACCTCGACCATCCATCACGCCTCGATGGATGGCCGCACGCTCCTGGTGGTCGACAAGCTCGATGCCACGGGCAAGCCCTCAGGCGGCTACCTGATCGCCGTCGACGCCGTGGGCGCCGGTGCGGGGCAAGCCGTGTTGATCCTGGACGAGGGCACCGGCGCACGCCAGGTGCTGGGCGGAACGGACCTGCCGATCCGGTCGGTGGTGGTGGGGATCGTCGACGATCTGGGGTGAGAGGGGGCGGCAGCGTGAAGGTCCGCCAACGGACTTGCGCCGGCGCAAGTGGTACGCGCTGCGACTCGATGAGGTCGTCGTAATGCGTGTTAGAATGTGGAATGTGTCGCCATCTCGCGTGGAAGTGATGCGATGCTTCTAAGACCGTCTTCTGCAATTCAGGCGGCGCTCGCGTCGGTCTTAGTTTTGTTACTCTGCTCGTGCGCTGCGCCGAACCAGTCCGCACCTCTACGGCAAGTGCAGCGGACGTTCTTGACGCCGCGGCCGCGCCGGCCCGCGGCGGTGGTGCCATGCTCCACTCCAAATAGACATGCGCAGTTGTCGCACCGGGTGGAACCGGACTGCACGGCAATTGTGGGAGCAGACTCTATGTCGGGAACGGCAATAGTGCTCGTGCTGGTCTTGCCAAATGGACAAGTGGCTGAGGCAGTGCTAATGTCCGGCAGTGGATTTGACGTACTTGATGATGCGGCACTCAATGCGGCATTGGGCTGTGTTTTCGCACCGGCTCTGGTGGGCTGCAATCTTGTTGACGATGCAGTCGCGCTGCCATTCAAGTTTGGGTCTGGGGTATCAAAGAATGCGGTCGGTAGGTACGTCGGCCCTCGCGCCGATGACGGTTCGGAAATGTTGAATCGCCGGCGCGCGCTGTCGGTGCCGGATGCCAACGATCAGCGTTAATCCGGGATCGGGGCCGCCGCGCTCGGAGATTTGTGTGCAGAGGGCTCACCCCTGTGGAGTTGATTCGCGTGCGGATTTGGCCGGCAGCACGTCCGCTAGCTTGGCGGCAAGTTGGCGCGGCAACATGGGGCGCAACTTCAGGTGCCGCCGGCGAGTGCGATTAGCACTTCCGGAGATTGTGAAGGGCGCGGTTGCGCAGCGATTCTAACCAGAGCTTGCAGCAGACGAAGCCTCCTGTCACGTCGCCTGCTTGCGCAGGCGCCGCGCCAGACGTCTTCGCTGCTGAAGCTGGTGGTGGTTGGAAGTACAAGGCCGGAAACAGGGGTTCATGTGCGCAGTTTTACCTATACGCTGGTAGTTGCAGTGTTGTCATTGGTGGCTGCCGAGGATGCAATATCCGGAGCTTTGGATTTCGTGATCGACTTGGATACTCCAGCCGCCGCAGTAAGTCCGA
>JAIFKS010000034.1 GCA_020049465.1 bacterium | reverse complement strand
CAGGAACAGATGGTTGCGCCGGCCGTCCTCCCACGAATCCCAGTGCCGGAACATCAGCTCGTCGTAGGTCTTGCCGGTGGTCTGCTTCTTCGCGTCGGCGGCATTGCGTTCGACGGTGCCGGCGATGCCGAGCCCCGGAACGACTTCCATCACCAGCAGGAACGACTTGCTCTGCGGCACGACCTCGAAAGCGGCCACGGGAAGGGGCAGCGAAGTGACGGCGATCGCTTCGCCGCCGTTCGGGTCCAGCCGCCAGATCTGCGGCGAACCGCTGCGCGAGGACAGGAAATACAGCCAGCCGTTGGTTCCCCAGCGGGGGTTCGAGTCGCTGGCCTCGTGCGACGTCAGGCGCCGCACGCGCGAACCGTCGGTCGCGGCCAGCCACAGGTCGGTGCGGCCCTTGTTGGCGGCCACGTCGGTCACGCGCAGCGTGAAAGCGACCTGGGAACCGTCGGGTGACACCTGCGCATCGCTGAGGCGGTCCATCGCCAGCAGGTCGTGGACCGTGAACGGGTGCGGCTCCGCCCATGCGGATCCGCCGGCCGCCAGGGCGGCCAGGCAAAACACGGCGCACTGCACGCCGATTCGCGCCATCAGGGACCGGACCTTCAAGACGGGACCTCCAGGGAAGTGTCGTTTTGTCCGTGGTCGGGGTGTCGGCGGGAAACGATAACACAGGGGCGGGCATCGGCCAAAGCCGCGTCATGGAGTGTTCAGCTGCGGACAGGCTGCCAGCGGGCCACGGTTTCGGCCAGTTCCGAGGCCTTCAGCGGTTTGGTGAGGTAGTCGTCCATGCCTCCGGCCAGGCACTTCTCGCGGTAGCCGTCCAGCGCGTGGGCGGTCAGGGCGATGATGGGCACCCGGCCGCCGCCTGCCAGCGCTTCCTGAGCGCGGATGGCGGCGGTCGCCTCGAAGCCGTCGACTTCGGGCATCTGGACGTCCATGAGCACCAGGTCGAAGCGACCGTCATGCCAGGCTTCCGTCGCGCGTCGTCCGTCTTCGACCCAGACCGTCTCGGCGCCCAGCTTCGTCAGCAGACGCGTCGCCAGCTTGGCGTTGACGACGTTGTCCTCGGCCAGCAGGATGCGCAACCCTGCGGCGGGCGCGGCCTCGGCGCTGTCGGACATGGGCGCTGCGGCGTCTGCCGGCGCCGACGCCATGGCCAGGGGAACGACCACGCGGAAGGTGCTGCCCTGACCCGGTTCGCTGGCGAGCGTGATGTGGCCGCCCATCAATCCGGTCAGGCGGGCGCTGATGGCCAGACCCAGCCCGGTGCCGCCGTATTTGCGGGTGGTCGAGCCATCGGCCTGCTGGAACGCTTCGAACAGCGTCGGCTGGGCCCCGGCCGGAATGCCGATGCCGTCGTCGCGCACCGTCAGGGACAGCATCGGCACGCCGGCCCGCATGCCCTCCAGGGCCACGTCCAGTTCGATGCGCCCGTTCTCGGTGAACTTGACCGCGTTGCCCACGAGATTGGTCAGCACCTGCCACAGCCGGTGTTCGTCGCCCGTCAGCCAGGGCGGCACGTCGGCCGCGACCCGCGCGATCAGGCGGTTGCCCCGCCGTTCGGCGGCGACCTGCTGCGGCTTGACCACGCGGTCGACCAGCCCGGCCACCGCGAAGGGGGCGGTCTCCAGTTCCAGACGGCCGGCTTCGATCTTCGAGAAGTCGAGGATCTCGTTGACGATGCGCAGCAGCGTCTCGCCGCTGTTGCGCACGTCGGTCAGCAGTTCGCGCTGGTCGGCCGTCAGGTCGGAGTCCAGCACCACGCCGGTCAACCCCAGGATCCCGTTCATGGGCGTCCGGATCTCATGGCTCATGTTCGCCAGGAATTCACTCTTGGCCCGGTTGGCGGATCGCGCCAGCTGGTTGGCCACGGCCAGTTCGGCGGCGCGGCGCTCCAGTTCGGCGCCCTTGCGCAGGCTGGACCACAGTTCGGCGTGGAAATAGCGGGCCAGGATCAGCATCTGGGCCCAGTAGACCACCAGCAGCGCCGCCAGGCCGATCTCCCGGCCGTGGCCCGCGACCGCCAGGCTCCCGGCCGCCGGCAGCAGCGCCAGCGAGACGAAGGCCCGCAGGATGCGCAGACGCGGGGACAGGCTGCTGATGGAGCCGGCCGCCACGCCGGCGGTGGCCAGCAGACAGACCAGGAACGTCCAGCCGAAGCCCAGTCGCAGCCCGATCAGCGGCAGGAGCAGCCCCCACACGGCGGCCGGTGCCAGAGTGATCAGCGCGAAGCGGGAGCGCCAGCGGCCGGGCCCGGCGTCGTAGTTCGCGTCGAATGAGCGCGACATCCGCAGGCGCAGCAGGCCGGACCCCAGATAGAGTGCGCCAACGGCCGCGGAGGCGGCGGGTGCCACGTCCTTCAGTTCGGTGATGACCGTCAAAAGCAGGATGACAGGCACGTAAACGAAAGCTACGCGCCGTGTGCGCACGGCGAGTTCGCGATCGGCTTCGCGGTCGAGCGCGGCCATCCGCAGCGCGTGCTCGCCGGCCTGCGGGCCGGTGGTGCCTGGTGCAAATGCCAAAAATTCCGCCTGACGTGGTCCAGGGTGGACGACCCCTGGGGAGGGGACCCTGTCCGCACCGCGCCGTAATCGACCATTATTGTGGGGAATTTAGGGGAATCAACGCGTGGGTTGGGACGCCGGCCGCCCGACGTGGTCGTATTCGGGCCCGTCCAGCCCGCGCCGCACCCGTTCGACCAGCTCGCGCTGATCGGTGTTGCCGCGCCAGACCCCGCCCAGACGGGCGGCCTGGATGCCGCCGTAGAGCAGGGCCACCACCAGCACCGCGAACACCGCCGGCCGCACCCGCCGGAAGGCCCGGCGGCCCACGACCGGCCGCAACTGCAGGGCATCGCCCTCGGGGCAGGCAGCCACGCATTCCAGGCAGCCGGTGCATTCGACCGAGTTCACCGTCGTCTTCAGGTCGACCGCCAGGAACGACGGGCACACGGCGGCGCATTGCCGGCAGTTGGTGCAGGCGGCGGGCGAGCGCACCACCTTCAGGGGCGACAGCAGCGAGACCAGGCCGAGCAGCGCACCGTAGGGGCACAGGTATCGGCACCAGAACCAGGGCACGGCGAACGAGAGCGCCGTCAGCGCGCCCAGAACCCACAGCGTCGTGGCCGACGGATCCGTGAAGAAGTACAGCATCTTGATGTCGGAGACGCGGTTGTAGGGCAGTTCCAGGAATTGGGCGATCTGTTCGCGGCTCATCATGAAGAAGATCGCGTTCACGAAGAACAGGAGCAGCAGGTATTTCAGCGACTGCAGAGGCCAGTCCAGCCAGCCCGGCAGCTTCACGCGACGTTTGAACAACCGGTGCGACAGGCGCGCCAGGTATTCGGAAGCCGTCCCGACCGGGCACAGCCACGAACAGAACGCCTTCTTGAAGAGCAGGGCCGTCAACAGGATCAGACACAGGATCACCAGGCCCGCCGGGTGAACCAGGTTCACGACGCCGGTTTCGACCCAGTGGCGCAGGCTGATCAGCGAGGCGATGGGCAGGAAGCCCTCGACTCCGGGCGAGCGGGCGCCGTCGACCACGCCGGCTTCCAGCCCCTTCACCCATTGCACGAATCGCCAGCCGATGTAGACGATGACCGCGAAGGTCCCGAACTGCACGCCCTGGCGCAGGCGCTGCGGACTTCGGGGACGCGCACGGAATACCTGGCGGGCGCGGCGGACGCGTTCGTCGGGGGTCAGGCGGGGCGAGCGGTGGCCGAACATCGGGTGAAGCCTCCGGGCGGGAGGGGATTCTGCCGGCGGCGCCCAATATGGCGTCGCCGGCGGCGCCAAGCCAGACCGAAATAGTCCGCTCCGGTGCGCCGTGCCTTGCGCCGGCCCGGGGCGGGGCACACTTTTCCCGGTATGATCCCTGGAGCCAGAACCAGTTCACCGGTGATCCGGCCCTTCTTCGAGCGTTTCCTGCGGGACGTGTCCATGCGTGTAGCCGAACTGACCGACGACGACCGCCTGTGGGTGCAGGAGCGCACCGAGCTTCTGTTCGGCGGCGATTTCGTGGTCTCACGCACCGAGGTGCACGATCCCCACAAGCTGCCCGGCTTCATCGCCACCGAAGGCCGCGAGCGGGTGGGCCTGGCCACCTACTGCATCTACGGCGGCGAATGCGAACTGGTGACGATCGACGCGCTTTGCCAGTACATGGGCGTGGGCACGCTGCTGCTGGACAAGGTGGAAGAGGTCGCGCGGGAGGCCGGCTGCACGAAGATCTGGACCATCACCACGAACGACAATCTGGATGCACAGCGCTTCTTCCAGAAGCGCGGGTTCACCATCTCGCAGGTCCGCCTGGGCGGCATGACCAAGATCCGGCTGCTCAAGCCGAACGTGCCCAAGGTCGGCTACTACGGCATTCCCGTTCGCGACGAACTCGAGTTCGAAAAGCGCCTGGCGCCCCTGTCGGTGCTCTGATCACCCGCTTCCCCCACAGACCTGACCGGCGCCGCCCCGCCCGCGGGCGGCGCTTTTCCGCTGTGGCAAACCACCCGCTTGCCCTTATGATGGGGCCTTCTGACCGGAAAACCATGGGAGGACCGCGATGACCGCGCGTGAAAAGATGACGGCTCTGCGCCGTGAGATGAAGAAGCTGGGGATCCACGCCCTGTACGTGCCCAGCGCCGATCCCCACCAGAGCGAGTACCTGCCGGCGGCCTGGAAGCACCGGGCCTGGCTGAGCGGATTCAGCGGCTCGATGGGTGAACTGCTGGTCACCCCGCGCCGCGCCGCGCTGTGGACCGACGGACGCTACTTCCTGCAGGCCGGCAAGGAACTGGCGGACACCGACATCGAACTGATGCGGATGGGCGAGCCCGGGACGCCTTCCATGACCGCCTGGGTGGGCAGGCAGCTGCGCTCCGGCCAGGTGCTGGGTGTCGACGCCAGCGTGGTCTCGATGGCGTCGGCCGCCGAATTCGAGAACGCCCTGGCGCCGCACGGCATCAAGGTCGAGTTCCTGCGCGCCAATCCGATCGACGCGATCTGGACCGACCGCCCCGCCGAAAGCCTGGCGCCGGTCGTCGCGCACCCGCGCCGCTTCGCCGGCGAAACGCCCCAGAGCAAGCTGGCTCGCCTGCGCGAGGCGATGAAGATGCACGGCTGCAAGGCCCACGTGGTCTGCGCCCTGGACCAGCTGGCCTGGCTGCTGAACATCCGCGCCGACGATATCGAGTACACGCCGGTGGTCACCGCCTACGCGATCGTCACCGATCGCGCCTGCACGCTGTACGTGGACCCGGAGAAGATGAGCCGCGAGATGGTCCGCGAGCTGCGTCCGTACACGCGCGTGGCCGACTACAAGCAGGTCTGGACCGACCTGGGCGCCCTGGGTCGCCAGGGTGTCTGCGTGTGGGTGGATCCGACGACCACCAACCGCCGCGTGGTCGACACGCTGAAGAAGGCGCCGCTGCTGTGCGCCACCTCGCCGCTGGTGGCCATGCGCGCGGTCAAGAATCCGACCCAGATCAAGGCCATCACCGAGGCGCACAAGCGCGACGGCGTGGCCATGGTCCGCTTCCTGCAGTGGCTGGAGCAGGCGGTTCCCGCCGGCGACGTGACCGAGATCTCGGCCGCCGAGCAACTGCTGGAATTCCGGAAGCCGGGCCGCAACTTCCGCGGCAACAGCTTCGCGACCATCAGCGGTTTCGGCCCGCACGGCTCGATCATCCACTACAGCGCCACGCCGCGGACCAACGCCCGGCTGAAGCGCAAGGGCATCTACCTGATCGACAGCGGCGGCCAGTACCTCGAAGGCACCACCGACATCACCCGCACCGTGGTCTTCGGGAAGCCGACGCCGCGGCAGAAGGAGATGTTCACGCGCGTGCTGATGGGCAACATCGACTGCACGATCACGCCCTTCCCGGCCGGCACCACCGGCCAGCGGCACGAGATGTTCGCGCGCCGGCACCTGTGGATGGCGGGCCGTGACTACAACCACGGCACCGGCCACGGCGTGGGGCAGTACCTGGGCGTGCATGAAGGCCCGCACAGCCTGAAGAACATCCCGACGCCGCCGTTCGTCGAGGGCAACCTGATGTCGATCGAGCCGGGCTACTACGAAGACGGGCGCTTCGGCATCCGCATCGAGAACCTGGCCTTCGTGACGGTCGACGAGAAGCTCAGCAAGGCGCGCGTCTGGTACCGGTTCCACCCGGTCACGCTGTGTCCGATCGACCGCAAGCTGATCGACAAGAAGCTGATGACGGCCGACCAGGTGGCCTGGCTGAACGTCTACCACCGGCGGGTCTACCGTGAACTGGGCCCGTCGCTGACCCGCGCCGAGCGCGTCTGGCTGAAGAAGGCCACGCGGCCGCTCTAGCCTGCGTGCACGGAAACGGCGCGGCGGGTTGCCGCGCCGTTTCCCGCGCCTTATACGTGAAATGACGGGGTCATTAATTCCGGTTTGAGCGCCAGCCGCCTCGGAAGGGGAGTCGAACGATGATCACAGGAGTTCCCGGCGAACGGAAGGCAGGCGAGCGCCGCGTGGCGCTCGTGCCCGCTTCGGTGGCCGCGCTGGTCAAGGCGGGGCTCGAAGTCGTGGTCGAGGCCGGTGCGGGGGACGCCGCCGGTTTCACCGACGCCGAATACGCGGAGAAGGGCGCCCGGCTCGCGGCGCGCGCCGAGGTGTTCGCGAGCGCCGACATCCTGCTGCAGGTCAACGGCCCGGGTCTGGACGCCGATGCGGCCGACCTGGCGCTCTGCCGGTCCGGTCAGGTCGTGATCGGGATGCAGGATCCGCTGGGCCATCCGCAGGGCTCCGCCGCCATGGCCGCGCGCGGGGTCACGGCGTTTTCCCTGGAACTGGTGCCCCGCATCACGCGCGCCCAGAGCATGGACGTGCTGTCGTCGATGGCGACCGTGGCCGGCTACCAGGCCGTCCTGGAGGCCGCCGCCGTTCTGCCGCGCCTGTTCCCGATGCTGATGACTGCGGCGGGCACGCTGAAGCCGGCCAAGGTCTTCGTCGTCGGCGTGGGTGTGGCCGGGCTGCAGGCCATCGCCACGGCCAAGCGCCTGGGCGCGGTGGTCGAGGCCTACGACGTGCGGCCGGCCGTGAAGGACCAGGTGCTGAGCGTCGGCGCCAAGTTCGTCGAGTTCGAGCTGGAAACCGCCGGGGCCGAGGACAAGGGCGGCTACGCGAAGGAACAGAGCGCCGAATTCATCCGCCGTCAGCAGGAACAGATGCTGGCCGTGGTGGCGCGCAACGACGTGGTGATCACCACGGCGGCCATCCCGGGCCGCAAGTCGCCGGTCCTGGTGACGGCGGCCATGGTGGCGGCGATGGCGCCCGGCTCGGTCATCATCGATCTGGCGGCCGAACGCGGCGGCAACTGCGAACTGACGCGCGCCGACGAGACGGTCATCGCCCACGGCGTGACCATCCTGGGACCTACCGACCTGGCCTCGCGCAAGCCCTACCACGCCAGCCAGATGTTCTCGCGGAACATCGAGACGTTCCTGAAGTCCATCGCCCCGAAGGGCGAACTGAAGATCGACACCGCCGACGAGGTCGTCGCCGGCACGCTGCTGACGCAGGGCGGCCAGGTCGTCCACCCGCGTCTGCGCGAACTGCTGGGTCTGCCGAATGTCGCCGGCGCCCCGGAAGGAGTCTGAGCCATGGATATGCTGATCGCGGCCATCACGGTTTTCGTGTTGGCGGTCTACGTCGGCTTCGAGGTCATCACCAAGGTGCCGCCGACGCTGCACACGCCGCTCATGTCCGGCTCGAACGCCATCAGCGGCATCACGCTGATCGGCGCCGTGGTCTCCACGCGCACGGACAATCCCACGCTGGCCACGGTCCTGGCCGTGGTCGCCGTCGCCTTCGCCATGATCAACGTGGTGGGCGGCTACATGGTCACGCATCGCATGCTCGGCATGTTCAGGAAGAAGAGGTAAGCGCGTGATCACCTACCTGATCGATCTGGGCTGGGTCAACCTGGCCTACCTCGTGGCCTCGGTCCTGTTCATCATCGGCATGAAGGGCATGACCCACCCGCGCACGGCCCTGCGCGGCAACCTGATCAGCGCCTGGGGCATGCTGCTGGCCGTGGTCGCCGCGCTGCTGGCCAACGGTCTCAGCTACCAGTGGATCCTGGTGGGCGCGGTGCTCGGCGGCGCCGTCGGCGCCATCACCGCCGTACGCGTGCAGATGACCCAGATGCCCGAGATGGTGGCGCTGTTCAACGGCTTCGGCGGCGCTGCCTCGGTGCTCGTGGCCGGGGCGGCGTTCATGACCGCCGCTGAACCCGATCTGCAGATGACCATCGCCACCGGCCTGTCCGGGCTGATCGGCGCCGTCACCTTCACGGGCTCGCTGATCGCGTTCCTGAAGCTGGCCGAGAAGATGCCGAGCGGGAGCCTGGGTTTCCCCGGCATCAAGGCGTTCAACGGCCTCCTGATCCTGGTGGCCCTGGCGGGCACGGCCTGGCTGGCGGTCGATCCGTCGTCGCAGATGGCCTACTGGCTGGTCGTGGTCGTCTCCTGCGTGCTGGGCGTGACCCTGACCATCCCCATCGGCGGGGCCGACATGCCGGTCGTCATCGCGCTGCTGAACTCGTACTCGGGTCTGGCTGCGGCCGCGACCGGCTTCGTGCTGATGAACAACGTGCTGATCATCGCCGGTTCGCTGGTGGGCGCTTCGGGCATCATCCTGACGCAGATCATGTGCAAGGCGATGAACCGCTCGCTGGGTGCCGTGCTGTTCGCCGAGTTCGGGGGCGCGGCCTCCGGCCCGAGCGCCGACGACGTCTACGGCGGCAAGGTCAAGTCGACCAGCCCGGCCGAAGTGGCGATGATGCTGGAAACCGCGCAGCGCGTGCTGGTGGTGCCCGGCTACGGCATGGCCGTGGCGCAGGCGCAGCACATCGTGCGCGACATGGCCAACATCCTGGAGGCGCGGGGCGTCCTGGTCGAATACGGCATCCACCCGGTGGCCGGCCGCATGCCGGGGCACATGAACATCTTGCTGGCCGAGGCCGACGTACCCTACGAGAAGCTGCGCGAAATGGACGACATCAACAACGAGATCGCGCAGATAGACGTCTGTATCGTGGTGGGCGCCAACGACACGGTCAACCCGGCGGCGCGCAACGACCCGCACAGCCCGATCGCCGGCATGCCGATCATCGACGTGGACCGGGCGCGCACCGTGATCGTGGTCAAGCGCTCGCTCAGCCCCGGCTTCGCGGGCATCCCCAACCCGCTGTTCGCCGCCGACAACTGCCTGATGATGTTCGGCGACGGCAAGAAGGCGCTGACGGAACTCGTTCAGGCGCTCAAGGAGGGCTGACGGGCGTTCTTCAGCCGGTTCATTCAGGCGGGCGCGGTCCATCGGCCGCGCCCGCCCTGTAGAAACGCACCTCGACGCGCTCGACCGTGGCCAGGCCCTCGCGAACGGCCGCATCGACCACCGGCAGGAACGCCTCGATGCGCTCGGCGCTGTCCACGATCTCGACCACCACCGGCTGATCGGTCGACAACCGCAGGATCTTGGCCGTGTGCAGCCGGCTGTGCGCGCCGAAGCCTCCCATCCCGCGCAGCGCGGTGGCTCCGGCCAGCCCCTGGGCGCGGGCCTGTTCGATCAGCCACTGGTACAGCGGTCGGCCCTCGTGTTTGTCGCTCTCGCCGACGAAGATGCGCAGAAGCCTTCCTTCGGTCTTCGGATTCATGAAGCTACCTCCCGGCCGTGAGTGCGTATCCCAGCCAGACCAGCGCGAGCCCCGCAAACACGCTGATGCCCGCATTGAGCCCCGCGCGCAGGAACTCGTGATCCCGAAGCAGCGCGATCGTCTCGTAACCGAACGACGAGAACGTGGTGAACCCTCCCAACAGCCCCACGAACAGGAACAGGCGCGCCTCGGGCGAGAACGCCTGCCGCGCGTCGGCCAGTCCGGCGCCCAGTCCGATGAGCAGGCACCCCGCCAGGTTCACGGCAAGGGTGCCGAAGGGGAAGCCCGCCAGCGCCGCGCTGCGGTGCACCAACCCGCCCACGCCGTAGCGCGCCATGGCCCCCAGGGCGCCGCCGGCCCCGACCAGGGCCACGTTCAAGAGCGACGGATTCATCTTCTTCCTTTCATCGCCGCGGCGTCCGGCTGGCCACCGCGCGCAGCCCCCATTTCTCGGCGAACGCGTCGAGTGCGGTCGCCTCGGCGCCGACATACGCCATCTGGTCGACTTCCAGCGCGCACGTCGCATCGGTCCGTACGCTGGCCAGCCGGTGGCTGATCCGGGCGCTCTCGCGCCCGCTCTCGAGCTTGCCGCGCAACGTGCGCGCGCCGCGGATCGGCAGCGACTCCACGAGTTCCAGTCCTTCGTAGACCGCGTCCAGATCGGCGAATGCGCTCAGCAGCGCCGCCGCCGCTTTCGGTCCCACCCCGCGCACGCCGGGGATGTTGTCGACCGCATCCCCGGTCAGCGCCAGCAGATCGACCACCTGATCCGCCCGCACACCCAGGCGCGCCGGAATGCCGTCGGCGTCCCACCACACGTCGCGGGCCAGATCGAAGATGCGCACCCCCGGTCCCAGCAGTTGCGCGAGGTCCTTGTCGCCGGTCACGATGACCACCTCGTTTCCGGCGGCCCGCAACCGCACGGTCAGCGTCGCGATCAGGTCGTCGGCCTCGAAGCCGGGCGAGGTCACGGTGGCGATCCCCATGCGCGCCACCAGTTCGCGGCAGATGTCGAACTGGGGGATCAGGTCCTTCGGCGGTTCGCCGCGGTTGGCCTTGTAGGCCGGGTACATCTCGTTGCGGAACGTGTGCGCCCCGGCGTCGAAGCAGCAGGCCAGCAGCTCGGGCTTCCGCTCGGCCAGCAGCTTCTGCAGCGTCATGCCCAGCCCGTACACCGCGTTGATCGGTGTCCCGTCGGGTGCGGCCATCGGCCGCATCCCGTAGAAACTGCGGAACACGTAGGCCATGCCGTCGATGAGCCAGGCTGTGCGGGGCATGGTCGGGGCTGCTTTCGTCCGGGGGCGCGCTGGCCGCGTTCGCGGTGCGGCAGGTCCGGGCATGATATCGCCGTTGGCGATTGAGGGAAACCCCGGGGATGGGGATTCGGTGCTTCGTCCACCGGAGTGCGGCCTGGCACACGCCGGGGATGAGTCCGGCGCCGAAAGCGTCGGTCCCGCGAAGACGGTCGGCGATGCCGGACTGTGCACGTGCGCCGGGCGGGGCGTCAGCTTCCCGCCTTGGCTTCCGGCCATGGCTCCAGCACTTGTTCCAGCACTTGCGCCGGCGCAAGCGCGCCCGCGTGCCCGTGCGCGAACTGATGGCACCGGCTGCACAACGTGACGAGATTATCCGCCCGGTTCGATCCGCCCTGGCGTCGCGGCGTGATGTGGTGGACTTCGAGGAAACACGTCGATCGGCACCCGGGCGTGGCGCAGCGGTGCCGATCCCGCGCCAGCACGGCGGCCCGCACCGACGGTTTGATGCTCGCGCGGTTCGGCCGGCCCGGCCGTTGCACGCGCGCGTCGCACGCGATCGCCGCGGCTTGCGCCGGCGCAAGTTTTCTCTCGCCGCGGCTCGTCGTGACGGCCGCGTCTTCACATGCGGGACACTGGTGGACGATGATCTGCGCGGCGGGTCCCGCCGCGCGCGGGCTCGCGTCGGCCGTGCCCGTGACCAGCGATTCCAGCGCCGCCACCACCAGGTCCAGCCGATCGGCGCCCGCCGGCGCCAGGCCGAGCCTGCGCGCCTTCTCCACCAACGCCTCGAACCGCGCGAGCTGAACGCCGTCGGCGCGCAGGCTGATGGTGGCCGGCGGATCGGCGACCGGGCGCGGGGGCGCGTCGAGCGCGAGCTGCGCGGCCGGGGCTGCCGGCGTTCGCTTCCGCGCGAGCCGCACCTGCCGTTCGAGTTCGCGTCGTCCTGCGCTCGCGGCCTTCCCGATCCACTCGGTCTGGGTCTCGGCGGTCGCCACGCGCGCCACCTGCTGGGCCTTGGTCCACCCGAGGTCTCCCGTTTCGACAGCCTCGCGCAGTGCCGGCAACCGGTCCAGGTCGTCGGCCAGCCGCTTGAACTGCCAGTAGCGGTTGTCGGTGAAGCCGAGCGCCTGCGTGGCGTACAGCTGCAGACTGGCATGACCCAGGGCACGGTACAATTGACGCCGCTGCACTTCGGCGAACCAGAGCAGCGCGCACTCGCGGGCCCGGTCACAGGCGCCGAGCGCCTGGCGCAGGGACGCATCGACGCGCGCGGCCGGCAGGTCGGGTGCGAATTCGGGAAAGCTGATGGCGGTCATTTCAGGCACGCATTTCCGGGAGGGAAGCGAAGGCGAAAATATAGCGTAAAACATCGACAACGGCAAGCGCCGAAATGCGTTAAATGAACGATATTTTTGCTGATCCAGAAATTTCCTGGCCCGTGGAGGCACATCTCCAGCTGCAGCCACAGCCAACCGCAAACGGTTTCCACCAGCGTTACGATGTTCGCGATAACACGAGGAATGGAATTGCAATGGTCCGTGGAAGCCCACGCCCCCGGGAGTTGCGATCTTCTGTGACTCCAGCCGACGCACCCACCCCATCACCCCCAAAGACAAGACCATCCCGCTCCACACCCGCACACTCGTGAACCTGCTCCGATCCACGACTAAACAAGCCATCTGACAGCCGCTTATGCCCCCCTCCGCCACCCCCTTGCCAGTTTACTTTCCCCACCCCGCCGCTTAGTTTTGAGGCTTCGGATACCACGTGAAAACCCCGCACCGGCGAACGCCGCGGCGGGAGCCGTGGCAGCGGAAGAGGGATGCGATGACCATCAGTCTGATCGCCAGGGATCTTCGGGAATCGGCCACACTGAAGATGAACGAGCGCGTGGCCATCATGCGCGCGAAGGGTGACCCCGTCATCCACCTGGGCGGCGGTGAACCGAAGAGCCTGCCGCCGCTGGACGCGCTGACCGCGGCCGCCGGCATGCTCAACTCGGGCGAGGTGCGTTACACGCCCGCCTACGGCACGCCCGACATGAAGGCGGCCATCATCCGCTCGACGTACGACCAGTACGGATACCGGCCCACCCTCGGCATGGTCATGGCGTCGGGCGGGGCCAAGCAGGCCATCATGTGCGCGCTGCAGGCCGTCCTGAACCCGCAGGACGAAGTCATCTTTCCCGCGCCGTACTGGGTCAGCTATCCCGAAATGATCAAGATGTGCGGGGCCATCCCGGTGCCGGCCAAGCCGATGGACGGCGGCTACGTGCCGAACATCGGCGACATCACGATGCGGATGTCGTCGAACACCAAGGCCATCATGATCAACAGCCCGAACAACCCGTCGGGCGCGATCTATCCCGAGAAGTTCATCAAGGAGGTGGTGGCCCTGTGCGAGAAGGAGGGCCTCTACCTGATCATGGACGACATCTACAACCGCCTGGTTTTCGAAGGCAAGCGGGTCACCAATCCCGTCGCCTGCGCCGCGGATTTCGGCAGCGACGACTGCAAGATGATCATCATCAACGGTGTCTCGAAGGTCTACGCGATGACCGGGTTCCGCATCGGCTGGGCCGTGGCGAACCCGAAGATCATCGAAGTGATGTCGATCATCCAGTCGCACCAGACCAGCGGGCCCTCGGCGCTGCTGCAGAAGGCGGCCGTGGCCGCCATCAACGGCACGCAGAGCTGCGTCGACAACCTGGTGATGACGCTCGAGAACAATGCCGGCGTGATGGTGCGGCGCCTGAAGGCCTTCGACGGCGTGAAGGTGACGCCGCCCGACGGCACGTTCTACTGCTTCGCGGACTTCTCGACCTACAACAAGGACAGCACCAAACTGGCCGAGTTCCTGCTGAACAAGGTCATGGTCTGCACCGTGCCGGGCGTCGAGTTCGGCATGGAGGGGCACCTGCGCCTGAGCACCTGCGGGACTTCGAAGGAGATCATCGAAGGCATCGAACGCATGAAGTGGGCGCTCGATCCCAACTCGCCGAACGAACTGATCATGGGTCAACGCAAGATGGTGAGGGACTGGCTATGAAGAAGTCGTTGAAGATCGCCTCTCCGGCCGATCACCACCGCGAGGACCTGGCCGCCGATTTCGGGATCGCGAATCACGGCCTCATGGAGCTGAAGCGCGTCTACTGGAACCTGACCGAAGAAGCGCTCTACGAAGAGTTCGTCTTCCGGGGCGAGGGCCAGATCGTCAACCGCGGCGCCATGCTGGTCGAGACCGGCAAGTGGACCGCGCGCGCGGCGCAGGACAAGTACATCGTCCGCGAGCACGAGACGCAGGACCACGTCTGGTGGGGCGAGTACAACCGTCCGCTGGCACCCGACAAGTTCGCCAACCTCTTCGGCCGCGTTCAGGCCCAGTTGCAGGGCGAGGAGATCTTCGTCCAGGACGTCTACTGCGGCAACGATCCCGAGCACCGGCTGGCCGTGCGCATCATCACGCAGGACGCCTGGCAGAGCCTGTTCGCGCGCAACATGTTCATCTCGCCGAAGAGCCGGCAGGAGTACAAGGAGTTCGTGCCCGAGTTCACGCTGATCGCGTGCCCGCACTTCAAGTGCGACCCGCGCATCGACGGCACGCGCTCGGCCACCGTGCTGGCGATCAACTTCGCCGACCGCAAGGCGCTGGTCTGCGGGTCGGCCTACGCCGGCGAGATCAAGAAGACCATCTTCACGGTGATGAACTTCCTGAAGCCGCTCGAGGGCGTGCTGGCCATGCACTGCTCGGCCAACGTCGACTACGATCTGAAGGAGCCGGCCCTGTTCTTCGGCCTGTCGGGCACCGGCAAGACGACGCTCTCGGCCGACCCCAAGCGCAAGCTGATCGGCGACGACGAGCACGGCTGGTCCGACCGGGGCATCTTCAACTTCGAGGGCGGCTGCTACGCCAAGGTGATCCGCCTGTCGGCCGAGCACGAGCCGCAGATCCACGCCTGCACGCACCGTTTCGGGACCATCCTCGAGAACGTGGTCCACGATCCCGCGACGCGGCGCCTGGACCTCGATGACGACAAGCTGACCGAGAACACGCGGGCCTCGTACCCGCTCAGTTTCATCGACGGCGTGCTCGAGGGCGGCATGGTCGACACGCACCCGAAGAACATCATCCTGTTGACCTGCGACGCGCAGGGCGTCATGCCGCCGATCGCGCGGCTCTCGCCCGAGCAGGTCATCTACTACTTCATCAGCGGCTACACGGCGAAGATCGCCGGCACCGAGATCGGGCTGGGCATCGAGCCGGAAATCGCGTTCTCGGCCTGCTTCGGCGCGCCGTTCATGGTGCACCACCCGTTCGTCTACGCCGACATGCTGCGGGCCAAGATGGAGGCCACGGGCGCCAACTGCTGGCTGGTCAACACCGGCTGGACCGGCGGGCCGTTCGGCATCGGCAAGCGCATCTCGATCCGGCACACGCGCGCGCTGCTGAACGCCGCGCTCGAGGGCAAGCTCGACAAGGTGAAATACCGCCAGGACAAGCTGTTCGGATTCGCCGTGCCGGCCGAGTGCCCGGACGTGCCCGTCGAGGTGCTGGACCCGGCGACCAGCTGGGGCGACAAGGACGACTACTGGCGCCGCTACGACGCCCTGGCCGCCCGCTTCCGCGAGAACTTCAAGCTGTTCCTCGACGGTTGCCCGGCGGAAATCGTCAAGGCCGGGCCGCGGCGGCTCAAGGACGTCGACAAGTAGTTTCCGGTCAACGGATTGCGATCAGGGAAACCCGGGACAGCCCGGGTTTTCCGTTTTTGGGAACTTATTTCTCACTAAACAAAACAAATCGGGTAGGATATAAGGCGCGCGTTTACAGTCGCACGATCAGGACCAACCCGACCCGGGGGTACGCTTCGCCATGAATCATCGCCGTCCCATCCTCGCCTGCCTGGTTCTGTCGCTGACGCTGGTCGCCCTTCCGGCGGCGGCGGTCACGATCTTCGTCGAGAACATCTTCGGCCAGGTGGCCGACACGGACGGATTTCTTGACGGCGATTCCGATCCCTTCGTCGAGGTCTGGATCGACGGCGTGCTGGCCGGGACCACGCCCACCGACGCTGCCACGAACCTGCCCGCCTGGCCGGCATACTCGTGCTCGCTGCCGATCACGCCGTCGGTGGGCAACACGCCGCTGGTCACGGTCGAGCTGCGGGTCTGGGATGAAGAGCAGCCCAACACGCCGTCCCAATACCAGGGCGCCGTGACGTTTCAGTATGCCTGGCAGCCGGGCATGCCGGTGACCGCGTCCGGACCCGTCGTCGGACCGTATCCGAACAACCCGGGACTTACCGCGACGATGCGCGTCGAACTGGACGCCGTGCCGGTCGCGGACTCCGGTTGGGGGCGGCTCAAGGCGATGTTCCGCTGACGAGCGCCGCCGGCGGCAGCGTTTCGGTCGGCGCTGAAAACGCAATATCCTGTTCAAAATGCTGGACGCGAGGCAGACCGTCGTTTGGGCTCATGGAGTGGCCCGGGAATTCGGCACTGGTACCCCCACCCAGGCGAACCCTGCGGCCTGGCGGAGCGGCGGTTCGTCCGTCGCCGGCCCAAGGCCTGCTGGTCTCGCCCGAACTGCGAGAATTGAAGGCCGCCGGCCCTGGCGCGACCATCTGCTGCTCACGCGCAACGCGGGGCCCGGACATGTGCCGGGCCCCGCGCTTATGCCCACCATCAGGTACCGCGCCGTGCCTAGGCAAGCAACCGCTCGACGATCTCCGGCCAGGCCGTGAACGCCTGATGGGCTTCGCCGTCGGCGGCGAATCGCCGCGCCAGCTGCCCGGTGGCGAACCGCCGCCCGGGAGCCACCAGCCTGGCCGCCGGCCCGTCGGTCAGGGCGCTGTCGCCGGCGAACGCGACCACCGGGTCGCGCTGCAGGGCCGCGCGCACGACCGCCGGCTTGTCGATGCCGAGGGTCGGGTGGAACCAGGGCGAACCGGGATCCAGCTCCATGACCACGCCCCGGTCGGGCGTGAAGGACCCGGGATTCGCGTGCACCGTGAAGTCCAGGTCCAACCCGTCCAGCACGCGATCGATGTACCAGCGGCAGCCCGCCGAGGCGACCACGATCTCCCAGCCGGCGCTCTGCAGGCGCCGCGCCGCCGCGGCCGCGCCCGGTGGCGGGTCCATGGCCGCGACCAGGGCCGCGGCGCCGTCGGCGTCCGTGCGCAGGGAGCCCAGCACGCCGGCGATCCCTTCGAACGGCGTCATGCCGCCGGCCAGGAAGCGGTCCCACAACGCGCGGGCGCCGGGCGGGTCGTGGCGCTCGAGGATGAGGTCGAAGAAATCGCGCCGGGTGAAAGTCCCGTCGAAGTCGGTCACGAGGATGGGCATGGCGGCGTTGTTCCTGGGCCCGGGTTGAGTCGTCGGCAGCGGCTGACAATCAAGCGCGCGCGCCGGGCCGGGGCAACCAGGATCAACCGGGATCAATCTGGCACAACGGGAGGGACCGGCGGCCGACTGGCCACCGGTCCCCGGGCGAACCCTGGAATGCGGCCGACGTCAGTCCGCCAGTTCGCCGGTTCCGAGCAGGACGCGGAACGCGCCGCCGCCGCAGTTGATCGTCGCTTCGCCGTCGCCCAGGACGATCAGCACGTCGCGCTCGATGTGGCGCTCGATGTACTCGTCGCCGCGCGTGACGGTGATGTCGGCCACGTAGGTGCCGGCGATGGTGCCGGACACGGCGGCGCTGAAATCCACGCCCAGGGCGCGGGGCACGGTGACATCGGTCAGTTCAACGTCGAGCGCGCCGGTCAACGTGCGCAAGAACCGCAGCGTCTCCAGGCGGTTGCTCGCGACCCGGTGGTAGTTGCCGTTGATGGTCAGCAGGTCGGTCTCGACGCCGGTGACCGCGAAGGCGCCGGACAGTTCGTCCAAAGTGTGCTCGCGCCGCAGCGTGCGGTGCTCGCCGGCGCCCGAGACGATGGCGAATTCGGCCGTGCGCGCGGTGTCGGCGCCGACGATGCGGTACTGCTGGGGTTCGCCCAGGGCGTTCAGCAGGCGCAGCGTGTAGACGCGCGACATCGAGGCGTACGGGGTGGCGGCGGAGTCGCCGCGCTCGCGGGAGACGGTGATGGTCCAGGTGCCGGTGGCGTCGTCCCAGACGACTTCGCGGAAGCGCTCGTGGATCACCGATTTGGCGGTGCCCAGGCTGGCGATGGCGGTCGACAGGTCGGCGATCTGGTCGGTCACGCCGCCGCTGTCGGCGGCCAGATCGGCGGCCATCGCGTCGGCCGCGTCCTGGTCGACGGTCGCGGTCGCGGCGGCCGGAGCCGCAGGGTCGTCACTGCTGCAACCGGTCAGCATCGCGGTCAGCGACATGGTCAGCATCATACCGATCAGCAGGAAAAGGCGGGAAGCCGGGCGTCGGGTGTTCATGTCTTCGACCTCGCGGTTTTGGAGTGTTGCGCTTGTTGAGCGACGGGAGCGAGGTTGCAAGGAGTTTGCCGCGATCGCCGATCGCCGCCAGTGTGGTTGCAACCTGAGCGATGGCAACAGCTTGCAGAGGTGATCGGCGTCGCCGGGAAGCCGCGTGTCTTCGCGGCGGCGTACCTGTCGGTACAGACTGGCGGCGGCAGGGTACGCTCGGCGCCCACAAGATCCTCGTTGCCAGGTCCGCACCCGACCACCAAGATGACGCTCGACCCATGCCGGCAGGGAGGCCCGCGTGTCCGAAACATTCCATTCGCCCGATCTGCGCAAGCCCGGCCTGCGTTCCCCGTGGGCCTTCGTGCCCACGCTCTATTTCGCCGAGGGCGTGCCCTACATCCTGGTCAACACCGTCTCGGTGATCCTCTACAAGCGCCTGAACGTGGACAACGCCACCATCGCGCTGGTCACCAGCTGGCTGTACCTGCCCTGGGTCCTCAAGATGCTGTGGGGGCCGCTCGTGGACACCCGCGCCACCAAACGGCAGTGGATCCTGGCCACGCAGCTGATGATGGCGGTCGGACTGCTGGGCTTGGCCGCTTCGCTGGGGCTGCCGGCGTTCCTGCCGATCAGCCTGGCCGTGTTCGCGCTGGTGGCGCTGGTCTCGGCCACGCACGACGTGGCGGCCGACGGTTTCTACCTGCACGCGCTGGAGCCGCAGCAGCAGGCCTGGTTCGTCGGCGTGCGGACCATGTTCTACCGCGCCGCGATGATCTTCGGGTCGGGACTGCTGGTCACCCTGGCCGGCCATTTCGAGACCCGCTTGTCGGGAGTGCCCGCCGCCTGGACCACCGTCTTCATGCTGGCCGGCGGCATGTATGCCCTGCTGTGGCTGTGGCACACCGTGGCTCTGCCGCGTCCGGAGTCCGATCGGCCGCAGGCGCGCGTCGCCGAGTCGAAGTCGGCGGGCCTGCGGCGCTGGCTCGCCATCTTCTCGGCCTGGTTCGGCCAGCCGCGCGTCGGTGTGGTCATCGCCTTCATCCTCCTGTACCGCCTGGGTGAAGCCCTGCTGTTGAAGCTGGCGGCGCCGTTCCTGCTGGACGGGCACGAAGCCGGCGGGCTGGGCTTCTCGACGAAGCAGGTGGGTCTGGCCTACGGCTGGGTCGGCCTGGCCTGTCTGGTGCTGGGCGGTGTTTCCGGCGGCTGGCTGATCGCGCGCTTCGGTCTGCGCCGCCTGCTGTGGCCGCTGGCGCTGGCGCTCAACGTGCCCCACCTGGCCTATCTCTACATGGCGTACGCGCAGCCGGGACCGGCGCTGGCCTACCCGCTGGTGGCGATCGAGCAGCTGGGCTACGGGCTGGGCACCACCGCGTTCATGGTCGTGCTGATGCGCCTGTCGAAGGGCGAGAACCGCACCTCGCACTATGCCATCGCCACCGGCTTCATGGCCCTCGGCATGATGCTGCCCGGCATGGCCAGCGGCAAGATCCAGGAACTGGTGGGCTACAAGACGTTCTTCACGCTGGTGCTGGTCCTGGGCATTCCCGGCCTTCTGACGCTGCCCTGGCTTCCCAAATCCGTGCTGGACGATGAATAATTCGACTGTGTCGACGTCAGACACGGACGAGGCGTGAACTATCCGCAGGCGCGAAGCGCCGAGGACTGTTCACGCCTCGTCCGTGTCTGACGTCGACGCCCCTAGTCGCGTTTGCTTTTGTTGCGGAGCACCTTTGTGAAGCACCAGATCATGAGGCCGACGACGAAGCCCACCGACGAGAGCATGAAGATCCAGGCGAGGGGTGTCATGCCGCACCTCCGGAGTTTTCATCGTCGGGAGGACGGCGACCGTCCAGGTCCATGCCGGCGGCGCGCCAGCGGTTGGCGCCGATCTTCGTCACCACGATCAACAGCGTGATCGTGGCCAGGATCAGGCCCCACGAATACAGGGCCACCTTGTTCGGCGGCGTGCCGTCGTTGCCGGTGATGGTGCGCACGTAGTCGGGCACCTTGAGCCAGCAGAAGAAGCCGAAGATGGTCGCCAGATACACCGGCGAAACCCATTTCATGATGAAGCCGATGAAGCGGGGGATGCGCATCTCGGCGCCTTCGTGCGCCTCGCGCAATCCGCGCTCGAGTCCCGTGACCCACGAGAAGCAGATGATCTGGGTGCCGGCCACCAGGAAGATCAGGAACGTGCCGACCCAGAAGTCGAGCGTGTCCAGCGCGACCAGGTCCTGGCTGAACCACAGCACGAACAGGTTGCCCAGCAGGCAGATGAAGGCGGTCAGGGCGGTGGCCTTGCCGTTGGGCAGGCCCAGGGCCTCCGCGAAGAAGGCCTTGGCCGGCTGCAGCATCGACAACGAACTGGTGATGGCCGCCAGGAACAGCATGAAGAACCAGATGGCGCCGAAGAAATTGCCTGCCGGCATGCGCGCGAAGACCACCGGCAGCGCGAAGAAGCCGGTGCTGAAGGTGCCGCCGCTGTTGGCCTGCGTGGCGGTCAGGCCCAGGAACACGACCGACGCGGTCAGCGTGATCATGCCGCCCAGGGCCACCTCGAAGAACTCGTTCGTGGCCGCCGCCGTGAGGCCCGACAGCACGACGTCGTCCTTGCGCCGCAGGTACGACGCATAGTTGATGATGAGGCCGAACCCGACCGACATGCTGAAGAAGATCTGCCCCGAAGCCGCCAGCCAGGTCTGCGGGTCGCGCAACACGCTGAAGTCCGGATTCCACATGAAATTCAGCAACACGCTGAAGTCCGGATTCCACATGAAATTCAGGCCCGAGAGCACGTTCTGCTCGGCCGGGTTGGTCGGATCCGCCGGCAGGGTCAGTACCCGGCCCAGCACGATGAGCGCGCAGACAGCCATGGTGGGCATCGCCCAGAGACAGAACTTCTCGATCCCCTTGCTCAGCCCACGGAACACGAACCAGGCGTTGAGCGCGAACGTGACGACCCAGAACCAGAGGCTCGCGTGGATGCCGCCCCCGGTCAGCACGCCGTTCGACGACGAGAACGTCACCTCGCTGAAGTAGGCCTTCGAGGCCTCGACCTGCACGGCGACCGTCGCCGCGGGATCGACGCCGATGCCGCCGCTGGCGTAGGCGAACGCATAGCGCAGGCACCAGCTCTCGATGACCACGTAGTAGAAGT
>JAIFKS010000122.1 GCA_020049465.1 bacterium | reverse complement strand
GCGGCATGCCAGCGATTTTCTTCCCGAAGCGATCCGCTCCCTTCCCCTGGTGGAGCTGCCGGTATCCGGCGCCACCGGCTATTGCATTCAGGATGACCAGAAGCAGGTGGTTTTCTTCGCCTTCGACGAGGGCGTCAGTTTCCCGGACCACTCGCACTGCGAGCAGCGCGGGCTGGTGATTTCCGGCGAGATGACGATCGAGATCGAAGGCCAGACCAATCTGTATCAGGCCGGCGAGTTGTACGTGGTGCCGGACGGCGTTCGCCACCGGGCCACCTTCAGCAAGCCGACGATCCTCATCGACATGTCCGATGCGCCGAACCGCTACAGCGTGTACCGCTGAACTCCGATTCCGCCTGACGGCGACCACGAAGAACGGCCCCGCGTGAAAGCGGGGCCGTTTTTC
Source organism: bacterium (assembly GCA_020049465.1). Taxonomy (GTDB): domain Bacteria; phylum Krumholzibacteriota; class Krumholzibacteriia; order LZORAL124-64-63; family LZORAL124-64-63; genus CAINDZ01. The sequence goes on along the minus strand of JAIFKS010000122.1, from coordinate 6,273 downwards.
CGTTACGGACGTCGAGTCAGCCGGCCGGAGGGCGCTTCCGCCCGCATCAGGCCGGTCCCAGCGTCACTTCGGCGTATTGTCCGGCGTGCAGGTAGCGGGCAGCCGCCGCGCGCACCTCTTCGCGCGTGCAGGCGTTCACCTGCTCGACGAGATGCGCCAGATCATCGGCCTGGCGACCGTACATGACGTCCCGCTGGGAGCGGGAGACCCGCGACGCATTGGATTGGCCGCCGATCAGCAGCCCGCCCGCGAGTTCCACGCGTGCGCGCTCCATTTCGTCGGTCGGAACCAGGCTGCCGGAAAGTGCGGTCAGTTCCTCGAGCAGGGCAGCGCGGGCCTGATCGGCCGATTCCGGGGCCGTCAGCACGTAACCGACCAGAAGACCCTGGCCGAAGCCCGAGGAGCCGGCGACGCCCGCGTTGTAGCACAGCGAGCGGCGGTTGCGCAGCTGCTCGAACAGCCGGCCGCTCTGCCCGTTGAGCACCTGCCGCAACAGCATGAGCGGCACGCGGTCGTCGCTGTCGGTCAGGGGCCCGGGCCAGCCCAGCAGGACCACGGCCTGGTTCTGGGCCCGGGTCTGGCGCTCCCTCTCCACGCCGGCCAGCGCACGGGCCGGGCCCGGCGGTGCGAAAACGCCGCGAGGCGCCTGCAGCCGGTCGGCCAGGTTCTCGAACGCCGTCTGCAACCGGCCGGGGTCGATGTCGCCGGACACGACGACCTGCAGCCGGCCCGCGGACCAGGCTTCGCGGTGGCGCGCCGCCACCTGGGCGCGCGTGATCGCGGCCAGGCTGGCGATGGTGCCGGGCATGGCCCGGCCGTACACGTGATCGCCGTAGAGCATTTCCCGCAGCTTCAGCATCGCCGCCTGCATCGGATTGTCCGCCACGGCGGCCAACTGCTCCCGGGCCAGACGCTTTTCCTGCTCCAGTTCGTCCTCGGCGAATGTCGGGTCGGTGATCGCGTCGGTCAGGCGGTCCAGGGCGGGTTCCAGCCGTTCGGCCAGCGAAGTCAGGAACAGGCCGCCGAAGTCGCGGTCGACGATGGGGCCCAGAGAGGCGCCGTCGTCCTCGACCATCTGGTTGAAGCGCTCGGCGGTCAGGCCGGCCGCCCCGCGCAGCAGGGCCTGGTGCGCCAGCGCGCCCAGGCCCGCGTCCAGGGCGGATTCGCCGGCGGCGCCGCCGCGTACGGCGACCGCCAGCGCGATCACGGGTACGGCGCGGTCGACCCGGCAGTGCAGCATGCTGCCGTCGGCCAGCCGGTGGGACTCGAATCGTGGCGGACGCGGCGGCGCCGCGGCGCGGGCGCGTGCCATCGCCGCCGGCGGCGCCGCGGGGGCTGCCGCGCGGCCGTCCTCGTGGTCGGGCAGCACTCCGGACAGAAGCGCGGCCAGTTCCGCGGCCGTCGACGGCAGGCCCGCCGCAGCCAGGTCGGCGTCCTTCGGCACGTAAAGGACGCAGGCCAGATTTCCCAGGCGGAAGACGTTGCGCGCGTAGGCAGCGACATCGTCGGCGGTGACGGCGGCCACGCGCGCGGGGAAGTCGAAGGCGCCGGCCAGATCCCCGCCCAGGGCGTGGTGGCCGATCGACGATGCCTGGCCCTGCACGGTCTCCAGTCCGAACAGGTGGCCGCGGGCGGTGCGCCGGGCGGCGCGCGCCAGTTCCTCCGGCGTGCAGCCGCCCTGGCCCGGCTCGCGGCCCAGTTCGCCGAGAATGCGCGCGCACTCGCGGACCGCCGGCACAAGCCTGTCCACCGAAGTTTCCAGATCGACGAGCACGGCGCCCTCGCGTGGTCCGGTTTCGGACATCACCGCGTACTCGTCGACCAGCTTGAGATCCTCCTGCAGGCGGCGGTACAGGCGGCAGGTGCGGCCGTCATTCAGCACGCGCTGCGCGACGGCCAGCACCGGTTCGAGTCCGGACGCTTCGCCGGGCGCGGGGAAGATGAGCTTGGCGTAGGCTTTCTGCAGTTCGCCGGTCTCCACGCGCAGCCGCGGTTCGGTGCGCCTCGGTTCGACCACGGGCTCCGCCACGATCGCGCTGTCGACCACCGCGTCGCCGGTCGCGCCGGCGGCGGCTTCCACGGGGGCGTCGAAAGTGGCCGCAAGCCGGGCGAACACGGTCGGCGGATCCACGTCGCCGACCACGACGGCGATCATGTTGGCCGGATGGTAGGCCGACCGCCAGAATTCCAGCACCCTGTCGCGGGGGCACGCCAGGAGATTCTCGTCGCGGCCGCCGATGGGATGGCGGTAGGGGCTGTGGTCGAAAGCCAGCTCCATGCCCCAGCGCCAGGTGACCCCGAAGCCGAACGGGATGTCGTCGTACATATGGTTCTCGTGGACCAGGACCTGCCTTTCGGCGTCCAGCGAGGCGGGGTCGAAGACCGAATGGCGCAGCGCGTCGCCCAGAATGTCGATGGCCGTCGGCAGCCCGGCGGCCGGCACCGTGATGTGGTAGTTCGTGGATTCGTAGCCGGTGCCCGCATTGGTGGAGCCGCCGGCCGCCGCCACTTCCAGCGCGAAGTCGCTCTCGCCGCGCCGTGCAGTGCCCTTGAAGAGCATGTGTTCGATGCCGTGCGACCAGCCGCGAAGGGCCTCGGGCTCGCGATTGGAGCCGACGCCGACCCACACGTTGCAGACGGCCACGGGGCTGCGGGCATCGCGTCGGATGACCACGCGCAGGCCGCCGGGCAGCCGACCGAGGTGCAGGTCCGGGGCAAGGGGGCTGGGCACCAGGCCAACGGCGGGGAACGCGTGGTCCTTCATGGAGTCCTTTCACGGCCGAAGATGGAGGCGCCGGGCGCGGGTGCCCCATTATCGGGCGCCATGCCATTTAGTCTACCGGTGATCGCGCCGGTGCGCCCCTTCGTCGCTGGCGGACCGGGTCGCGCGCTGCGAGGTTGACGGCGCCGCGAAGGCTTCGGACAATCGGCGGCGGCCGGGACGTTCCGCCCGGCGCAGGGGAACTTCGACGAAAGAGGCAGGGACGGTACATGGCGGACGACGATCGCTCGGCCTATTACGGACACCCGCGACGCGAGATGGAGCCGTTCGTGCCGGCGGACGCCTGCATGGTGCTCGACGTGGGTTGCGGCGCCGGGGCGTTCGCCGCCACGCTGCGAGCCGCGCGCCCGGGCCGGGCGCTGGAGATCTGGGGCGTCGAACTGTCGCCCGAGGCCGCCTCGCTGGCAACGGACAGCTGCGACCGCGTGCTGGTCGGCGACGCGGTGGCCAGTCTGCGCGATCTGCCGGCCGGCCGCTTCGACTGCGTGGTCATGAACGATGTGCTCGAGCACCTGCCGGAATCGGCGCCTTTGCTGCGCGAAGCCCGGCGCGTGCTGCGTCCGGGCGGCGTCCTGGTGGCCTCGCTGCCGAACGTGCGCTATTTCTTCAACGTGTGGGATCTCGCGGTTCATGGCCGCTGGGACTATGTGGACGAGGGCATTCTCGACCGCACCCATCTGCGCTTCTTCACCCGCGGCAGCCTGCGCCGGCTGCTGGAGGACGAGGGGTTCGCCGTGCAGCGTCTTCAGGGGATCAACCCGACCGGTTCGTTGAAGTTCAAACTGGTCAACCTGCTGACCTGGGGCCGCTGGGCGGACATGCGCTGGCTGCAGTTCGCCTGCGTGGCCCGTCCCCGGAGCGGCGCGTGAACCCCGCGGCCGCGGCGAGCCCGCCGACCATCATCACCATCGATGTCGAGGAGTGGTTCCACGGGCACAACTACCTGGCCCAGGTACCGCCGCAGACCTGGGCCGACCAGACGCTCCGCGTCGAAAAAGGCATGGCTCTCAGTCTGGACCTGCTGGATCGCCACGGCGTGAAAGCGACCTTCTTCGTGCTCGGCTGGACCGCCGAGCGATTCCCTGATCTGGTGCGCGAGATCGTCCGCCGCGGCCACGAGGTGGGCTGCCACAGCTACGGCCATCCGGAAGTGTTCCATCTGACGAAGGAGGAATTCCGGGCCGACGGGGAGAGAGCGCTGGCGGCCCTGGCGCGCGCGGGTGTCGAGCGTCCGGAAGGCTACCGGGCGCCCAGTTTCAGCCTGACGCCTCCGGTCCATCACTATCTGCCGGTGCTTCAGGAGCTGGGATTCCGCTACGACTGTTCGCTGTTCCCGGTGCGCCACCCGCGCTACGGTCAGCCGGGCTCGCCGCGCACGCCGTTCCGGCTGGGGCCGGGCCCGGACGACCTGCTGGTCATTCCCATGCCGACCTGGCGCTGTCTGGGCGTGAACTTCCCGTTTTCCGGCGGCGGCTATCTGCGGCTGCTGCCCTGGCCGGCGTTCGAGTTCCTGCGCGACCGGGCGCGGGCGCAGGGTGTGCCGTCCATCGTCTACCTGCACCCGTGGGAAATGGACGATTTCCGGCCCGAGGCGAAGCTGTCGCCGCTGCAGCGCCTGCGCAGCCAGGGACGCCAGGACACGATGCCGGTGAAACTGGACCGCATCCTGCGGCAGGGTCCGTTCGCGACGCTGGCGGAACACGCGCGCCGGCTGCGCGAGGCGCCAGGCGTTCCAGTCCGTCTTCCGGCAGCGGCGACGGACGCGGCCTGAACGGTCGAGGTCCCGCCGGGTACCGGCAAAACGAAGCGGACCCGCGCCACGGGTCCGCTTCCATCATCGCTCTGTCGCCCGCGGCAGGTGTCCGCTCGCCATCGTCCGCCCGCCGTCGTCTGTCCGCCATCGTCCGTTCGCAGTCATCCGGGCCGTCGCCATGCCTTCGGAGGAGGTGTCCGCGGATGGGGGTCGCGGTTGGTTCTATCTCCGATTCGTTGTAGGATACGCACCGGCGGCATCCGGGTTCCGCGCCGCAGCGTTTTTTTTCGGAAGGATCCGCACGTGTCCATGCTGCGCCAGGACCCTTTGACGGGGCGGTGGGTCATCATCGCGACCGGCCGCGGCGGCCGGCCCAACGAGTTTCCCCTGCTGGAGCGCCGCGGGGCAGCCGAAGGGCGCTGCCCGTTCTGTCCCGGCCACGAAGCCGACACCACGCCCGAGGTGCTGGCGCTGGGCCGTCAGCCCGAAGCGGCGCCCAACAGCCCGGGCTGGCGCCTGCGGGTGTTCCCGAACCTGTATCCGGCGGTCACGGCGGCGCCGGACCGGCCCGAATGGACGGCGGACGGCGGCGCGGCGGATGACCTGTTCCCGGGCTGCGCCGGTCACGGCCGTCATGAAGTGGTCGTCTATTCACCCGACCACGGGGCCAGCCTGGCGACACTCGACGCGGCCGGACTGGCCACGCTGCTGGATGTCGTGCGTCAACGCACGGAGTCTTTCCGGGCCGAACCCGGGGTGCGGTTCGTGGCGCCGTTCTGCAACCACGGCCCCGAAGCGGGGGCGACGCTGACACATCCCCATCTGCAGATCATCGGCTCTCCCCGCCTGCCGCTGCTGACGGTCGAGAAGGCGCAGCGCCTGGATGCCTGGCGCCGGGCCCGCGGCAGTTGCCTGCTCTGCGACCTGGCGGCGGCCGAGCGCCGGGATGGAGCGAGGCTCATCGCCGCGGACGCACACTGGACGGCCCTGACGCCGTGGGCCAGCCGATTCCCGTGGGAGGTGCTGCTGGTGCCGACGCGGCACGGCCCGTCGCCCCTCGAGGTCGAGCCGGCGGCGGCGGCCTCCCTGTCGGCGATGCTCGGCGGCGTTCTGCGCGGGCTGCAGCGCGCGCACGGCGACCTGTCGCTCAACGTGATCTTTCATCTGGCGCCCGGGCCGGGCGCCGACGGTAGTTATGCCGACCCCGCTCTGGACGCCCTGGGCCGGCGGGCCGTCGAGCAGTGGCACGGACATATCGAGGTGCTGCCCCGCCTGAGCCGTCTGGCCGGGTTCGAGGCGGGCACCGGTTATGCGATCAACGCCGTCGAACCCGAGGAAGCCGCCGCCCGGCTCCGGGCTTCGCTGGCCGAGCACCGGGAGAAACCGTGAACATCCTGATGGTGAGCGCCGAATACGCCCCGCTGGCCAAGGTCGGCGGCCTGGCCGACGCCGTGGCCGGGCTGGCCGGCGCGCTGGCCGGCCGCGGGCACGACGTGCGCGTGCTCCTGCCTGCCTACGGACAGCTGGCGGCCGTGGCTGCGGCCGCCGGATTCCGGACGCGGCCGGGCCCGGCCCTGCCAGTGCGGGTTGGCCAGCGCTTTCATGCCGTCCGGATCCTGGAACGTCCACGGGCGGGGCGAGGGCCGCGGGTCTACCTCGCGCAGGCGCCGTCGCTGTTTGACGGCGGGGTGTACACGACGGCGGACGGCGAGCCCGTCGTGGCGACCCTGGACCGGGC
>JAIFKS010000054.1 GCA_020049465.1 bacterium | reverse complement strand
CGGGCATGTTCTGGATCGGGAAGAAGAAGCCGCTGAGCATGATCGCGAACACCAGGAAGAACCAGACCGTGAACACGGCCTGCTGTTGCGTGCCGCTGACGGCCGAAGCCAGCAGCCCCAGTCCGAGCGTCACGGCCAGATACGCGAGCACACCCGGCAGGAGGGCCCACGGCGCGCCGGGCATGGGCACATGGAACCAGACCGCGGCGAACACCGTGGCCAGGGCCAGGTCGACCAGTGCGATCAGCGCGTAGGGGATGGTCTTGCCCGCGATCAACTGCAGCGGCGAGACCGGCGTGGCCTGGATCTGCTCCAGCGTGCCGAGTTCCTTCTCGCGCACGACAGCCAGGCCGGTGACCAGCGCCGAGATGATCGTCACCAGGATGACGATGACCCCCGGCACCATGTAGATCCGGCTTTCCAGTTCGGGGTTGTAGAAGAAGCGTACGGCGGGTGAGACCGGCGCGATGCCGCCGGACGCGGTCGGACCGGCCTCGGCCGCCAGCTTCGTCGCCTCGCGGGTGATCAGCGCTTCGGCGTAGCCGGCGCCCCGTCCGCCCACACTGCTGTTGGAGCCGTCGACCGTCAGGCCGACCGCGGGCGACAGGCCGGCCGCGACATCGCGCGCGAACCCCGCCGGGATGTGCAGCGTCAGGTCACAGCGGTCTTCACGAAGCAGACGCTCCAGGTCCGCGGCACCGGTGGCGGCGGGACCGGCCGTGAACGTGACCCCGTGCGGAAAGGCCTCGACCAGCCGCCGGCTGAGCGGCGTGTGGTCCTCGTCCAGCACGCCCACGCGCAGATCGCGCAGGTCGCTGTTCAGCGCGTAGGACATCACGACCAGTTGCACGATGGGCAGGAGCAGGACCAGTCGCAACAGGGCCGGATCCCGGCGCAGTTGCCGGAATTCCTTGCGCACCAGGGTTCTCAGGATCAGCATCGCGTCTACTCCAACCGCAGGCGGAAGCTGCGGATCGCCGCGCCCAGCAGCACCACAGCCTGCGCCGCCAGCACCGCCGTCTGCAGCGGATACCAGTTCTCGCCGCGCAGCATCACGCCACGCAGCACTTCCAGGAAATGCGTGGCCGGCATCAGGCGGCAGATGACCTGCAGCGGCGCCGGCATGCTTTCGACGGGGTAGAGGAAGCCCGAGAGGATCATCGTCGGCAGCATGGTGACCGTGACCGCGGCCATCATCGCCACGCGCAGGCTGCCGGCCAGCGCCGAGATCAACAGGCCGGTGCCCAGGGCGATCAGGATGAACAGCAGGCAGTAGGCCGCCAACGCCAGCCAGGATCCGTTCATCGGCACCCCGAAGACCAGGCAGCCGATAGCCAGGATCAGCCCGGCGTCCAGGGCCGCCAGGACCACGTAGGGCAGGATCTTGCCGACGATGACCTGGGCCGGGCGGATCGGCGTGGTCAGGATCTGCTCGAGCGTGCCGGCTTCCTTTTCGCGCGCGATCGCCACGCTCGTCAGGATCGCGCAGATCATCATCAATACCAGGGCCACGAGTCCGGGCACCACGAAATGGGCGCTGCGCAGTTCCGGGTTGAACCACACGCGGGTGCGCGTCGAGAACGGCGGCGGCGGCAATGCCGATTCCCCGGCCAGACTCCGCGCCTGCCTCAGCACGACCGCCTGCAGGTAGTTGCCGGCCGTCGCCGCCGTCGAGGCATCCGAGCCGTCGACCAGGATCTGCACGTTCGCCGGTTCGCCCCGGGCGACCGTGGCCGCATAGCCGCGGGGGATGACCAGCGCGGCCAGGAACCGCCCCTGCCGGAAGCCGGGCTCGATCCCGGCGGCATCGTCCAGTCGCGCGACTTCGACGATGAATCCGCCGGCCTCCAGCCCGCGCGTGAAGGCGCGGCTGCGGTCGCTGTGGTCGTGGTCCACCACGGCCACCGGCAGGTCATGCATCTCCATGTCGACCACTGCGCCATAGAGCAGCACCATCACGACCGGCATCAGCACGGCCACCGCCAGGCTGCGGGGATCCCGCAGGATGTGGAGCACTTCCTTCGCCGCCAGGGCGCGCACGCGCTTCATGCGTCCACCAGTCTGAGGAAGACTTCCTGCATGTTGCGGCCTCCGGTCGAGGCCTTCAGGCCCCGCGGAGTGTCCAGGGCCACCAGCCGCCCCTGCACCATGATCGACACGCGGCCGCAGTACTCGGCCTCGTCCATGTAGTGGGTGGTGACGAAGACCGTGACCCCGGCCGCCGCCTGTTCGTAGATGAGGTCCCAGAACCGGCGCCGCGCCACGGGGTCGACGCCACCGGTCGGCTCGTCCAGGAAGACCACGCGGGGGCGGTGCAGCAGCGCGCACCCGAGTGCCAGCCGCTGTTTGAATCCCAGGGGCAGCGAGCCGGCCAGACGTCGGTGCAGGTCGGCCAGGCCGAGTTGCGGCAGCAGTTCCTCGCTGCGCTCGCGCAGTGGCGCGCCCTCCAGACCGTAGACACCGCCGAAGAACTCGACGTTCTCGGCGACCGTCAGGTCGTCGTACAGGGAAAAGCGCTGGCTCATGTAGCCCAGCCGGCGCTTCAGGTCGCGCGCATGGCGGCCGATGGGCAGACCGGCGACCGTGGCCTCGCCCTCCGAAGGCGGCAGCAGACCGCACAGCATGCGGATGGCGGTCGTCTTGCCGGCGCCGTTGGCGCCCAGGAAGCCGAAGATCTCGCCCGCGCGCACCTCCAGATCCAGGTGGTCGACCGCCGTGAAGTCGCCGAAACGCCTGGTGAGTCCGCGGGCCTGCACAGCCCATTCCACCGGAGCGTTCATGGCGACACCCCGGTGTCGGCGCGCGCCATCATCTCGACGAAGACATCCTCGATGCCGGCCGCGACGGGCACCAGAACGGCGCCCGTGCCGACCAGGGCGTCGGCAGCCGCGCGTGCCTGTTCGTCATCGTCGTGTACCAGGTGGAGGCGGTCCCCGTATCGTTGTACGTCCAGTCCGGCGATCGCCGCCGCGCGCAGTCGGCCACTTGCCTCCTGCAGGTCCACCGCGGTCACTTCCAGCAGCCGGCGCGGGAAGGAACCGGTCACGGCTTCCGGTGTGCCGTGCGCGAGGGCGCGGCCCGCGTGCATCAGCACGACGTCGTCGCACAGCGCCGCTTCATCCATGTAGGGTGTACTGACCAGCAGGGCCAGGCCGCGTCCGGCAAGGTCGCGCAGGATGCGCCAGAAATCACGCCGGCTGACCGGGTCCACGCCCGTGGTCGGTTCGTCCAGGATCAGCACCGACGGCGTGTGGATCAACGTGCAGCTGAGCGCCAGCTTCTGCTTCATGCCGCCGGAAAGCTGACCGGCCCGGCGGTTGCGAAAGGGCTCGAGCCGGCTGAAGGCCATCAGTTCGCGGTCGCGCTCTTCGCGCACGGCAGCAGGCACTTCGTAGAGTTCGGCGAAGAAGCGGATGTTCTCGGCCACCGTCAGGTCGGGGTACAGGCTGAAGCGCTGCGGCATGTAGCCGAGGTGTTGTTTGACCGCCATCGACTGGGTGGCGCAGTCGTACCCGAGGACGGCGGCCGAACCGCGGTCGGCCCGCAGGAGGCCGCAGAGCACGCGCATGGTCGTGGTCTTGCCCGCGCCATCGGGCCCGATCAATCCGCAGATGGAACCGGCGGGCACCGCCAGCGAGAGCCCGCGCACCGCCGAACGGTCGCCGTAGCTCTTATGCAGCCCGTCCAGCGCGATGGCGGCGTGGTTCACGGCAGGTCGACTTCGGCGGGCATCCCCACGTGCAGCCGACCGTCGAGGTTGGCCACGCTCAGTTTCACGGCGTAGACGAGTTGGGCGCGCGCGTTGCGCGTCTGCGCGTTCTTGGGCGTGAATTCGGCTTCGGCGGAGATCCAGGAGACCCGACCGGTCAGGGGTGCGGCGGGCAGGGCGTCCACGTGCACCGCCAGGTCCTGGCCCAGGCGCACGCGCTCCAGGTCGCCGGCCTCCAGGTACACGCGCAGCTCGAGGTGCGACAGGTCCGCCAGCCGCAGTGCGGTGCGTCCGGGCGCCGCCACTTCGCCGGGCTCCAGGGCGCGGGTCAGCACGGTGCCGTCGAGCGGCGACAACACGACGCCGTCGACCAGCTGACGGTCGAACACGGCCAGACCGGTGTCCAGATGCGCCAGTTCGGCGTCGATCGCGTCCAGACGCCCGCGGGAAGCCTCAACCCCGGCGCGCGCGACATCACGCTGCGCCGTCAGGTCGTCGACCTGCTGGCCGGTGGCCGTGCCCAGTTCCAGCAGCGACGCCGTGCGCGCCAGCGTGGTCTCCAACAGGGCGAGCTGCCGGCGCGACCTGGACAGTTCGGCTTCGGCGACCCGGCGCTGTGCGCGCAGCGTGGACTGGCCGGCGGCCGCTTGCGCCCTCTGCAGGGCGATCATCTGCGTGTCGAGCACGATGAGGGTGTCGCCGACCGCGACGCCCTGGCCTTCCTGGCGCGTGACCGACAGAACGCGTCCCCCGAGCACCGGGGCGATGTCCACGACCGTGGTCTCGAACGTTCCGGACGGCGCGGGCGTTTTGCCGCGCCCGCAGGCGCTGATGGCCACCAGCGCGAGCAGCAACAGTCCCAGGTGGAATCGGCGCATCATCGATCTCCTCATCGTTGGTTCAGCGGCCCAGAGCCCACAGAAGCGCGACTTCGGCCATCCGCACGCGCGTGCGCGCGGCGGCCAGTTCGAGTTCGGCCTGCGTCAGGTCATCCTGGGCGTCCAGGTACTCGTTCTCGGTCGCGGCCAGCTGTGCGTACCGTCCTTCGACCATTTCCAGCAGCCGGCGCTGCAGGGCGACCCGCTCGGCGGCCTGCTGTTCCTGCGTGGCTGCCGCGCGCAGAGCCGTGCGGGCGCCGGCGTCCGCCGCGACCACGGCGTCGCCCAGGTCGCGCTGCTGGGCCTCGACCCAGCGGCCGCGCGCCTCGGCCTGCCGCGCACGGGCCTTGCGGGCGCCGCCGTCCCACAGGGGCCAGTCGACGCTCACGCCGGCGGTGGCGTAGCCCGTCCAGTCGTTGGCCAGCGCGTCCACGCCGGGGCGTCCGTAATGCGCGCGGAGATCGGCCAGCACGCGGGGGCGCAGCCGGCCGCGGGCCGCCGCCGCCAGGTCCCGCTGGCGCTGCTGCTCCCAGGTCAGGGCGGCGATGTCCGGCCTCTGGTCCAGCGTCAGCCCCGGAGCCTCGTCCGCCTTCACGAGCGGCGCCGCCACGTCCCCGAGCGGCCGCACGATGCCACCGGCGCTGCCGACCAGGCGTCCCAGCGCCAGGCCCGCGGAATCGCGCGCGGCCTCGGCCTGGACCAGTCGCTGCCCGGCCAGGTTCAGTCGGGCCACGGCGCGCAGGCGCGCTTCCTCGGTGGCCGCGCCCGCCGTCCGGGCGTCCGTCACGGATTTCAGGTGGCGGTCCAGCCGCGCGACCGCCAGCCGGGCGGCGTCGACCTGCGCCTGCCGGCCGAGTGCGCCGCAGAACGTCTGCCGCACGCCCCGGGCCAGGTCCAGTCGCTGGCTCTCGTCGCGTCGCGCCGCCGCCTGGCTTCCGGCCGCGGCCGCCGCCGCCGTGCTCGCCAGTTCGCCGCCCGTGTAGACAGGGATGGCAATGCCGAGGTTCACATCGGCCATGTGGCCATCGCCGAACTCCAGCGTGCGGGAGGGCAGCCCGAACCCGAGTTCGAGTTCGCTCTTCATGTGTTCGCTCGTGTACTGGTAGGCGCCGCCGGCGCCGATGACCGGCTTGCGCCTGGCCTCGGCCTCGGCCGCGGCGGCCTGCGATTCCTCGACGGCGGCGTTCGCAGCCTGCAACGCCGGCGCGGAGTCCCGCGCGCGGGCCAGGCAGGCATCGAGATCCAGCCGCAGCGTGTCGGCGCCGGCCGTCCCTGCGGCTGCTGTCGACGCTCCGGCCGTCAGCAGCAGCGCCGTCAGCAGCAGTGTGATCGCGGTGTCACGCAAGGGGGCCCTCCCCGGGTTCGGGCGCGGCCAGCAGACCATGCTGCAGCAGCCGGGCCAGGTGGGTGCTGTGCTCATGCCATTGCCCGTCATCGTCCAGGGCGAAACCCACGACTTCGCGCGCGATCGGCTCCACGAACACCAGCCCATAGGCGTTGGCCATCAGGAACAGCAGCACCGAGCGCGCGGGCATCAGCGGCAGGCGTCCGCTCCGCTGCGCTTCGGCCACGAGGTCCGCCAGCACACCGCTGACGCCCAGCACGCTGTGCTCGCCCAGCGAACGGATGATGCGCCGCAAACGGTCCGGCTCGGTCGAGACGGCCAGCCGCATCAGGCTCAGCCGCCGCGGATCGCGACGGAGCGAGGCGAGGATCCGCACGGGGAACTCCGCCAGCGTCTGTTCGGCAGGGGCGTCGCTGTCCAGCCCCGCCACCACGTCGCGCAGCAGGAGTTGGAGTTCCTGCGCCAGGACCGCGTCCAGCAGCCGGTCCTTGGAGCCGAAGTAGTAGTTGATCATGGCCACGTTGGCGCCGGCATGGCGGGCGATCGCCCGCACGGTCACGCCGGCGAAGCCGGTTCCGGCCAGGAGCTCCCTGGTCGACGCCAGGATCAGTCCGGCGGGCGAATCGGCCGCGGGCGGCGCCTGATCCGCCGGCGTGTCGGCCAGCAGCGCCCGCAGGCGCAGGACGGCCGGCTGTCCGGCAGGCGTTTCGGGAAGTGGATTTCCGGTCATGGCGCGCGCTCCGGCTGTCAGGTGGTACGGCTTCCATGATAATCAAACGTGAGATTAAATCAAGCGATTGTTTAATTCCGTCACCCCGAAAGAACGCCACGGGTCCCGGCAAACGCAAGCGACCCGGGACATCCGCCGGCCAAAGGCCGGGAACCGTCCCGGGTCACCTGTTTCCGCACCGAGGCCGAAGCTACGCCTTGGGGGCCGCCGCGACCGTCTTCTTCATCCACTCGGTGGTCACGCTCTTGGGACGCTCGATCGGCGTGCCCATCGCGCGGTTGATGATGAGCTGCGAGAGCATGCCCATCGCGCGCGAGACCGAGAACAGCACCGTGTAGTACGAGAACTCGCGCAGGCCGTAGTGGTACAGCAGCGCGCCGCTGGCGGCGTCGACGTTCGGCCAGGGATCCTTGGCCTTGCCCTGCTCGACCAGCACCTGCGGCACGATGTTGAACACCTTGTCGACCAGGCACATCACGGGGTCATCCGGGAAGTGCTTCATGCCGAACTCGCGGAAGGCCGAGAAGCGCGGGTCGGTGATCCGCAGCACGGCATGGCCGTAGCCGGGGATGACCTTGCCGCTGTTGAGCGTGTCCCACGAGTACTTGCGCAGCTGCTCGTCGGTCGGAACGCCCTTGAACTTCTTGGTCGTCTCGATGATCCAGCCCAGGCACTCCTGGTTGGCCAGACCGTGCAGGGGGCCCGCCAGGCCGTTGAGGCCGGCCGACACCGCGTAGTAGGGATCGCTCAGCGCCGAGCCGACGACATGGCAGGCGTGCGCCGAAACGTTGCCGCCCTCATGGTCGCTGTGCAGCACCAGGTACAGGCGCATGCAGTCGGCGAATTCGCCGCTCTTGTCGGGGATGCCCAGCATGCGCGCGTAGTTCTCGGCCATCGTCAGGCCCTTCTTCGGGGCGATGCGGGGGCCCTTCTTGAAGCGCATGCGGTAGATGCCGGCGGCGATGGTCGGGATGCGGGCCATCAGGTTGAGGCTGTCCTCGAGCGTCGGCTTCCAGTAGTCGACCTTCGCCATGCCCTTGTCGTAGGCCTTGGCGAATTCGCTCTCGCGCTGCATGGCCAGGATGGCGGTGTCGAGCATCGTCATCGGGTGCGAATCCTTGGGCATCGCCTCAAGGATCTTCCACACGTACGCGGGCACCTTGGCGCGCAGGGCCAGTTCCTCGGTCAGCGCCTTGCGGTCGGCGGCCGAGGGCAGTTCACCCGTGCACAGCAGATAGAAAGTGTCCTCGGCATTCTTGTTCACCAGGTCGGCGATGGGGATGCCGCGGATCAACAGACCCTTGTCGGGCGGAACTTCGGACGTGTCGCACACCATGCACTTGACGCCGCGCATGCCGCCGTAGGCCTGACCCACGGTGACGGTGTCGATCTTGAGATTGCCGTGCACCTTGTTCAGTTCGCGGATCTCGTCGCGCCACACGGGAATCTTCTTGGCGAGTGCATTCTGGAGCTTGGCCATCGCGCCCTCCTTGCTGGATCGCGCCGCCCCCCGGCGGGAACCGCGCATCATGAATTCGCCTCGGACCTGGCGACCCGGGGCCAGGAGCGCCGGGTCCGCGAAATCGGACTTCATTGCACTTGTAAAGGCGCAACCTTAATCCTGACGTGAAACTAGCAGGCGCCTGATGTGAATTCAACAGGCTCCTGCCGGCCGCCTGAATTTTCGTGGCATTCGCACTTCCGGTGATTACCATTGACCCGTCCATCATGACCGGGAACGACCTTGGAGGAGCCCCATGAGTGACGATCTGAGGCTGTGTGTGGAGATCCTCGAAAAGGCCATCGCCTTCGAAGAAGAGGGCATGGCGTTTTTCCAGGAACGGGCCGAACACGCGCCGACCACGTTCGAGCGCAATCTTTTCAACTCGCTGGCCAAGGACGAGGCGGGCCACAAGGCGCATCTCGTGCGCATCCGCGAGGACCTGCTGCGCGAGCGGAACCTCGACGTCCTGCCGGATGTCGGTGAGGACCACGTCGCCGACGTGCGCCGCATCTTCGACACGGCGCTGGCGGCCGCCCACGACCCGTACGACTACCTGCCCGAGGAGCTCGAGATCCTCAAGGGCGCCATGGACGTCGAACGCCGCGGCTTCGCGCTGTACGACGGCGCCGCCGCCGCGGTCAAGAGCGAGCGGGCGCGCGGCGTCTTCGCGCACCTGGCCGCCGAGGAGCGCAACCACTACGCGCTGTTGAAGAACACCTACGACTATCTGGCCGACCCCGAGGGTTTCGCCGGCTTCGACGGCAGCCCGATGCTGGACGGCGGCTAGTCCGGTGACAGGGGCTGAAGGCGACGCCGAAGCGCGGCCGGGCGGTCTGTTCCAGGACGTGCTGGCGCTGTCGCCGATGGCCATGGGGGGAAACCTCCCGTACCGGCGGCTGTGCCGTTCGTTCGGCGCCCAGCTGACCTGCAGCGAGATGGTGCTGGCCCACAAGCTCGTCGCCGGCGGCGAGAGGCCGCTTCTGCGCCACCATCCGGAAGAAGACGCGTTCGGGGTGCAGATCGCCGGCAAGCACCCCGAAGTCATGGCCGAAGCGGCGCGCCTGGCGGAAGCAGCCGGCGCCCGCTTCGTCGATCTCAATTTCGGCTGTCCCATCGACCTGATCGTCAAGCGGGGTTCGGGCGCGGCGCTGCTCCAGCGTCCCGGCCGCCTGGCCGACATCGTCGCCGCCGTGCGCGCGGCCGTGGCCGTGCCGGTGTCGGTCAAGCTGCGCCTGGGCTACAGCGAAGACCGTCTGAACGTGGTGGATCTGGCGAAGCGGTGCGAAGAGGCCGGCGCCGACGCGCTGGGCGTCCACGGCCGCACGCGGGCGCAGCGCTACCGCCAGAGCGCGCGGTGGGAACTGATCGAAGAGACGGCCGCGACCGTCGGCATCCCCGTGCTGGGCAACGGCGACGTCTTCACGCCCTGGGATCTGCGCCGTCGGCGTGCGGAAACGCGCGTGCGCTCGTTCCTGATCGCGCGCGGCGCCCTGATCAAGCCCTGGATCTTCCGCGAACTGCTGGACGACAGCCCGTGGTGCCCGACCGCCGCCGAACGCTGGGCGATCATGCGACGCTTCGTCGATCTGGCCCTCGAGCATTTCGGCGACGACGAGAAGGGCCAGGGCCGCGTCGAACGCTTCTTCCTGTGGCACTGCGGCTTCTGGTGCCGCTACCATCCGTGGCAGGAAGAGGACTTCCAGGCCCTGTGGCCGGAGTCCCTGCTGCAGGCGCGCACGCCGCCGGCCGAGGGCGACGCCGACACCCTGCTGCTGGCCAGCCCCGAGGAAGACGACCACCGCCTGATCTGGCGCCGGGTCCTTGACAGGGACTATCCCGGGGCCTAACCTCGCGACGGCGCAGCCTGCGGGCCGCGCGACCGAAAATTCCACGCCAAGGCCTGGGACCAGCGGAAGTCCGGTGCGAAACCGGCGCGGCCCCGCCACTGTAAGCGGCGACGAAACCTGCATCAATGCCACTGGATCCCCGGATCCGGGAAGGCGCAGGCGGTAGGACGACCCGCGAGCCAGGAGACCGGCACCAGGCCTGCCACCAACCTTCGTGGGCGAGGTAGGGCTGTGGCATGCATCCTGGGCCGGGCTATCGCGCGCCTGCCGTTCGGCGGCGCGGGCCGGCTGTTTTCCGCGAACCAATCCCGATGCGGAGCTTCCCGTTCGAGCGCCGTCGTGCGCCCGGCGCCGGCGTTCGTCCTGACGCTCCTGCTGGGAGCCAATATGGCCGCGGGGGCGGAGACGGCCGCGCCGGAGGGCGCCGCGCCCGACGCGACCTCGATGGACGCGATGGTGCTGGCTTTCGCCAGCGAGGGCTCCACGCTGCCGGGACTGACCTGGGCCGACACGCTCGTGATCACGGCGACCCCGATCCTCGCCGCCCCGTTCCCGGCCACCGCCGGCGTCACCACCCGCATCGAACTGCAGGATGAGCCGGCCGGGCGCGACCTGGCCGCGCTGCTCGCTTCCACCGCCGGTCTGCAGGTGCGCCGTCTGGGCGCCGACGGCGCCTCGGCCATCCCGTCGATGCGCGGCGCCGACGCTGCCCAGGTGCGCCTGTACCTGGACGGCATGCCGCTGCCCGACGCCTGGACCGGCGGCGCGGCGCTCGATCTGGTGCCCGCCGAACGTCTGACGGCCGTGGAAATCCATCGCGGCGTCGTTCCCGCGGCGCTGGGCGGCGCCGGCGGCATCGGCGCCATCAACCTGCTGACGAGCCGGGTGCCGGGGCATCCGTTCCTGGAGTCGGCCGCCGGTTCGTTCGGGGCGCGGTCGTTGCGCGGGGGCTTCGGCTGGATCAGCGCCGACGGATTGGCGGGACTCGACGTGGTCGCGCACGCGCGCCGCGCCGACAACGACTTCAAGTATCTGGACCACCGCCAGACCTTCCACAACACGGCCGACGATTCGGTGCGCACACGCGTCAACGCGTGGTTGCGCGAATGGGGCGGTTGGGCGGGCTTCAGCCGATTGGCCGGGCGCCTGTCCTTACGCGGGGGCGCCGGTTACCTCCGGCGCGACGGAGGCCGGCCCGGCCCGCTGACCTACCTGACCCCGCACGCGACGGTGCGCCACGAGCGGGGCGACCTGCGTCTGCGGGCCGACCTGGACGATGGTCTGCTCACGGCCGATCTCTCGGCCGGACGGGGCGACGAACGTCTGCACGATCCCGAGGGCGAATTCCAGAGAGGCAACCCCGGCGTGTCGCGATCGCTGGCGCACGATCTGGGGTCGCGCCTCGCCTGGTCGCCGTGGCGCGGCCGCGCCGTCGCGCCGTCGCTGGGCCTGACCTGGCGCCGGCAATGGCAGCAGGACGCCTTCGAGGGCGCACGCGAGCCGCAACGCCGCCGCACGCAGTCCGGCGTCTTCGCGGCGGTGGATCTGACCGCCGGCCGCGTACGCGTGACGCCGGCCTGGCGCTGGCAGCGCACCACCGACGAGTTCCCGTTCGTGCCCCGCTACCCCTGGGAAAAGCTGCCGCCGGCCTGGGTGCGCCGCGACGACCGCTCGCCGTCGGTGGGCGCCGTATGGGAGGTGGTGACGGGCCGTGTGTTCATCGAGTCGCATGCGGCGCGCGCGCGGCGCGAGCCGAGCTGGGTCGAGCTGTTCGGCGTCCGCGGCGGCATCGACGGCAACCGCGACCTGAAACCCGAGACCATCACCTCGTACGACGCCGCCGTGACCTGGAAGCCGGGCGACGGGCGGTGGGATCTGCGCCTGGCCGCGTTCAGCGCGGCCTCGGACGACAAGATCATCTACGTGCAGCACAGCCAGAACGCGAGCTGGGCCGTCAACATCGGCGCCGCGCGCACGCGCGGGCTCGAGGGCGAAGTGGCCGTGCGCCGTCCGGGCCGTTGGCGGCTGGCCGGCAACCTGACCTGGCAGGACGCGCGCGACCGCAGCGGTTTGCCGGCGACCGACGGAAAGCCGCTGCCGTTCCTGCCGCCGGTCGAGGCCCGGCTCCACGCGACGCTGGCGGCGGCGGCCTGGGAGCCCTGGGCCGAGTTGACGCACCAGGCGGGCAACGCGCGCGACCAGGCCGACACCGAGATCGGGCGCGCGCCGGCGCGCACGCGCCTGAACCTGGGGCTGGGCCGTCCGCTGGCCGCTCCGTGGCTGGGCCGGGACGTGACCCTGCACCTGTCGGCCGCGGTCGACAACGTGACCGATTCCGATGTCTACGACGTGGAAGGATTTCCGCTGCCCGGGCGCACCTGGCGCCTGGCGGTGGCCTTCAGGAATCCGTGAGGCGACCGCTGCCGGTGTCCGTTCGGAAGGGACGGACGCGGGACTTGCGGGCGCAGCACACGAAGCAAAGCAACCATTGAAGTGCGACCATTGAAGGAGATTCCGATGACCCGCCGACTGTCCGCCCTTTGGGCTCCGCTGATCGTGGCCTTGCTCGCCACTGCGTCCGTGGCCGATCCGGCCTGGGTGTTGACCGGCGACTATTCGCAATTCGGCCGGCTGCGTTCCTTCGAGCAGGACGCGCCCTGGACTGCCAGCGGCGACCTGGCCGTCACGCCGGGCGACGCGGTCGGCCGCGAACACGACGGACTGCTGTACGTGGTGGGACGCGGCGGCGCCAGCGTGCTGCAGATCCACGATCCGGCGGCGGGCATGGCGCTGGTGCGCGAGTTCAGCCTGGGCGTCGGCCGCAATCCGCAGGACATCGCCTTCGACACGCAGGGCCGCGCGTTCGTCAGCTGCTACGACGAGGCCGTCCTGCTGCGGGTGGACGTGAACGCCGGCACCGTGGTGCAGACATATTCGACTGCCGGCTTCGCCGACGCCGACGGCCTGCCCGAAACGGCGTGGATGCTCGCGCGCGGCGACCGGCTCTTCATTGCCTGCCAGAAGCTGTACCGCCCCGGCGGCTACGCGCCATCGGGTCCGGGCACACTGCTGGTCTTCGACATGGCGACCGGCCAGTGGGTGGACACGGATCCCGTCGCGGCGGGCGTGCAGCCCATCACGCTGGCCGGGGGCAATCCCTACACGCGCATCGAAGCGGTGGGTGTGGACGGGCAGGAGCGGCTACGCGTCGGGTGCGTCGGCGCCTACGGTCCGCTCGACGGCGGCGTCGACGAGATCGATCCGCTGGCGCTCGACAGCCTGGGCTGGGTCGTGACCGAAGCCCAGTTGGGCGGCGACATCAGCGCGTTCGTCAGCACGGCGGCCGCCGACATCCACGCCGTGGTCACCGCCTACGGCACCTTCGACACCGATCTGGTGCGCTGGCAGGGGGGACCGGGCTCGACGGTCGTCCGCGCCGGCGACGGCTTCGTGTTCGCGGACCTGGCCTGGGACGGCGGCTGCCAGTTGTACCTGGCCGACCGCACGCCGTTCGCCGACGGCGTGCGGGTGTTCGACGCCTGCAGCGGCCTGCCGCTGCTGGCTTCGCCGATCGCGACAGGGCTGCCGCCGTTCAGCTTCATCCTGTCGGCCGATCCGGTGGCCGCGCCGGTCCCGCCCGCCCCGCTGACCGCGGCCGTGCGACTGGCGCCGCCGTATCCGAATCCCTGCAACCCGTCCGCCAGGCTGGAAGTCGACGGGCCGGCCGAACAGATGGTCCGGATCAGGATCACCGATCTGGCCGGCCGCAGCGTCGGCGACCAATCACTGCGGTTGGATGCCACCGGTCGGGGCGTGATCGAGTTCGACGGGCGCGCCGCCGACGGCCGCACGTTGCCGGCCGGTGTCTACCGCGTGACGGCGCACGGGGCGGCGGGGGCGGCGTCGCGCTCCGTCACCTTGTTGAAATAGTCCAGTCGGCCGTGCGGCGGGTTCGGACCGCGACGGCCTGCGGTTCGGCGGCCGGACGGAGGGTGCCACGCCCCACGTCCGGCCGTATCATGGGATGCAACAATTTCTCCCGGCGGCCGTAGTCGCCACTTCACCGGCGTCCCTGCCGGCGCCCGGCCCCGATTCCCAATGAAGGGATTCCGCCCCGATGACCATGTCGGTCCGCTCCCGTTTGCAGGCGCGTCTGCCCGCCTTTTTCCTGCCGGTGATGATCCTGACCGTTGCCCTCGCCGGCTGCGGCAAGGACGAGGGCAAGCCCGCTGCCGCCGCCGGCCAGGCCGGCCCGGCCGGCGCCCAGCGCGGCCAACCGGAGGAGCAGGCCCTGCCGGTCGCCGTCCAGCCCGCCGCCAGGGGCGACATCGCGCGTCACTACGAAGCCACCGCCACGCTCGAAGCCGAAAAGGAAGCGTCCATCCTGGCGCGGGTCACCGGCGTGGTCGAGAAGCTGCTGGCCGAGGAAGGCGACGAGGTGCGCGAGGGCGCGCCGCTGCTGGTGGTCGCCAACGACGAATACCGACTGCGGCTGACGCAGGCGGAAGCGCGGACGGCCAACCTGCGCGCGCGGTTCGAGCGCCTGCAGGCGATGGTGGCCGAGCAGTTGGCCACCGAAGAGGAATTCCAGACCGCGCGGTCGGACCTGGCCAGCGCCGAGGCCGACGAGGGCCTGGCGCGGCTGAATCTCTCCTACACCACGGTGAAGGCCCCGTTCTCCGGGCGGGTGACCGCGCGCCGCGTCAACGTGGGCCAGAACCTGGCCGTGGGCACCGAACTGTTCGTGCTGGCGGACTTCCATCCCCTGTTGGGCCGCGTCCACGTGCCCAGCCGCGAATTCGCGCGCTTGCGCGCCGAGCAGCCGGTGGACCTGGTGCTCGACAGTGACGGCACACGCCTGACCGGGCACATCAAGCTCATCAGTCCGGTCATCGATCCGACCAGCGGCACCATCAAGCTGACCATCGAGGTCGACCAGTACCCGCCCGCCACGCGCCCGGGCGATTTCGCGCAGGTCAAGGTCGTGACCGAGAGGCGCGAGGGCGTCCTGCTGGTGCCGCGCGAAGCCGTGCTGACGGACAAGGGCGAGTCGGTGCTCTATGTGGCCGGCGCGCCCGCCGCCGACCCGCAGGCCGAAAGCGCGCCCGCCGCCGGCACGCAGGTCGCCGAGCGCCGGGTCGTGGAACTCGGTTTCACCGACGACGCGCACGCCCAGATCCTCAGCGGGGTGGCCGAGGGTGAAGCGGTGGTCGTCCGCGGACAGCGCTCGCTCAAGCACGGGGCGACGCTGAAGATCCTGCCCGCCGGGACCGTCGAGCCCGCCGCGGCCGGGGCCGGCGCGGAAGCCCGCTGATGCGCGCACTGGTCGAAACGGCGGTCCGCCGCCGCGTCAGCGTGGTCATGGCCTCGCTGGCGGTGATCGCGTTCGGCATCGTCGGCTACAGCCGCCTGTCCCTCGAGTTGTTTCCGGAGATCAGCTACCCGTCGATCACCGTGCAGACCGATTTCCCCGACACCGCGCCGCAGGAGGTCGAGAACCTCGTCACGCGCCCGGTCGAGGAAGCGGTCGGCGTGCTGCGCGGCCTGCAGTCCATCCATTCGGTGTCGCGGCCCGGACAATCGGAGGTGATCCTCGAGTTCGAATGGGACGCCGACATGGACCAGCTGGCCATGGAGGTCCGCGAGAAGCTCGACCGCCTGCTGCTTCCGGACGAGGCGCTGGACCCGGTCGTGCTGCGCTTCGATCCGGCGCTGGATCCGGTGGTGCGACTGGCGCTGACCGGTCCCGGGGACCTGACCTCGCAGCGCCGGCTGGCCGAGCGCCAGCTCAAGCAGGATTTCGAGACGGTCAAGGGCGTGGCCGCCGCCAGCATCAAGGGCGGGCTCGAGGAAGAGATCCAGATCGACATCGACCAGGAGCGCCTCGCGGCGCTCGGTCTGTCGCTGGAGCGCATCCGTGCGGTCGTGGGCGTCAGCAACGTGAATCTGCCGGGCGGCGCCCTGCGCGGACGCGACAGCCAGTTCCTGGTGCGCACCATCAACGAGTTCGACTCGGTCGAGGAGATCGCCGATCTCATCGTCAGCCTGCCGGGAACCGCGCCCGTGCGCCTGCGCGAAGTGGCGGAAGTGCGACGCGGCGCCCAGGAGCGCGAAGAGATCACCCGCGTGAATGGTCGCGAGTCGGTTGAGATCGCCATCTTCAAGGAAGGCGACGCCAATACCGTGACCACGGCCGCGCGCCTGCGCGAGCGCATCGTCGCCTGGCAGTCGGGCAAGCTGCCGGCCGGTCACGAATTGACGGTGCTGTTCGACCAGTCGACCTTCATCAAGCAGGCCGTGGACGAGGTGCGCGACGCCGCCCTGGTGGGCGGCCTGCTGGCGGTGATCGTCCTGTTCCTTTTCCTGCGCGACCTGCGCAGCACGTTGATCGTCGGCGCCTCGATCCCCATCTCGGTCATCGCCACGTTTCTGGTCATGTACCGGCTGGACATCTCGCTGAACATCATGTCGCTCGGCGGACTGACGCTCGGCATCGGCATGCTCGTGGACAATTCCATCGTCGTGCTCGAGTCCATTTTCCAGAAGCGCAAGCAGGGCCTTTCCACGTACCGCTCGGTGATCGACGGAACGGCCGAGATGGGTCCGGCGGTCGTCGCTTCGACCATGACCACCGTGGCCGTCTTCCTGCCCATCGTGTTCGTCGAGGGTGTTGCCGGCCAGTTGTTCAAGGACCAGGCGCTGACCGTCACGATCAGCCTGCTGGCGTCGCTCGTGGTGGCGGTCACGCTGATCCCCATGCTCAGCGCCGTCGGCGCGAAGCTGCCCCGCCGTCACGGGGAGGCCGGCGCCGGAGAGGAATCGACTCCCGACCGGGCCGACGAGGCCCCGGCCCGCGCCGCCGCCGAGATCCCGGTCACCCTGGGCTGGTTCTCGGAGGCCTACGGGCGCGTGCTGAGCACGGCGCTGCGCCGTCGCGGCCTGACCGTGGCGGTGGCTTTCGGCCTGTTCGCCGCCTCGATCTGGGCGGTCCGTTTCCTGGACACGGAACTGATCCCGGAACTGAGCGAGGGCGAGTTCTACTTCGAGGTCAAATTGCCCGAGGGCGCTTCGCTGGAAGCCAGCGACCGCACGCTGCAGAAGATGGAGCGGTTCGCGGCCGCCGAGACGGAACTGGAGCGGCAGTACGCCACCGTGGGCAGCCGGCTGGCCGCCGGCGGCATGTCGATGGTCACGCGCGCCGAGAATCTCGGCCAGTTGAACCTGGTGATGAAGAACCGGGGCGACGACGAGGCCGAGGCCGCGGTGGTCGATCGCCTGCGGACCGAGTTCGCGGAACTGCCCGACGTCGAGATCAAGTTCGGCCGGCCCAGCTACTTCAGCCTGAAGACGCCCATCGAGATCGTGATCTACGGCGAGGACCTGGACGAACTGCGCGACTATTCGCTGGACCTGGGCAGCCGGCTCGCGGCCGTGCCGGGCCTGGTCGACGTGCGGTCGTCGCTCGAGGCCGGCAATCCCGAACTGCAGGTCGTCTTCGACCGCGACCGGCTGGCCTCGCTGGGGCTGGACATGGGCGTCCTGTCGGAGACGCTGCGCGGCCGCGTGCTGGGCGTGGTTCCGACACGCTACAAGGAAGAGGACCGTCAGATCGACGTGCGCCTGCGCAACCGCGAGGGCGACCGCCGCACGGTCGAAGATGTGCGCAATCTGGTCCTGCCCGGACCGGACGGGGCGTCGCTGCGGTTGTTGTCGGTGGCCGACGTGCACGAGGCGCGCGGGCCGGCCGAGATCCATCGGTTGAAGCAGCAGCGGGCGGCCGTGGTGTCGGCCAGCCTCGAAGGCCGCGGCCTGGGCGCGGCCATGGCCGACGTCCAGGCGTTGCTGCGGGAGTTCCCGCCCGCGCGCGGCCTGAGCACCGAACTGGGCGGCCAGAACGCCGAGATGAAGACCAGCTTCAACAGCCTGCGCTTCGCCATCGCCCTGGCCATCTTCCTGGTCTATCTGGTCATGGCCGCGACGTTCGAATCGTTCCTGCACCCGTTCATCGTGATGTTCTCGATCCCGCTGGCGCTCATCGGCGTGGTCGGCGGTCTGCTCCTGACGGGCACCACCGTGACGGTGATCGTGCTGATCGGGACGGTCATGCTCGTGGGCATCGTCGTGAACAACGCGATCGTGCTGATCGACACCGTCAACCGCCTGCGACGCGAGCACGGAATGCCGCGCGAGCAGGCGCTGGTGCTGGCCGGCCACCTGCGGCTGCGCCCGATCCTGATGACGACCCTGACCACGGTCCTGGGCCTGGTCCCCATGGCCCTGGCCTGGGGCGAGGGCGCGGAGCTGCGGGCGCCCCTGGCCATCACCGTGGCCAGCGGGCTGACCCTCAGCACCATCCTGACGCTGGTGGTCATCCCGGCGATCTACCTGCTCATCCCGATGCGCGACGAAAAGGCGGAGGGCTGACCATGGAGCGCCCGCGCGGCTTCAGCCTGCCCGAACTGGCCATCCGGCGGCCGGTCACGACGCTGACGGTGATCGTCAGTCTGGTCGTGCTGGGCAGCGTCGCGCTGACCCGGCTGCCCCTGGCCTTCATGCCGGAGATCGTGCAGCCGCAGCTGTTCATCCAGCTTCCCTACGACAACGCCTCGCCCGAGCAGGTCGAGCGCATGCTCGTGCGTCCGGTCGAGGACGCCGTCGGCTCGGTGCGCGGTCTGCGCAGTCTGTGGTCCCGGTGCGGATCGGACGGCGGCAGCCTGCGCCTGGAATTCGACTGGTCCACCGACATGCAGCTCGCGCGGGTCGAGGTCTGGGAGCGGCTCGACCGCATCCGCGGCGAATTGCCCGACGACCTGGGCGACGTGCAGGTCTCGACGAACTGGGATTCGCGCGACTCGGACATGCCAGTGCTCGAAGGCCGGCTCAGTTCGCCGCGCGATCTCAGCGAGAGCTACGACCTGCTGGACCGGAAGATCATCAAGCCGCTCGAACGGGTGGCCGGCGTCGCGCAGGTTCGCCTGGACGGCGTGAATCCGCGCGAGGTGCGCGTCAATCTGCGGGTCGCCGATCTGGAACGGCACCGCATCGACGTGCGGGACGTGGCGCGGACGCTGCGGGCCGGCAATTTCGACCAGTCGCTGGGGCGCGTCTCCAGCGGGGACTCGCGCTACACGCTGCGGACCGTGGGCATGCTGGGCAGCGTGGAGGAGGTCCGCGCGCTGCCCCTGCGGGCCGACGGACTGCGCGTCAGCGACGTGGCGGACGTCGTCTACCAGGAACCGCCGCTGGAATACGGCCGGCATCTGGACGGCGATTTCGCCGTCGGCGTCACCGTCGCGCAGGAGGCGCGCGCGAACACGGTGGAAGTCTGCGATGAACTGCAGCGCGTGATCGCCGCGATGGCCGACGATCCCGAACTGGAAGGCGTCAACTTCCTGGTCTGGTTCAGCCAGGGCGACGAGATCCGCAAGACGCTGAAGGACCTGATGTTCACGGGCATCTTCGGTGCCCTGCTGGCCTCGGTCGTGCTGTTCCTGTTCCTGCGCCGCCTTTCGACCACGCTGGCGGCCGTGGCCTGCATCCCGTTCTCCCTGATCGTCACCTGCGGCGTCATCTGGGCGCAGGGCCACTCGCTGAACACGCTGACGCTGCTCGGGCTGATCGTCGGGATCGGCATGCTGGTGGACAACGCCGTCGTGGTGATGGAGAACATCTTCCGTCATCGCGAGATGGGGGTCGAGCCGCGCGAGGCGGCCCTGATCGGCTCGCGGGAGGTGGCCACCGCCGTGACCGCCGCCACCCTGACCTCGGTGATCGTCTTCCTGCCGCTGATCTTCAACAAGCCCAGCGAGATGAACATCTACCTGAAGGAGCTGGGGGTCACGGTCTGCCTGACCCTGCTGGCCTCGCTGTTCATCAGCCAGACGCTGATCCCGCTGGCCACCGCGCGCTACATCCATTCGGAGCCGCGGCCGCGCGGACGCCTGCTGATAGGGCTGGAGAGCCGCTATGAACGGGTTCTGGGCTGGAGCCTGCGGCGCCGCTGGGCCGGCGTGCTGGTCGGGCTGGCGGTCGTCGGTTCGGCCGTCTACCCGTACCAGAAGGTGGACAAGAACTTCGACGCCAGTGAGAGCGAACTGTTCGTCCAGTTGCGCTACAACATCAGCGAGGAACTGAGCCTCGAGCGCAAGGAACAACTGGTTACCCAGGTCGAACAGGCGCTGGAGCCGCATCGCGAGCATCTGATGGCCCGTTCGATCTACAGCTTCTGGAACGACGGCTGGGTCATGACCCGCGTCTACCTCACCGAAGGCGAGGCCACCGAGGAGAACATCGCGGTGGTGCGCCGGCGGCTGCGCGAGGTGCTTCCCGAGATCGCGGGCGTGCGCCTGCAGGTCGAGGAAAGCCGGCAGGGCTGGATGGGCGGCCGTGGCGGCGCCAATTTCGTGGCCTTCCAGATCGTGGGCGAGGACACCGGGGTCCTGATGCGTCTGGCCGAGGAGGCCGTGGCGCGGCTGGAAACGGTGCCCGGTCTGAGCGAGCCGCAGGCACGCCGGGCCGAATCGCGCCAGGAACTGCACATCGAACCGGACCGCGATCTGGCGGCCCGCTACGATCTGGCGGCCACCGAGGTGGCCGAGGTGGTCGGCCTGACCTACCGCGGCCAGCGCCTGCGCCGGTTCCGCACGCCCGACGGCGAACGCGAGATGCGGCTGACCCTGGACGAGCAGAAGACCGAGAGCGTGGAACAGCTGGCCAACCTGCCGCTGTGGTCGAACACCGGCGGCAAGGTGCCCCTGGGCGCGGTGGCCGATCTGGTGACGCGGCCCGGACGCGAACACATCGAACGCGACAACCGCCTGACCAGCATCTGGGTGAACGCCCGCTACGAGGGCGGCACGCGCGAGGACTACATGCCCCGCGTCGCCGCGGCCCTGGGCGGCATGGAGTTCCCCTACGGCTACAGCTGGACCTTCGGCGCCTGGCAGAACCGGCAGAAGGAGCAGTCGCGCGAGTTCATGGTCAATCTGTTGCTGGCGCTGCTGCTGGTCTACGCGGTCATGGCCGGCCTGTTCGAGTCGGCCCGGCAGGCGGCGGCGCTGATGGTGGCGCTGCCGTTCGCGCTGGCGGGGGCGATCTGGACGCTGCACCTGACCGGCACCGGATTCGACCAGCCGGCGGCCATCGGCCTGCTGCTGCTGATCGGCATCGTGGTCAACAACGGCATCGTCATGCTCGAGCACATCAACCAGTACCGGCG
>JAIFKS010000105.1 GCA_020049465.1 bacterium | reverse complement strand
GAGGTTGATGCTTATAGTGCGCGATCGGATCGCGCACTATAAGCATCAACCTCCACCCACCCCCCACAACCACTCACACACACAGCAACGGGTGGGCCGTTTACAGAAGAAAGACGGCCGGCACGTCGTAACGTGCCGGCCGGACTATGGTCGCAGGGAAAGCGCGGTCAGGACTTTTTCGCCGCCTTCAGGCGGGCCTGCGCCCGGGACTGGGCCAGACGCGCACGCTCGCGGTCCAGTTCCAGGTCCATGCTGGTCAGCCGCTGACGCGCACGCTCAAGCGCCTTCTGCGCCCGCGCCACGTCGATCTCGCCCGCCAGTTCGCAGGACTCGGTCATGAGGTTGACCACGTTGTCGGAGATCTCGACGAAACCGACGCCGACAGCCAACCGCTGTTCGTTGCCGGTGTCGTCGGTGCGCAGCGTGACCAGTCCCGGCGCCACGGCGGCGACCAGCGGCGCGTGGTTGGCCCACACGCCGAGGTAACCCGCCACGCCGGGAATCGTCGCGGACACCGCCTCGCCTTCGAAGGCGGTGCGGTCCGGAGTGACGATGACGACCTTGAAGCTCCTGGCCATCGTTTAGCCTTCCGCCTGCATCTTCTCGAAGTTCTCGAGCACTTCCTCGATGGCGCCGCACATGTAGAAGCACTGCTCGGGGATATGGTCGTAGTCGCCGGCCACCAGGCCCTGGAACGAGCGGATCGTGTCCTCCAGCTTGACGTAGCGACCGGCCTTGCCGGTGAACGTCTCGGCCACGAAGAACGGCTGCGAGAGGAACTTCTGGATCTTGCGCGCGCGGGCCACGGCGATCTTGTCCTCGTCCGACAGCTCGTCCATGCCCAGGATGGCGATGATGTCCTGCAGATCCTTGTAGCGCTGCAGGATCGTCTGCACCTGGCGGGCCAGATTGTAGTGCACTTCGCCGATCGTGCCCGGCTGCAGGATGCGGCTGGTCGAGTCGAGCGGATCGACGGCCGGGTAGATGCCCAGCTCGGCGATCTGACGCGAAAGCACCGTCGTGGCGTCCAGATGGCTGAACGCGGTGGCCGGCGCCGGGTCGGTCAAGTCGTCGGCCGGCACGTAGATGGCCTGCACCGAGGTGATCGAGCCGGTGCGCGTCGAGGTGATGCGCTCCTGCAGCTGACCCATCTCCGTGGCCAGCGTCGGCTGGTAACCCACGGCCGAAGGCATGCGGCCCAGCAGCGCCGACACTTCCGAGCCCGCCTGCGTGAAGCGGAAGATGTTGTCGATGAACAGCAGCACGTCCTGGTTCAGCTCGTCGCGGAAGTGCTCGGCCATGGTCAGGCCGGACAGCGCCACGCGCAGGCGGGCCCCGGGCGGTTCGTTCATCTGCCCGAAGACCAGGGCGGTGTTCTGGATAACCCCGGATTCCTTCATTTCGAGCCAGAGGTCATTGCCTTCGCGCGTGCGCTCGCCCACGCCGCAGAACACGGAGTAGCCGCCGTGCTGCGTGGCGATGGCGTGGATCAGCTCCTGCACGATAACGGTCTTGCCCACGCCGGCGCCGCCGAACAGGCCGATCTTGCCGCCCTTGGCGTAGGGCGCCAGCAGATCGACGACCTTGATGCCGGTCTCGAAGATCTCGTTCGCCTCGCCCTGGTTGGTCAGGGACGGGGGCGACGCGTGGATGGGCGAACGCGCTTCGGGGTGCGCCAGCGGGCCCTCGTTGTCGAGCGGCTTGCCCAGCAGATTGAACAGCCGGCCCAGGCACTGCTTGCCGACGGGCACCGAAATCGGTGCGCCGGTGTCCAGACCCTTCATGCCGCGAACCAGACCGTCGGTCGAGTCCATGGCGATCGTCCGCACCACGTTGTTGCCGATGTGCTGGGCAACCTCGGTGATCAGGTCGATACCCTTGGCCTCGTCCACGATGTGGATGGCGTTGAGGATCTCCGGCAGGTGATCCGAATCGAACTCGAGGTCCACCGTGGGCCCGATGACCTGCTGGACCTTCCCGTAGTTCCCGGCCATGTGCAGTCTCCTTGGCTTTTGCCGTCGCCCGCAGGGCTCATGCCCCGCCCTTGCTCAATTCCAAAACTAGATCGCGTTCGCGCCGCCGACGATGTCCAGCAGTTCGCTGGTGATGGCGGCCTGGCGCTCGCGATTGCGCTGAAGGGTCAGCGCGCCGATCATCTCGCCCGCATTCTCGGTCGCCGCGTTCATCGACGTCATGCGCGCGGCGTGTTCACTGGTGAACGCCTCGCTCAGGGTCATGAACACGCGGTTGCGCAGGTACAGCGGAAGCAGCACGGCGAACAGTTCGGCCTGGCTGGGCTCCCAGATGTAGTCCTGCTCGCTCTTCGAGCCGCCGGCGGCTCCCTTGACGGTCGCCGCGCCCGGAACAGTGGCGCCCGAGGACGCGGCTTCCGGCGCGATCGGCAGCAGCGGCGCGTCGACCGGCCGCTGCGTCATCGTCGAGACGAACTGCGCGTAGATCACGCGCACCTCGTCGAACGAGCCGTCCAGGAACGCCGTCACGCACTTGTCGCCCACCAGTTTGCCGCGGTCGGCGCTCATGTCGCCGGCGAAGTCGGTGTGGGCGTGGAACATCGTGTAGCCGCGCTTGCGGAAGTACTCGGCGCCCTTGCGTCCCACCGCGTAGACGGCGGTCGGCGTGCCCGCGGCGATCGAAGCGTCGACGGCCTTGTGGGCCAGCTTCAGGATGTTCGTGTTGTACGAGCCGCACAGGCCCTTGTCCGAGGTGATGATCACGAACAGACGGTTCTGCACGTGGCGCGTCTCGAACAGCGGGTGGTCGATGTCGGCCTTGCCCGCCAGCTGCTGCATCAGCTCGGTCAACTTGCGCGAATAGGGACGCGCCGCCAGCATCCGCCCCTGGGAACGCTGCAGCTTGGCCGCCGCGACCATTTTCATGGCCTTGGTGATCTGCTGCGTGTTCCGCACCGAGCGGATCCGCTTGTTGAGAAGTTTGACGCCGGCACCCGCCACGGGTGACCTCCTGCTGGAAGCTTCGACCCGTTCCTAGCCGCGAATCTGGATGAATTCCTTGATGGCCGCCGTCAGGTGCTCGACGGTGTCGTCGTCGAGCTTGCCCGTGGTGGCGATCGCCTGCAGCACCGCCGAGTGCTTCTCTTCCAGGAAGAGGTGGAAGTCGCGCTCCCAGATCTTCAGGGTGTCCAGCGGCACGGTGTCGAGATAGCCCTTGCTGGCGGCGAAGATGATCGCCACCTGCTTCTCGACCGGCATGGGCACGTACTGGTCCTGCTTCAGGATCTCGACCATGCGCTCGCCGCGCGTCAGCTGACGCTGCGTGGCCTTGTCCAGATCCGAACCGAACTGCGCGAACGCGGCCAGCTCGCGGTACTGCGCCAGGTCCAGGCGCAGCGAGCCGGCGACCTTCTTCATGGCCTTGGTCTGCGCCGCGCCGCCCACGCGCGACACCGAAATGCCCACGTTGATGGCGGGCCGGATGCCCTGGTAGAACAGGTCGTTCTCCAGGAAGATCTGGCCGTCGGTGATCGAGATCACGTTCGTCGGGATGTAGGCCGACACGTCCGAGGCCTGCGTCTCGATGATCGGCAGCGCCGTCAGCGATCCGCCGCCGTTCTCGTCCGACAGCTTCACCGCGCGCTCGAGCAGGCGGCTGTGGAGATAGAAGACGTCGCCCGGATACGCTTCGCGGCCGGGCGGACGGCGCAGAAGCAGCGACATCTGGCGATAGGCGTTGGCCTGCTTGGACAGATCGTCGTAGACGACGAGGGTGTCCTTGCCCAGCCACATCTGGTGCTCGGCCATGGTGACGCCGGTGTAGGGCGCCAGGTAGAGCATCGGGGCCGGGTCCGAGGCGTTGGCGGCGATGATGGTCGTGTACTCCATCGCGCCGGTCTCCTTGAGACGCTTGTGCACGCTGGAGACGGTCGACTGCTTCTGGCCGATGGCCACGTAGAAGCAGTACACGCCCTTGCCCTTCTGATTGATGATCGTGTCGATCGCGATGGCGGTCTTGCCGGTGCCGCGGTCGCCGATGATCAGCTCGCGCTGGCCGCGGCCGATCGGGATCATCGAGTCGACGGCCTTCAGGCCGGTCGCCAGGGGCTGCTTCACCGGCTGACGCGCGGTCACGCCGGGCGCCTTCAGCTCGATGTTGCGGGTCTGGGTCGAAGGCACCGGGCCTTCGCCGTCCAGCGGCTGGCCCACGGCGTTGAGCACGCGGCCGATGACGCCGTCGCCCACGGGCACGGAGGCGATCGTCCCGGTACGCTTGACCGTGTCGCCTTCCTTGATCTTCGTGTCCGGGCCCATGATGGCGACACCGACGGAATCCTCTTCGAGGTTCAGCACGATGCCGAAGATTTCCCCGGGGAACTCGACCATTTCGCCGGCCATGACGTCCTGCAAGCCGTACACGCGGGCGATACCGTCGCCCACCTGCAGGATCGTGCCGACGCTCTCGACGCCGAGATTGCGATCGTAGTTCTTCAGCTCCTGTGCCAGGACCGAGCTGATCTCTTCAGGCCTCAGTTTCACTTCCGGTCTCCTCGTTGAATCCCGCGGGGCGGGCCGTCAATCAAAGTCTGACTTGGGCTTTCCCCAGCGTCTTGCGCAAGAGATCCAGGTTGGTGCGCACCGTGCCGTCGATGACGCGGTCGCCCAGGGTGACACTCACCCCGCCGAGCACCGCCGGATCGACCTTCTTGTCCAGGATGACGGTCTTGCCCGTCACCTTGGCCAGCTTGTCGCGCAGCTTCGTTTCCAGATCGTCCGGCATCACGATGGCCGTGACCACGCGCGCCCGGACGATGTTCTGGTCCGCCTCGACCAGTTCGGCGTAGACCTCGCCGATGTCCCGCAGCAGATCGATCCGGTTGCGGTCGAGCAGCAGGTTGAAGAAGTCCAGCAGAAGCGGTTCGAGCCGGGGCCCGAGCACCTTCTTCAGCAGCTCCTTCTTCTCCTGCTCCCGCACCTGCGGGCTGTCCAGGAAGATCACCAGATCGCGGTGGGCGGCCATGACTTCCAGCACGCCCGCGTACGACTCGGCGCACGCGATCAGCGAGCCGGCCGGCTTGGCCGTCCGCAACAGGGCCTCCGCGTAGCGGAGAGCTACCTTGCGGTCGCGCATCAGGCTCCGCTCCCGGTCTTGTCCAGTTCGTCGATGTACTCGGTGATCAGCTTGCGGTGCAGAGCGTCGTCGAGCTTCAGCCCGATGACCTTCTCCGCCGCGCCGATCGCCATCGCCACGACCGAGTCGCGCAGCTCGAGCTGGGCCTTGTGGGCGTCCATCTCGAGATCCTGACCGGTCTTGATGCGGGTTTCGTCGGCCTCGTGGCGCGCCTTGGCGACGATGCCGTCGGCCAGGCCTTCGCCCCGACGCACGGCTTCCTGCACACGCTCGCGCTCGATGGACTTGATGTCCGCGAGCTTGGCCTCGAAATCACCCTTCAGCCCCTCCGCCTCGGCGAGATTCTTCTCGGCCGCGGCGTAGTCGCCCTCGATCTTCTGACGCCGGGCGTCCAGCAGATTGAGGATCGGCCCCCACGCGAACTTGGCCAGCACCCACACGAAGAGGATGAAGCCGCCCGCCGTGGTCAGCAGATTGGTGATGTTTGGTGTCACGAAATCCATGATGGGACCCTTCCGGTCGCCGATGCCCATCGCCGCGGCTTCGAGGGGCGGCACAGCCGCCCCCCGCGATCACTGCCGCGCACGCAGAAACCGGCCCAGTTCATCAGCCGAGCTTGCCCATCAGGAGGATGGTGGCGATCAGGGCGTAGATCGTCAGAGCCTCGATGAAGG
Source organism: bacterium (assembly GCA_020049465.1). Taxonomy (GTDB): domain Bacteria; phylum Krumholzibacteriota; class Krumholzibacteriia; order LZORAL124-64-63; family LZORAL124-64-63; genus CAINDZ01. The sequence continues at coordinate 1,108 of JAIFKS010000105.1, read as the reverse complement.
CGCAACCGATGATCATGGCCGTCTGGATCTGGCCGATGGCCTCAGGCTGACGACCCATGGCGTTCATGCCGCCTTCGATCGCCTTGCCCAGGCCGAGGCCCGAACCGATGGCCGCCATGCCCAGCCCAAGGGGAAGAGCCAGTCCGAGAATGTTGCCGTCCATTGTTCCTCCTTAACGCGTGCGCGCGTCTTCACTTTGCGCGGGTCACCCCGCGGTGGTTCCGGAACGCCGTCGCTCCGGACATCCGGGCCCGACGCCCGGGATCAGTGGTGCCCGTGCTCCTCGGCATGATGGCCGTGCGGGAGCCAGAGGGCGATGTAAACGGTCGCCAGCAGCGTGAACACCAGCGCCTGGATCGTGCTCGAGAGCAGCCCCAGGAAATAGAACGGGAAGTGCAGCGGCAGTCCCGGCACCAGCGCCATGCCGTCGGTCAGGCTGTACATGATGCCCGCGCCCAGCAGCACCATCGTCGCGACCAGCGTGTCTTCACCGAAGATGTTGCCGAACAGTCGCAGCGACAGCGAAACGGGCTTGATCAGCTCGCCCAGCAGATGCAGCGGGAACAGCAGCAGCGAAAAGCCCCAGTCCATGCCGGTCTTCGGCGAGCCCGCCATGTGGTGCAGGTACCCGCCGATGCCGTTCTCCTTCAGCGCGATGCCCTGCACATACAGGAACGTCAGCATGCCGAGAGCGAACGTCGTGTTGGCGAAACTGCTGGTCGCGGCGTGCCCCAGCGGCACCAGCCCGAACAGGTTGTTGCACAGGATGAAGAAGAACAGCGATCCCAGGAACGGCGTGTAGCGCCGCGCGGTGGGCCCGATGATCGTCGCGAACAGCGAGTACAGCCCGCCCATGATCAACTCGGCCGCCATCTGCGTGCGGCCCGGATTGCGGGCGTCCAGCTTGCGCGACAGCGAAACGAAGAACGCGGCGATGATGCCCGCCATCAACAGCGAGAAGATGGGATCGAGAAACGCCTCGAGCTTCGACGCGACCGGCGCGGGCACCCACTTCGAAATGAACGTGATCGCGTTGGGCAGATGCGGGGTGCCGCCGTGGCCGCCGCCATGGGCTTCTTCGCCGTGCGCGGCCGCTTCGCCTGCGTGC
>JAIFKS010000030.1 GCA_020049465.1 bacterium | reverse complement strand
TGCACGCCCTCGTCACGGCGCGGCCGCGTGGTCGGCGCCGTCGTCGGATTCTCGCGGCGCGGCCGTTCCGTCGGCGCCACGCCCGCGGGTTCGTCACGCCGGTCGGTGCCGTCCCGATTCGGGCTGACACGCGCGGGCCGATCCTGCCGCTCCCCGCGCTCGGCGGGCTGGCTGCCGCGACCGGTCGTGCTGTTCCAGACCCGCGACGTGCGTTGCCGCGGATTCAGGGCGCGGATGCCTTCCTTGTCGCCGTCACGCGTCGCCCCGTTGTCGCCCGAACGCACGCCCCCGCTATCGGTCGGACGCCGCGTTCCGGCATCGCCACCGCGGTCGCCCGGACGGACGGGAGCCAACCGCGCGCCGTTGTCCGCACCGGCCGCCGTGTGCCGACGGGTCGGCCCCTCGGGCCGCTTGCCGACATTGGCTTCGGCGTCGGCGCGCCCACCCTGGCGGATGCGCAGCGCTCCGCCCTGGCGCGTGTTCGCCGCGGCAGGGAAACGATCCGCCGACCGCGCCATCGGTTTGTCACCCCGGGCCATGGTCACCGGCGCCACGCCGCCGGCCGAGCGGTCACTGCCCCGGACATCGCGTGACGCACCGGCAGCCGTCCGCCGTGCCAGCATGTCTTCGCGCTCGGCTGGTTGCGGACCTGTCCGCGCGACCACCCGCGAAACGGTGTCGTACTGCCGCGCCTTTCGCACAGCCACCGCGTCGCCGTGACGGTTCAGCGGCTGGTAACGTCGACCGCCGCCGTCCCAGCTCGGGCCGCAGCCGCCGCGGTAGTAGGGCGAATCGTTCCACGGGTAGCAGTCCCGGTAGCTGCCGTACCAGCCGTTGTAGGGAGCGCACACGTACCACGGGTCGTACCAGAAGTTCACCCAGGGTCGCCAGGTCCACGGATCGACGTACACGTACACCGGGTTCCAGTACACGGGGTAATAGCCGTAGTTCGAGTACCAGCGGTTGCTCCACCCGTAGTCATAGTCGATGGTCAGGGTACAGTGCCCTTCGTAGGGATCGTAGCGGACCGAATCCTCCGTGTGGCACTGCATGCACAGGTAGCGCGGATGATCCACACGCTTGTGCACGTAGTAGCGCACGTGGTTGGTGATGACGTGGTCGCCCGCATCCTCCAGGCCCGTGATCGCGTAGTTGACCTCGTTCATGGCCAGGAACGGGTCGCCGGCCACGCGGAAATCCACGCGCGTGCCGCCGGCATCCTGCAGGAAGTCCAGTTCGAGCGCGCGCAGGTCGAAGGGATAGCGCGAGACGATGGCCTGTACGTAGCCTTCGCCTTCCTGCTCGTTGATGCGCAGTGCCGCGGATTCGCGCCCCGGCAACCTGTATTCGTGGCCGCCGAAGACGAATCCGTCATCCAGTCGGTCACGCGGCCAGAGCACGGTGACCATGCCGTCGGTGTCGATGCGGTAGACGACCGCGTACGCGTCCTCGTTCGTCTGGAAGCCGACACGCTGCTCGTCACCCCGCTGGTAGATCTCGTCCTCGTCACGGTCGAGCCACAGGGCCACACGCAGGGTCTGCGCCGCGTAGTCGAAGTCCTTGTCGGAATCGCCCGCCTGGCCGTAGTCATCCCGGCTGCGCTCGGGTTGGTAGCGGTCCGAACCGGCTGCCGTCTGGGCGCCAGCCGAGGGCGCCAGCCACAACAGGGCCACGAAGCCCGTCGCGGCCAGACCGATGGCGAATCGTCCTGCGCTGAACCGCCGGCCGACGCGCCGTTCCCGGATGTTGATCTCGTGTCTGTTCATGACTGCGCCTCTTTTCTTCCCGCGGTTCCGGTCTACAGACTGATGAACTGCGGTCCGTCCGTCGCCGGTTCACGGCCGCCGACCGGCACCGACAATTCGGGCAGGTTCTCGATCAACTGGTAGGCCCAGATGATGTTGACCAGACCGGAGCCGATGCTGTCGACACCGAATTTCGCGAAGTGCACCGTCCCCGGGCCCGTGGCGATCTCGGCCACATAGACATGACCGGGGACGAGTTCCAGCGTGCCCGTCACCGAGTAGCCGTTCACCGGCGCCCAGCTGACACCTTCGAACAGCACATTCCCGGAGCCGTCGCTGTAGTCGCCGAGATCCTGAAGCCGCACATGCGGGCCTCCGCGCGTCACGAAGGGCACGCCGGAACTGAAGAAGATCTCGATGTCGGCGACCATTCCGCCGCCCGGAGTGACGCGGCCCTCGTTCAGATTGAACGAACTCGCGGCCAGGCTGAACACGAAACCGTAGCCCGTGGCGCCGAGCGCGTTGCCGTCGTAGATCGCCAGGGGAATGAACCAGCCCTGCGAATCCAACGGGCTCATCGGCAGCGGCGCATCGACCACGAATTCGTAGCTCAGCGCGCTGCGCGCGCCCGCCGCGTTGACGGACGCGACGGCGTACTCGTACTGCAGGCCGTTGCTCACCTGGTCATCCAGATACCAGTGGAGGCCCGACCCCGAGTCGTAGTTCTCATCCCAAGCCACTGTCGCGATCGGCGTCGGGTCGAAAGTGCGGTTCGGATTGTTCTCGTCGCCGAATTCGTAGATGCGCCGGTAGATTTCGTACAGGACCAGATTCTCGTTGTAACGGCCGTCGTAGGGCGCGTACACGAGATCGTTCCACTGCACGATGACGTACTCGTCACCGCTGATGCTGTGCACTCCCGTCGGTACGACCGGAGGCGACAGATCCACGCAGTTAAGACAGTCTTCGTCGGAACAGCCGGCCAGGAAAAGTACCGGCACCAGAACCGCCATCAGGAACATGGCCGGCGCCAACCGCCTCGCTGTACGGTTTTCGCCTCGTCCGGTCGCCATCGTGATCGCCAACATCGTGTACCTCCTGGCCGGCTGAATCGTTCGCCACGGACTCCATCGCAGGGTTCGTGCCATCGCCAGCACCTGGGGCGGTGTCCCGATTGCGCATGGCGGCGCGCTCCTGGATTTCGGCCGGATCCGCCCTAACCCATTTCCTATGTTACAATTGAAGCGATCGACAGGACAGCCCGACGAGGTGCAGGAACCCCGACTGCGGCCCGCCGCAGCTGATTCCTGGTTTTGGGCAGTGTGCGCGATAAGAGACAGATTCCCCATTTGGGGACGATCGCAGCGGCTGACGAAGTCGATCGCGGCCACGCGCAAGAGGTTGCGAACCCGCGTCTGAACCGGAATCGGCAAAAGAAAAAGAGCCCCGCCTTGCGGCTGGCCGGATTCGAGGCTCGCCTCCCCTACCCCGGCCGGGGCTCTTGATCACGTTCGTCTGGTTCGGACTTCACTTGATCCTGCAGTCACCCGGTCATGCGGGCCGGATGATATTCGTGTTCCGGGAGAAGAAGGTCCTGATCCTCTTACGCCGTCCAGTCGGATGATCCAGACCCCACCTCTGTCACATCCCCCGGGCGGCCTTCTCGATGAGAACCCCCTGGCCTTGCGGTGTCGGGGCGGACTCGATTCTCCCGGAAACACGAATGTCAGCTTGGTCGCGAAGAGGATCCCTGTTATTCACCCCTTCATTCCAGCTAAAGCACTTCGCGTACCATCTCCCGGAACTTCGCCACAAATCCTAAGTGCTCATTTTTAAATGCGTTAAGCGCATGCCAGCGCAGACTTTTGGGATGCCCGTGTCACCGACCTATAAATTAATTTTATAGCCACATGAGGCCATCAGCCAACTCGTTGCTAACAAAGGAGTTGATCTGGCAAGAAAAATCCGGGGCCGGCCCCGGATTATCGCGTTCCTTGCCAAAGGCGTCCGGCGGAATCAGGCGTCATCCTGCAGCCCGTACATACGGGCCTTCTTGAGCAGGTTGGGGTAACTGATTCCCAGGTCGCGCGCGGCCTGGGATTTGTTCCCGGAGGCGCGCTGCAGCGCCTGCCGGATCGCACGGCACTCGACTTCCGCCAGCGTGTCCCGCAGCGGAGCCGTAGCGCCCCGACCGCCCGCTGGCCGGGCCGCCGTCGCCCGGAACTCGTCAGGCAGGTGTTCGAGCCGGAGAGAGTCGGCCCCACCCGCCAGCACGATCGCGCGCTGGAGCGCTTTTTCCAGTTCCCGGATGTTGCCGGGCCACGGGTGCCGCAGCAATCCTTCGGTGAATCGCCGGTCCACCGCCGGCTGTTCGATGCCGAGTTCGCGGCTGAAGCGCGCGATGAAATGCGACGACAGGAGTTCGATGTCGTCCGGACGCTCGCGCAGCGGCGGGATCACCAGCGGGAAATCCAGCAGCCGGTAGTATAGATCCTCGAGGAACGTTCCCTCGCGGGCCATCTGGTGCAGATCGCTTTTCGAAGCGCAGATGACGCGCACGTCGACGCGGAACTCCTGGTTGGCGCCCACCGGCCGCACGACCTTGGTGTCCATGAAATGCAGCAGCTTGCCCTGCATGCTGAACGGCATCTTGCCGATCTCGTCGAGGAACACCGTGCCGCCCTCGGCTTCGGCCAGCAGTCCCTTCTTGTCCGCGTGCGCGCCCGTGAAACTGCCCCGCTTGTGTCCGAAAAGTTCGCTCTCGAGCAGCGACTCGGGGATTGCCGCACAGTTGATCGACAGGAACTTGCGGCCGGCGCGCCGGCTGAGGGCGTGGATCGAATAGGCCAGCAGGCCCTTGCCCGTCCCGGTTTCGCCGTTGATCAACACAGTCAGTTCGCTGGGCGCCACCTTGCGCGCCAGCCCCAGAACGTCGAGCATGCGCGCGTTCTGCGTGATGATGTTCTCGAAGCTCTCCACCGCTTCGAATGGCGTCGCGCCGCCGCCTTCGGCCGCTCCGCGTCCCTTTTCGTGCAGGAACAGCGCCAGGAATCCGAGATACGTGGCCAGGAAGTCGAGCGCGGCCCGGTCGAACGCCGTCGACGTGGCGCCCGAACCGGACTTGCCGACGAACAGGACCCCGAATCGGCGATCGTGCAGCGCGATCGGCATGAACAGGCAGCTGTCGGCGACCGTCAACAGGGCCGGCACCCCGACGACGATCCGATCCCGGGGCCCGAGCCGCGTGTGGAGCGAAATCAGGCCCGGCTCGCGGCCCTCGCCCGCAAACCACCGGGCCAACTGGCCGGCCAGATTCTCGGTCAGGCCCCGGCGGGTGACGACCCGCAGGGCGCCGTCGGCGGCGTGCGGATCCACCATGGCCATGCAGCCGGAGTCGGCGCCGACGCGGTCCATGGCCGCGGCCAGCACCGCGTCGAGATTGCGGGGCAGGGTGCCCTTTTCGGCATCGAACAAGCCGGGCAGCGTCGAAATGGCTTCGAAGTGCGCTTCGGGCGAACCTACCGAGCGCAACATGCCGCGCTCGATCGTCCCCCGCAGGCGAACGACGATTTCCGCCCACCGGGCATCCTCAAGGCCGCCGGCGTAGCGCTCGAGATCGAAAGCGGTCAACAGCGCGTCGTCGTACTGGCCGAGACGCACCTGCACACCGGCGAGCCGCTCGAGCACCTGACAGAGCATGGCGTCACTGACGCCCGCCGCGACGCGGTCCTGGGCATCGATGAGCAGGCGCCGCAGGAGCAGCAGCTGCGGCTCCGCGGCCGAAGCAAGCCGTGCGTCGCAATAGGCCACCACCGCGCGGCACCACAGGTGCGGCAGCTTCTGGTCCTGGAAAGTGGCGATGGCCTGTCGATAGTGTTCGTCGGCCTTGGCGAGGTCTCCCTGTTGCAACAGGGCCTGGCCCAGCGTCAGATGGCAGAATCCGATTTCGTAGATTTCCCCGCACTGCCCGCAGACGGCCAGCGCCGCAGTCGAGGCGGCGACGGCTTCCTCCAGGCGTCCGGCCGCCAGATGCGCCTCGCCCAGCCGTCGCTGGAGTTCGCCCTCGAGATCGTTGCCGGCGGCGATCGAACGCGACTTGCTCAGGCCTTCGTGGTAATTGAAAACCGCCGTATCCGGCTCGCCGCGCGCAAGCTGCACGTCGCCGAGGTATTCATCGGCGATGGTCGCTTCACGCAGGAAATTGTGATGTTCGGCGAGCGACTTGCCTTCGACCAGCAACTCTTCGGACCGCGCGAGCCGACCGTTCATGGTCTCGAGTCTGCCCAATGCCAGACTGAGCCGGCACTGCTGCAGCCGATCGCCCAGGCTCGCGGCCAGGCGGTAACCCTTTTCCAGCACGGCGCGTGATTCGCCGAGACGGTCGGTCTTCTGCAGGACGATGCCCTGGTTCAGATACAGCATCGGCAACAGGTGGCTGGCCCCGATGCGTTGGGAGAGCTCGAGCGCTTTTTCCAGCTGCTGCAGGGACCTGTCCCAGCGGCAGCGGACGTTGTCCAGCAGCGCCAGGTTGTTCAGGAGGTTGGCAACGCCCAGATCATGGCCGATGCGGCGGAAGGTCGCCAGGCCGTCGTTGAAAAGCTCATCGGCCTTTTCCAGCCGGCCCAGGCGCAGATGGCAAATGCCCATGACGACCTGCAGACGCGCCACGTCCGCGTGCTCATCGGTCAGGGCGAGCACCGCGAACGCGCGCTTGGCCAGATTCAGGGCGTCGTGCAGACGACCGCGTTCGCGCAGCACGATGGCGCGGCGGATCTGGAAAGTTGCCGTCAGTGGTGCCGCTTCCGTGGCCGACGCCAGGGCCATCGTGCGGGCCAGCAGGGCATCGGCTTCATCGAGAAGGGCGTCCGCGTCGCCCAACTGCCCCAGCAGCAGCAGCGCATCGATGGACTTGCGCAACAGGGGCAGGGCGCGGTCGCGCGGCAGGGCGTCCAGGACGGCGCCATCGGTCAACTGCGTGTAGTAGTCCAGCGCAGTGGCGTAGGCCGAGGCGTGAAAATGCAGATCGCCGATCTCCTCCAGGCGCAGCCAGTCGGACGCCGTCTGGGGGCGCGACTGGCGCTGCCCCGAGGCGTCCCGGCGGCCGGGGTCCTGGAAATGATCCTTCATCAACCGCATCCCTCGGCGAGGAAGTGGATTCGGTTTCTGTATCCGACTGCTTACCTGTCCTGGCCGGGCGCCCCTGGGCGCCCTAGCCCACCGTCTGCATCAAGCGGAGCAACTGGAGAATGAGCTCCATCGTTGCCCCGGCGCCTTCGGTATTGGCACCTTCGATGGCCAGCACTTCAGGATCGGCTCCCAGGCCATCGCCGGCGCCGCCGGGATCGCCCTTGCCGTCATCGTCCTCGGAGGTGGCCGCAGTCGTTGTCAGCGGCCTGGCGCTGCTGCCCTGCGAGCCGGAAGTGTTGCCGGAAATGGGGACCACGCAGGCGGCGGGAGATGGCACGGACGCGGCGATCATGACGACCGCCAGCAGAAGAACCAGAATCGTGGTGATTCTCTTCATGTCCTTCATCCTCCGAACAATGCACCCCGTCTGTGACCGCGCCCCACCATCACATGCCCCGGATGGTGCACGGCCATGACATCATTGTTACGGAAAACCACCCAGGGTGTCAATCGCCGTTGTCGGGTCCCCTATTCGACGGGCTGCGTCCGCAGGCCGTATTTCGTGATTTTCTTGTACAGGTTGCTGCGCTGCATGCCCAGGACATCCGCCGTCCGGCTCACGTTGTAGAGATTCTCCTTCAACTTGAGTTGAAGGAAAGCGCTCTCGCTGCGCGTCTTGAAATCCTGGAAGTCGTTGCTCGAGAACAAACTGGCGTCCTCGGGTCGGGTCTGCGCCGTCCCGGGCAGCGGCGGCAGATCCGTGGGCCGGATGATCCCCTCCGGAGCCAGGATCAGCAGGCGCTCCACCAGGTTGCGCAGTTCGCGCACGTTGCCCGGCCAGCTGTATTCCCGGAGGATGGCGACCGTTTCCGGCGCGAAACGTCGCGGACGCACCTTGAGCCGGCCCGCCAGGTCGGCCATGAACCAGTCCAGCAACAGCGCCACGTCGCCCTCCCGCTCGCGCAGGGGCGGCAGGTGGATCGCCAGCACGTTCAGCCGGTAGAACAGGTCCTGGCGGAATCCGGACTGCGGCGCCGACAACTCGCGGTTCGTGGCCGCGATGATCCGCACGTCGACCTGCCGGGTCTCGGTCCCGCCGACCCGCTGGAAACGGCTCTCTTCCACGGCCCGCAGCACCTTGGCCTGCGCCTCTTCGCCCATGTCGCCGATCTCATCGAGGAACAGCGTGCCGCCGTCGGCCTGCTCGAACTTCCCGATGCGCTGGCGGTCGGCCCCGGTGAAGCTGCCTTTTTCGTGCCCGAAAAGTTCGCTTTCCACCAGGTCGCGGGGAAGCGCCGCGCAGTTGACCTCGATCAGGGGGCGATCCCGGCGAGCGCTGGCACGGTGGATCGCGCTGACGACCAGCTCCTTGCCCGTCCCGTTTTCACCGGTAATCAGCACGGTAGCTTCGCTGGGCCCCACCTTCTCGATGAACGCCCTGACCGCGTGCATGGAGCGGCTGTCACCCACGATCGGATTGCGGTGGCCGGTCTGGGTCTGGAGCACGCTGCGATCCGCCATCGCCTGGTGGTGGTCCAGACAGTTCCTGATCGTCACCATCAGGCGCCCGCGCTCCATGGGCTTTTCCATGAAATCGTAGGCGCCCAGCTTGACGGCCTGAACCGCCGTGTCGATGTCGCCGTGGCCGGAAATCACGATCACCGGCACATCGATCGCCGAGGCCTTCAACCTCTGCAGCACCTCGAAGCCGTCCATCCCGGGCATCTTCACATCCAGCAGCATCACGTCGGGGCGCTGGCGTTCGGCCATCGTCAAGCCTTCGGCTCCTGTCGACGCCGCGAGTGTCTTGTACCCGTCGTAATGCAGGGTTTCGGCGACGGTTTCGCGGATCGAAGGGTCATCATCGACGATCAGAACGGTCTTCACGGCCACTCCTTGGCGGGACGGGTCCGGATTCGCTTGCGGTCGCGCGGCGGGTTGCGGACATTGTGCCGCGCTCGGACGGCGGCCCCCGACACCTTGCTACGCCGACCGAACCCGTGTCAAGACACGGGCCCCGCCGGCCCGGATACCGATAGGACGACCACCGTGGCCAAACCCCTGCTGAGATCGCTGGTTCCCGAAGAGATCGCCCCTGCCGTGGGCGAACTCGGCGGCGAAGCCTACCGCGCGCGTCAGGTGGCCGGTTGGCTGCACGTGCACGATGCGCTCCAGTGGGATGAGATGCGCAACGTGCCGCGCCCTTTGCGCGCCGCGCTGGCCGAGCGGTTCGACCTTCAGGCGCTGACGCCGGTCGAGCGCCAGGAGTCCAGTGACGGCACGCGCAAGTTCCTGTTCCGGCTCCGCGACGGGCAGACGGTCGAGAGCGTCATCATCCCGATGGAGAGCCACTCCACGTTCTGCCTGTCGACGCAGGTCGGCTGCGCCATGGCCTGCCGCTTCTGCGCCACCGCCCGCGGCGGCCTGGTGCGCAATCTCGAGGCCGGCGAGATCCTTGAGCAGATCACGCACCTGCGGCGAGATCTGGCGGCCGCGCCGATTTCCGGCCATGGCGACCGGCAGTTCAACGTCGTGTTCATGGGCATGGGCGAACCGCTGGACAACTGGGACGCCCTGCCGACCGTGCTGCGCATCATGATGGACGACGACGGTCTGGCCATGTCCAAACGGCGCATCCAGGTTTCGACGAGCGGCCCCGGCGAAGGTCTGCGCCGACTGGTGGCGGCCGCGCCCGGTGTCGGGCTGACGCTCAGTCTGGGCGGCACGACCGATGAAGAGCGTCGACGCCTGATGCCCGTGCCCGGACGCACACCGTTGGCCGAGGTGATCGAACTGGGCGCGCGCTACGCGCGGCAGTCGGCGCGGCGGACGACGATCGCCTGGGTGCTGATCGCCGGGAAAACCGACCAGCCCGAACAGGCGCGGCGCCTGGCGAAACTCGCGGGCTCGGGCCCTTTCAAGGTGAACCTGATCCCGCTCAACGTGCTCGACGACGACGCCCAGGAACCCTCGGGCCCGGCGGCCGTGCTGGCGTTCCAGGAGATCCTGACGCGCGCGGGCATCGACACGACCGTGCGTCTGAGCGGCGGTCGCGACATCGCGGCCGCTTGCGGGCAACTGCGACGGCGACGGTTGGCCAGCACCTGAAGGACGGCCGGCGGATGTAAAAAGAGACGGGCGAGGCTCCACGCCCCGCCCGTCTGCGTCTCTTCGCGACCGTGGCCGCAGCGGAACTACATCACGTCGGCCAGATGGGTCCGATCGAGCGCGCCCGTCAACGCGTCCTGGGCTTCCCGCCACACCTTCGACAGGTGGCAGTTGTCAGCGTTTTGACAGGGGTCCACCTGGCGGAGACAGTGGTTCAGCACAATGCCGCCTTCACAGACCTCGACGACTTCGCGCAGCGTGATCTCGGACGCCGGGCGACCGAGGCTGAAGCCGCCCTTGACGCCGCGGTGGGACTTGACGATGCCGGACTGCGCCAGCATCTGAAAGATCTTTGCCAGAAACGCTTCCGAGACTTCGCAGGATCCGGCAATCGACTTCAGCTGGACAGGCGCGTCGCTTTCGCGCCGCGCGAGTTCCTGTAGCCCCCTGATCGCGTATTCAGTCTGCCTGGTAATCTGCAGCATCGCGGGACCTCTCAGCAGTTGCACGTAGGGTGACCCAAGCCTCGGCCATAAAGGACATGCATCGAAACCGGATTGTCAACCTCGCGCATCATCGATAAAGCGCAACGCCTTGCGGGCCAACTGGCTGACGTGCAGCCGACCGGCGTCCACCACCTCGACCCAGGAACCGGCGGGCCGTCCGAAGGGCGGCGGGACTTCCGAAGCCGCCGCCGGGGCCTCGATGCGGATGACGGCAACCTCGACCGCGAGCCGGTACCGCGTGATGGCGTGTCGAAAACGCCCAACCAATTGCGGTGGCTCGGCTTCCGTGTGGTCCGGCCACGGGCGCCAGGACAGCCTCAACCGCGCGGGACTCCCACCCGGAGCGCCCGCCGGCACGGGATACCAGGCGGACATCGGCAGGGTCAGAAGCCCGGGGTGCAGGTGCGTGAAATCTGCACGCAACGCGGGCTCCGCGCTGTGGCAGTGCAAGGCCGGGCCTCCCGCAGGCTCCAGCCACAAACGGCGCCCGCAGAGTATCGCAACCATGACAGTGCGGACGGCCACCGCCTCCGGGCGGGCAGTGGCGGGCGGCGGCGACCAGGCCGAACCCGCCCGGGCCGCCCCGCAGTGCGCGGCGACGGGACAGGCCGCGCAGGACGGCTCGCGGGGATGACAGACGACGGCCCCCAGTTCCATCAGGGCCTCGTTCCAGTCGCCGGGACGATCGCGGGGTACGAGTGCGCGTGCACGATCCTCGATGACCCTCAGCGTCGGCGCCGTCGACGGCTCCGGGCCGACCAGCCATCGCCCCAGGACGCGACGGACATTGGCATCGACAGCCGGCTCGCGGAGTCCGAGACCGAGGCTGGCGATGGCTCCCGCTGCGTAGGGGCCGATCCCCGGCAGCCGGCGCCAGCCTTCCAGATCCGTCGGCAGAAACGCCTCCGCTTGACCGACGACCTGCCGCGCCGCCGCGTGCAACTGACGCGCGCGCCGGTAGTAGCCCAGACCGGACCACAGGGCGAGCACTTCGTCCTCGGGAGCGACGGCCAGCGCGGTCACGTCGGGAAACCGTTCGAGGAATCGCTCCCAGTAGGGAACGACCGTGGCCACGGTGGTCTGCTGCAGCATCATCTCGCTGATCCAGGTGCCGTACAGCGAACGGTGACGGCGCCAGGGCAGATCGCGACGGTTCGCGTCGAACCAGGCCAGCAGATCACGGTGCACGGCGGACAACGCGGATCCAGCGAACGGACTGGGATGGCATTCCGGCACGGGACCCTCCTGCGATGCGAACCCTTGGTGGCAACAGCCGGCGATTGACAAGATCAGGGCGAAACCGGAGGATATTCGCATCAGGCGGTGCCGGGCGCAAATCGCGGCCGGATCAGCCGACCGGATCCAGCCGGTTTCACGACACAGGCGCCAAAAGGGAGTCAGCCATGACCGTCCGCACCATTCCCGAACTGCTCTGGACGGCCGTGCGCGAACGCCCGCGGCCCGACTGTCTGGCGTACCGGGATGGCGATGGACCGTATGTGCCGATCCCGAGCGCGCGCGTGCTCGAGCGCGTGCGCGACCTGAGTTTGGGGCTGCGCTCGCTCGGCGTCGCGCCGGGCGACCGGGTGGCCATCCTGAGCGAGAACCGCCATGAATGGGCGCTGGCCGATCTGGCGGCCCTGGCCTGCGGCGCCATCACGGTGCCCATCTATCCGACGCTGCTCGCCCCGGCCATCGAGTACATCCTGGCCGATTGCGAACCGGTCGCGATTTTCCTGTCGTCGCCCGAGCAGGCGGCCAAATTCGCGGTGATCCGGGGCCATCTGCCCACCCTCCGCCACGCGGTAACATTCGAGAGTACGGATCTCGCCGGCGCCCTCACCCTGCGGCAGCTCGAAGACACAGGGCACGCTGCCGCGGCGGGAGCGGCCGCCGACGACGCCGCCTACTGGACCGGCGGCGATCCCCACGGAGTCTGCAGCATCATCTACACGTCCGGCACCACCGGCAATCCGAAGGGTGTCGTGCTGACCCACGCCAACTTCGTGTCGGACATCGTCAACGTGACGAAGATCGTCTACTTCGGGCCGGAAGACGTCTGCCTGAGCTTCCTGCCCCTGAGCCACGTTCTGGAACGCATGGCCGGCTACTACTCCATGATCTATCGCGGCGTGGCCATCTACTACGCGCGCCGGTTCGACACCCTCGGCGAAGATATGGCGCTGGCGCGGCCGACGATGATGATCAGCGTGCCGCGTCTGTACGAGAAGATCCACGGCGGGGCCGCGAACGCGGCCTCGGCAGCCGGCTTTCCCAAACGGCAGATCTTCTTCTGGGCGCGCCGCGTGGCGATCCGCTGGGCCGAAGCGACCGTGGATGGACCGGCGCCGGGACTGGGCCTGAAGGTGGCGCACGCCATCGCCGACCGTCTCGTCTACACGAAGCTGCGCGCCAAGCTCGGCGGGCGCGTGCGGCTCATGGTCTCGGGCGGCGCACCGCTGAACGCGCGCATCATCAAGTTCTTCAACGGCGCCGGAGCGTTGATTCTCGAAGGATACGGCCTGACCGAAACATCGCCGGTGCTGACGTGCAACAAGGTGGGCGCCATCCGCTTCGGCAGCGTGGGCAGGGTCATTCCCGAAACCGAGGTCAAGATCGCCGCCGACGGCGAAATCCTCTGCCGGGGCCCCCAGGTCATGCGCGGCTACTACAAGAACGAAACGGCGACCCGGGAGGTCCTCGACGCCGACGGCTGGCTGGCCACGGGCGACATCGGCCACCTGGACGCCGACGGCTATCTCTTCATCACCGACCGCAAGAAGGAACTGATCGTGACCGCCGGCGGCAAGAACATCGCGCCGCAGCCCCTGGAGAACAGCCTGATCGCGGACAAGTACATTGCCCAGGCCGTGGTGATCGGCGACCGGCGGTCGTACCTCACCGCGCTCATCGTGCCCGATTTCGCGAACCTGAAGCACTACGTCGATCACCGGGAACTCGGCCTGACGACACCGGCCGAGATGCTGGCCCATCCGCGCGTGCAGCGCCTGTTCCAGCGCATCGTCGATGGCATCAACGCCGACCATCCCGGCTTCAGCCAGATCAGGAAGCACACGCTGCTGCCGCGCGAATTCACGCTGGCGGACGGCGAACTGACGCCGACGCTGAAGATCAAACGCTTCGAGATCGGGCGCCTGTACCGCAGCGTGATCGACGGCATGTATCCGGTGGAAGCGTCCGGCGTCGATGACTGATCCGGCGACCGGCACCGGACGGGCCGTCAGCGCCGCTGGGCTCGATCGCCGAGCGCGACGGTGAAGCGCAGGTCGCGGCCGTCGCGAGTGACACCCACTTCGACGAGGTCGCCAGGCTCATAGGCCCACAGCGCCGTGGTGAACGTGGCGAGGTCACTGACGGGATAGTCGCCGAAGCGCACCAGCAGATCGCCCTTCTGCAGCCCCGCCGCGGCCGCCGGGCTGCCGTCGAATACGCCTGCCAGGCGGTAGCCTGTCTGCCCTTCCGTGAAGTCGGGCATCGTCCCCAGCCACGTCTGTTTGTTTTCGTTCTTCCGGTCGCCGCCGCCCCCCGCGGACGGTTCCGAACCGGCGAGAGCGGCCTGGTCCCGCAGGCCGCCGCTGGCCACCAGGCGCCAATCGAAGGCCCCGGGCACCGTCCGCAGTCCGGCGACCAGTTCGGCGGTGAACACGGCCACGCGCGCCATGGCCGGGTAGTCCAGCCTGCCGGCGGTGTCCGCAGGGCGGTTGTATTCGGGATACGGCCCGCCGAACAGGAACAGCACCGGCACCTCACGCGTGTTGAAGACCATGTGGTCGCTGCCGGACCAGCCCCCGCTCGACGGATTCAAATCGAGGTCGGCGGACTTCGCCGCCACGTCGACAACGGACGCCAGGGGCGCGGCGGTGCCCAGGCCGCTGACGATCAGGCGGCCGTCGAACAGGTGGCCCACGGTATCGAGGTTGATCATCGCATCGACGCTGTCCATCGGCACCGGTGCATGGTCCACGAACCAGGCCGCTCCCTGAAGCCCCACTTCCTCGGCATCGAGATTGAGCAGCAGCACGGAACGGCAGTCGCTCCCGGCGGCGGGCGCCCCGCTCCCGGAGACAAGCCGGCGCGCCAGTTCGTGGACGATCGCGACGCCTGAGGCGTTGTCGTTGGCGCCGGGGAAAAAGGCCGAGTCGGCGGGCACGGACATCGTCGCCGGCTCCGGGGCCAGTTCGCCGAGGTGGTCGAGGTGGGCCGCCACGATCAGCCAGCGACCGGCCAGCCTGCCGTCACCGGCCAGGGTGCCACCCACGTTGGCGCCCGTTCGTCCCGCCAGCGCATCGCCGGTCCAACCCGTCCCGGTCAGCGGAAATTCCTGCGTCCACGCGCCGGCGAATGCGGGACCGAGCCCGGCCGCCGCATACCAGGCTGCAAGCGTATCGACCGCGGCGCGACCGCCTGGCCAGCCGGCGGCGCGGCCGGCCAGGGCGGGTGCGGTCAGTGTCTCGACGCGGCGGCGCAACCGCGCGGCGAGGGCTTCTTCATCGCCCGCCGCCGCCTGGCAACGGTCGGCGGCCGATGCGCAGGCGACCGTCATCAGGAGGCCGGCGAGCAGGCGGCGGTGTCCTGTCGTGGCTGCGGATCTCATGCGCTTCCTCCGGTGCCCAGCAGGGCGCGCCACGTCAAACGGGCGCCGCAATGACGCGCAAAGACCGCGGCCAGCGAATCCAGATGCGCGGACATCGCCGTTGCGGGATAGCGCGCGGTGGCCATGACGACCGCGAGCAGGGTGGTTGTTCCCGCATCGGCGCAGGTGCGCAGGGAATCGCTGGTCGGCGAACCGAACGGTCCCTCGGCGTCGAACAGGGCCAGACGATCCGCCACGTGCACCATGTCCTTCCGGATCCCCGGATACTGGTCGTTCACCGCGCCGAGACGCAGTTCGATGTCGCCCCGGATCCTGGCCACATCGTAGAGGCCGATCGGAAGCAGGAAGCTGAGCGACGCGAAATTGCAGCAGTCCACCACGTTGCCCAGCCGGTAGAGCCCCTTGCCCTGCAGGACGCGCCGCAGCAGGGCCTCGCTGCTGGGGCGGTGGCGCGATGGATCCATGCCGAAGGACTTGTAGAGCGTTCGCGCCTCGCGCAGACCTTCGATCGCCGAGGGCTCGCGGCCGGCGTGGCGATGGCGCAGGTCCGCTTCGAGCGCGGCGACCTCGGCGGCCAGCGGTTCAGGATCTCCCGCGGTCACGTCCTCCAGCACCAGCGCGCCGCAGGAAACCCGGTCGGAGACGCCCGCGGAGATCGCCAGCGCGCGGCCGTCGGGCAGACGCGCCGTCACCATCATTGCACCCGGGCGTCGCCGGCATGGCGGCCGGCCGGTCCGTACATCTGGTCGTAGTAGGCGGTATAGGCACCGCTGCGGATCTTCTCCCACCAGGGGCGCTGCGCCAGATACCAGTCCACCGTGCGCGCCAGGCCCGTCGCGAAATCGACCGTCGGCGCCCAGCCCATTTCGGCGCCGATGTACGCGGCGTCGATCGCATAGCGGCGATCGTGGCCCGGGCGGTCGGCGACGAACTTGATGAGGTCGTGGCTGCGTTCGAGACGGTCCAGGAGCAGGCGCACCAGGTCCAGGTTCCGCATCTCGTTGCCACCCCCCACATTGTACACCGCGCCGGGACGGCCGCGGCGCAACGCCAGATCCACCGCCCGGCAGTGGTCCTCGACGTAAAGCCAGTCGCGCACCTGCAGGCCGTCGCCATAGACAGGCAGGGGCTTGCCCTCCAGCGCGTTGGCGATCATCAGCGGGATCAGCTTCTCGGGAAACTGGTACGGGCCGTAGTTGTTGCTGCAGCGCGTCACCACGACCGGGAAACCGAACGTCTTGAAGAACGCGCGGCACAGGAGGTCGGCCGACGCCTTGCTGGCGGCGTAAGGGGAATTGGGGGCCAACGGGCTGCTTTCGGTAAAGCGGCCTTCGCTGCCGAGCGAGCCGTACACCTCGTCCGTGGAGACCATGACGAAACGCTGGACGCCGGCGGCGCGCGCCTCCTCCAGCAGGATCTCGGTGCCGAGCACGTTGGTGGTGATGAACACCTCGGGCCCTTCGACCGAACGATCGACATGGCTTTCGGCCGCGAAATGAACCACGGAGTCGATCGCTTCCTGCCGCAGGAGCGTTCGCAGAAGTTCGCGGTCACGGATGTCCCCGCGGACGAAGCGGTAGCGGGGATCATCTTCGCAGCCCGCGAGATTCTCCAGATTTCCCGCATAGGTCAGCAGGTCCAGGTTGACCACGCGGTCGTCCGAATTCCTCAGCAGATAGCGCACGTGGTTCGAGCCGATGAAACCGGCGCCTCCGGTGACCAGGATGTTCATGCCTTGCTCCCTGCAACAGCGGCCGCCAGGCGCGCCGTGAACGCCGCCGTACGGGCGGCGCTGACCGGCGCCGCGACGTCGCCGGCTTCCTTCAATGCCGTGCCGACGATGAAGCCGTCGGCAGCGGGCAGGAACTGGTGAATGTTCTCGGCGGTCACACCGCTGCCGACCAGCAGCGGGCAGTCCGGCAGGATCGCGCGCAGGGCCGCCAGTTCGGCCGGGTCGGCGCCGGCGCCCGTGGCCGCGCCGGTGACGATCAAGGCGTCGGCCAGGCCGCGCAGGCGCAGGTCGCGCGCCTCGTCGGCCGGCGCCCGCGCCGCCAGCGGTGCCGAGTGCTTGACCCGGACATCGGCCAGGATGCCGATTTCGGCGCCGAATTCACGGCGTTGACGGAGCGTGTGCCAGGCACGGCCCTCGATCAGGCCCTGGTCGGTGACCGCGGCGCCGGTGTGCACGTTGACCCGGATGAAGGCCGCGCCGACCGCGACCGCGATCGCCAGGGCGGATTCCGCGTCGTTGCGAAGGACGTTGATGCCCAGGGCGCAGTCGGGCAGTTCCCGCCGCACGGCGGTCGCGACGGCCGTCAGGGCCGCGACCGTGATCGGCGGGACCGAGCCGGGATGGAACGGCGTATCCTGGAAATTCTCGAGCATGACGGCGCGCACGCCGCCCTCGCGCAGGGTACGACCGTCCCGCAGCGCGGCGGCCGTGACCGCCCCCAGATCGCCTCCCCAGCGGGGGCTGCCCGGCAGGGGCGCCAGATGGAGCATGCCGATGACACCGGGCCGGCACAGGTCGGCAAAAGTCGCTCGGGTCCAGGGGAGCAAGGATGGGTCCTTCCGGTCGGCAGCAGGCATGGGCTTGGCGCTGGGCACATGGTAGAATAAATTGGTTCCACCTCCGCTGACAAGGTCTTAGGTCCCGGCCCGTGGCGGGCCGTCCCGGCCGGCGCGAACGGCCACAAGGAGTCCGATGCAGATCGTCCATGGCAAATCCGGCTGGCTCGAGGTCATCTGCGGGCCGATGTTCAGCGGCAAGAGCGAGGAACTCATCAAGCGGATCCGCCGCGCCCAGATCGCCCGGCGCCGGGTGCAGATCTTCAAACACGGCTTCGACGCCCGCTACGACGCCACGAATATCGTCTCCCACAGCCAGCAGAGCCTGCCCGGCATCGCGGTGACCGATGCCCGCGACATCCTGACCCTGGTGGACGACCGCACGGAACTGGTGGCCATCGACGAGGGCCAGTTCTTCGGTGACGAGATCGTCGAGGTGGCCAACAAGCTGGCCAACCAGGGCAAGCGCGTGGTGATCGCCGGCCTGGACCTGGACTACCGCGGGCTGCCGTTCGGCCCCATGCCGCAGTTGATGTGCGGGGCCGAGTACGTCACCAAGCAGTTGGCCATCTGCATGACCTGCGGCGATCCCGCCAACTTCACGCAACGGCTGACCCGCGATACGGCGCAGGTGGTCGTCGGCGCGACAGAGACCTATGAGGCCCGCTGTCGCTGCCACTTCGAGCCGCCGGCCGAGGATCGTCCGCCCCTGCGCGCGGCCGATAGGGCCGGGGAGAAAGCCTGACCGCGCGGCCGATGTCTGCGTCACCGCGGGCAGCGTCGAGACGAAACGGCCGCGCCTTCACAGGCGCGGCCATTCACGTTCCGGGCGATCCCCATCAATTGAAGAAATGCGGATCGATCTTCAGGGCGCCGGCGCGCGACATCAGGTCTTCCACGCGTTCGGTGGTCAGTCCGAGGAACGATGCCGCCTTCTGAAGCGCCGCGCCTGCCGGGGGATTGTCCCCGGGCTGGGCGCCGGCATCGTCACCGCACTGGCAGCAGGCGATTTCCTCACCGAGGGCGATCATCGCCGCCACGCGCGAATTCCTGGCCTCGGGATGGTCGTAGCGGTGGTGCCAGCGCACGGCCTCCTCCAGATCCTCGGTCAGATTCCACTCGCGCAGCAGCATGGCACCCAGTTCACCGTGGTCGAAACCGAGCACACGGGATTCGACTTCGTGGTACGGCTGACCGCTCTCGGCCGATTCGGCCAGGATCTCCTGGAACATCTCGGGATGGCTGCGTGCGAGCACGAGCTGGCCGATGTTCTGCATCAGACCGCCGATGAAAACGCCTTCCGGCTGCACCCTGCCCACCGCCTGCGCGACCAGCTGGCAACCCATCGCCGAGAGCACGGACTGGCGCCAGATCCTCTGGTAGAGCATACCGGCTCCCGGAGCCAGGAACACCGAACGCGCCGCCGTCACCAGCGTCCAGTTGCGGATCGTCACGAAGCCCAGCCGGACAATCGATTCGCTGACGGTGGTGATCTGCCGGGTCGCGCCGTAGAAAGGGCTGTTCGCGATGCGCAGCACCTTGGCCGTCAGGGTTTGGTCCATCGCCAGGGCTTTTTCCAGACGGGTGGCGGTCGTGCGCGGGTCCTCGATCACGGCCATGATGTGGCAGGCCGCCTTCGGCAGTGCCGGCAGTTCGCCGCTGTGGCGCAGGATGATCTCGGGAGTCAGGACGTGGCGCAGCGTGTTGGTCACGACCGTGGACGCACCCTTGTGGGCGGCCGCCGACGCCTCGCGGGGCGGCGCCGCGGCACTGTCGGATTCCTCGCCGAAGATCTGCAGTTCGTCGTCGACAGGCGCCGGTCGCCGGGCGCCCGTCGGCGCCAGCGGACGTGCTATCGGCTCGTCCACGGCGGCCTGTTCCGGCTCGAAGGGATCGATCTCCGGTGCGCGGTGGCGTGCCAGCGTCGCCACTTCGGGCTCATGGCCGTCGAAACCCGCCGGAGTGTCGGAATCGCGCCGGTCGCGCGCGCGCCGACGGCGATCCAGTTCGGTGTTGAGGATGGCCGAGACCTGGCCCTGCCGCACCGGCACGCCCTTGTCGAGGAGGCACATCCGGGCCAATGCGTAGTGGGCGAGGATCCCTGCGGCCGCCAGTGCGGATTCTCCGGGCTGGTCGGCGTCCAGATACAGGAAGGTGTTCCAGTGTCCCTGCGAAGGCAGCGGCAGGATGACGATCTGCCGGTCGCGCGCTCCGCGTCCGAGCAGAATGGTCAGGTCCAGGGGGAAGTGTTTCTGCGGAACCGGACCGCAGTAGACGGTTCCATCGTGAGCCACGGCCGCAAAGACATCGTCCTTGGTGCTGGGGATCGGCGCCCTGCCGTCACGGCGCTTGCGCCGCGCTTCGGGCGGCATTTTCACATTTTCCTCCAGATACACCTGGAGACCGCTCGACCAGCGTTTGAGAAGGAGCAGTCGCAGCCCGGAATGCCGGGACAGGCGGACGAAGAACTCGGGAAATTCCTTCAGACGCGTCATTGTCGACAGTTCGGCGATTCCCGCCAACAGGGCGCCCTGGCGCGTCGGGGACAGTTCGGTCGCGGCCAGACCATCGTTGCCCGCGCTGACGGCCCGTACCGGAGCCTTCGGAGCCGCCGCCGACGGGCCCTGGTCGGCCCCGGCGTCCGGTTCATCCGAGAGATCGCGCACGCGCGCCTGCAGCCGCGCCAGCGTCTGCTGGATGTCCTGAAGTTCACTCGTCTCGGTGCTCAACGGCGGCCTCGCTGGCTGGCGGACCTGATACCCTGCGCGGCGCCGTCCGGCACCCGCGTGCGCTTAGGATCGGCAGTTTCTGCCGCCATTGAACGAAAAAATGAAGGAAATGGGAAAGTACCCGTAAGGCCGGTTGCCCGGCGTGCCGGGTCGCGTATTATGATTCCCCGGAAGGGCCCACGGCACCGTCAGACCGGAGAAGGACAATGGACACGCACGGCTCCCGGACCAGGATCACCAAGGCGTTCACCTTCGACGCCGCCCACTGGCTGCCCGGGGTGCCCGAGGGCCACAAGTGCCGCCGGCTTCACGGCCACACCTATCAGGTGATCGTGGCGCTGGAAGGCGAGCTGCACCCGACGTTGGGCTGGGTGGTCGATTACGGCGAGGTCAGCCGGGTCGTGGACCCGGTGGTCCGGGAACTGGACCACCACTGCCTGAACGAGATCCCCGGCCTGGAGAATCCGACTGCGGAGATTCTGGCGGCCTGGCTGTACCGCCGGCTGCTTCCGGATCTGCCACTGCTTGCCGACGTGACCGTGAGCGAGACGCCCCGAACCTCAGCCGTCTACCGCCCGCTGGCCTGAACCGCCTGCACCGCACCCGGCGCCAGCCGCACATGTTCGATGGCGCCGGCCGGCAGCCAGCCCTGCCAGTCGCCCCCCAGACTGACCTTGGCCCAGCCATCGCGATGCCCCTCGACATTGAGCGCCAGCCCGGCGTGGACCTCGAACAACGTCGGGAACGTCCCGGCCGGGCCTGAGCGAACCTCGACGACCGTAGCCACGACCACGGCCTGGTTCCGCACCCGCTCCTGATGCCAGCGGCCAGCCGTGACGACACCCAGAACCAGGGCTGTGCCGGCTGCCGCCAGCAGCAGGCGCCGCCGGTTCGTCGTGATTCCCCGTGCCCAGTTCCAGCCCACGACAATGGCCAGAAGCCACAGCGAGACCACCAGCAGCAAACCCCATTCATCGAGCGAGAGCGCCCCGACCAGAGCCGCCGCCTGCGCGACGAACAGGGGCAACGTCTGGTTGGCCAGTTCGAGATCCTTCAGGTTCTGGCGAAGCCAGGCCAGATTGCGGCGAACGTCCCGGTCCCGCGGGGCAAGGCGCTGCGCGCGCAGATAGCTGGCCACCGCCGGGCCCACCTCTCCGGCGCGGGCCTGGGCGTTACCCAGATTGAAGTGCAGGTCCGCCGCCTCGACACCGAGAGCCCGCGCCTGCAGATACAGATCCCGCGCTTCGGTGAACCGCCCGTCGGTGTACGCCTGATTGCCCTGGGCCACAAGTTGCGCGGGGTCGGCAGCGGCACGGGCCGGTCCGCCCGCGGCTGTCAGCCCGACGAACGCCACCGCCAGCATCAACGCCTTCGCGGCGCCCGACCGGACGGAGCGCCCCGGCCCCGGCT
>JAIFKS010000063.1 GCA_020049465.1 bacterium | reverse complement strand
GGCGGGTGCGATCGGCGCTCAGCCGCCACGGCGTCGTCGTCTGTCCCGGCTACATCGCGCGGAACCGCCGCGGCGAGACGGTTCTGCTCGGGCGCGGCGGCTCGGATCTGACCGCGCTGTGCCTGGCGCGGGCGCTGGGCGCCACGCGCTGCCGGCTGGTGAAGGATGTCGACGGCCTCTACGAACGCGATCCGGCGCTGCCCGGGCCGCGGGCGCGCCGTTTCGAGACCGCGAACTGGGCCGACGCCCTGGCCACCGACGGCTCGATCATCCAGCACAAGGCGGTGCGGTTCGCACGACGGCACGGGCTGGCTTTCGAACTGGGCGCGCTCAACGCGTCCGACGGCACGCGCATCGGAAGCTGCCCGACGCATCTCGAGGCACCGCCCGCAGCCGCGGCCCCGCTGCGCGTGGTGCTTCTCGGGCACGGCAACGTCGGCGGCGGCGTGGCGCGACTGCTGACCGCCGACGCGGATCGGTTCACGCTGACCGGCGTCGCCGTACGCGACCGGTCGAGCCATGAGCTCGGCCTGGAAGCCGCCGAAGACGCCGTGGCGCTGGCCTCGACCGAGGCCGATGTCGTGGTCGAGGCGATGGGAGGAACCGGGGCGGCCTACCACGCCGTCGCCGCGGCGCTGCGGCGCGGAACGCCGGTGGTCACCGCGAACAAGGACCTCATCGCCGCCCACGGTCCCGAACTGTTCGAACTGGCCCGCAGACATCGCACCAGCCTGCTGGCCGGCGCGGCGGTGGGCGGCGGCGTGCCGGTTCTGGAAGCGCTCGCCCGCCCCGGCGCCGCCGTGCTGGTCTCGCTGACGGGCGTGCTGAACGGCACGGCCAACTTCGTGCTGCAGCGCTGCGAACAGGGCATGCCGCTGGCGACCGCGGTGGACGAAGCCCGCGCCCACGGTCTGGCCGAAGCCGATCCGTCGCGCGATCTGGATGGACGCGACGCGGCCGCCAAGCTGTGTGCGGCGGCGCTGCTGGCCGGCGGTCCGCCGCTGCGCGAAGACGAGGTCTCGCGCCAGCCCATCACCGGACAGGGTCTGTTGCCGGGCGTGCGGCAGGTTGCGACGCTGGAACGCACGGGCGATGGCTGGCGCGCACGCGTCCGCCTGGTGCGATTGCCCGCGCGGTCGCCACTGCGGAGCGCCCGCGACGAGCAGAACCATGTGGTGCTGAAGCGTGACGACGGCAGCGTCGAGCATCTGCATGGCAGCGGCGCCGGTCGGTGGCCGACTGCGGAAGCGGTGATGGGCGATCTGTGGCAACTGGCCAGGGAAGCACGGGCGGGCGATCGAGGCGCCGGGCGTCGACCCGCCGCGTCGGCGACCGCGACCGCCCGTCTCCTGACGCCTGCCGCCATTTGACCGGAACGCGAACGCAGCCGGCCCGGCACCAGAGGGTGTCCGGGCCGGCTGCAAAGCGGCCTTCAGAGATGTGACGCGATCAGAACGCGCTCACCACGCCGACGGCCGCACGGCCCGTCGACTGCGCGTTGTCGTAGGTGTATTCGGCCGTCATCCTCAGATTCCGCTGAGACAACCGGCTGACTCCCACCGTAAAGCTCTCCCGATCATGCTCGTCCCACTCGGAGTCGATGCGATTGTAGAGCAGCGTCACGACATGGCGCGACCGGTCCTGATGCGGCGAAATCACGAGTTCCCCGACCAGGCCGTCGGTCTCCACGCGATCCTCGAGCGCGTAGAATCCCGGATTCGTGTCACGGCGCTGCAGGTACTGGAACGAGAAGTCCAGCGTGCCGTTGCCCGCCTTCACGTCCGGTCCGTGGTAGAGCACGCGGTTGTGCATGGCGGGTCCGCTGACCGTCGTCGCGGGATCGAAGTCGGGATCCGGATCGACGCCCAGTTCGTCGCCGTAGTAGCCGAAATAGCCAACGCTGGCGTACTGCCCGACGTCCTGGCCGAACCTCAGGAAGAAGTTCTTGTACTTGTCGGAGTCGAATCCGGCATCCGTCGCCGGGTCCTTGCCGTTGCCGTTGAGGACCATGGCGATCACGTTCGACCCGCTGCGCGGCATGTCGTACGCCAGGATGACGCCGCGGTCATAGGCCAGGTTGATGTTCGACCTTCCGATGCGGGTCTTGTAGATCAGGTAGTCCTCGTAGGTCAGCCGCAGTTCCCGCTTCATGAGCGGGTCGCAGGCCTGGAACTGGCCCACCAGGATGTCCAGCGGCGCCCCGCCGACGTCGTTGAAGTGCACGTAGGCATCCTCGATGCCCGCCACTTCACCCCTTTCCGACAGGAAGAAATAGAAGTAGTAGCCGACGTTCCTCGCCAGCGTGCCGCCGGACAGGAGCTTCAGGCCGAACGGGCTCTGCAGGTCGGTCTTCAGATCCCCTTCCCCGTCCTCGGCCAGGGTGACGAAGGCGTCCAGGCGCACGGCCAACGGGAAATCCTTGTTCAGACGCAGCAGGTCGTCGCCGGCGGCGACGTAGTCGCGATCATTCTCGTCCTCCGGCAAGGCGAAGCCGTTGGCGGCGAAGTCGTCGCCGAACGCCTTGAGGCGGGGGAACGGCGCATGGCAGGTGGTGCAGCTCAGCTTGTGGCGACGCGCGAAGGCGGGGATCGCCGAAGCCGTTTCGGGCAGCAGCGAGCCGGCCAGGACGACCAGCAGCGCCACGCCGAAGATCCTCGTCGTGTTCATGGATGACGACCTTTCCATTAGTAGACCTCGATCCAGGTGTCTGCGCTGTTGATGACCCGTGGCGCCGACTCTTCGGCCGGCACCTTGAGGAACTCGGCCACCGGTTTCATCAGCAACTGGTAGTTCAGCACGGCGCGGAATTCGATGCGCCCCGGGGCCGCCTCTGCGGGCACTTCCCAGGTGAACGTTTCGACCTTCGTCTCGCGCGGCCCGATGCGGTAGTCCACGCCCAGCGAAGCCGTGTTCCACTGCTGCATCGTCATGCGGCCCTGCGGATCGAAATAGGGCATGCGGAAGATGCGGTTGCCCGCCGGGATGCCGTCGCGCTGCACGCCGGGAAAGTCCGGGATGTCCATCGCGATGCCCATGTCCTGGTAGGCGAGCGTCTCGGCGGAGATCGTGTATTCCTCGCCCGCGAAGCCCTTCGGGTCGACGGGCAGCCGCCAGCTCCGGCCGGCGCTGTCGGTGGCGGTGACCTCGAGCCACAGCATCCGGTCCTCGACCGAGCCGCTCGGCACCTTGTGCCCGCATTTCCCGTTGAAGAGCTGGACCCGGATGACGGCGGTGCCGTCGCTCTCCACTTCGCGCTCGATCGGGTTCATCCGCACCTCGATCGACCCGTTCAGCTTGCCCTGGTCATGGGCGCCGTGGAACAGATGCTGGGCCACGAGCCCGGGCTGGCCCATGCGGGCCGAGACGCCCTCGGCCTTCGGCATGTGACAGTCCTGGCATTGCACACCCTGCGCGTAGTACGGCCCTTCCTTCCACTCCAGGTGGGTCGACTTGACCCAGACGCCGTACGGGCTCATCTCGTTGTGGCAGGTCCCGCAGAAGTCGCCGGTGCGCAGGAACGCGTTCTCCACCGTGTCGTGGTGCGGCGAGACCACGCCGGGCTTCGGCCCCTGCTTCAGGCGGCCCGGCTCGCTCACCCAATTGAAATTGTGCGGCACGTCGCCTTCGAAGCCGGTGATGGTGTGGCAGTGGTCGCAGTGCACCGACTCGTTCGCCCGGCTGTCCAGTTCGGGGCGCGGCGGCGGCGTGTCGCCGGCCAGGAACGCGGTCGGGGCGTGGCAGCCGTTGCAGCCGGCCTTGACTCCCGCGACCTTGGCGTCCTTCTCCGCGTGCTTCACCGCCAGTTCGAAATACTCGATCTCGTCCCAGTGGTGGGTGTAGGCCTGGCTCATCATCGCCTGCTTCCATTGCTGGAAGATGTCGTCGTGGCAACTCGAGCAGGCCTGCGGCTTCTCGTAGTCGTCGTAACTGCGCGTGCCGTGGGCGGCGTCGCCGACCGCGATGCCGCCGATAGCGGGCGTCCCCCCCAGCGCCAGACCGACCAGGATCGTCGGCATGAACTTGAAAATCATACTCAACCCCTTGGAGTTACAGAACTTATCCCCTCCAGGGGAACATTAGCAGATCGAATCGCGAATACAATCGCTTCGACGACCCGGTGCGATTTCAATGCTGGAAGGACAAGGGGTGCTGAACAAAAAAAGCGCGGCCGTTTCCGGCCGCGCCACCGAAGCTCCGCCAGGGGCGGTCTCGGCGTCAGCTCGTCTGCAACTGGCGGAGCACCTTCTTGGCCACGCACTTCAGCGTGTCGAAGACGCCCACACCCTGCACCGCGATGCCCTCGAAGTTGTCATAGCCTTCGGGATTCAGTTCCTCGTTCAGTTCCGCCATCGGGATCGCGTCCGGCATGTCGCGCTTGTTCCACTGCATCACGAACGGGATCTGCTCGAGGCTCAGATCGTATTCCTTGAGGTTGTCGTGCAGGTTGTACAGCGCTTCGATGTTCGCGTCGAAGCGCGACTCGCTGCTGTCGCCCACGAAGACGATGCCGTCGACGCCGCGCAGGATCAGCTTGCGGCTGGCGTTGTAGTACACCTGGCCCGGCACCGTGTAGAGGTGGAACCGCGTCTTGAAGCCCTTCACTTCGCCCAGTTCCAGCGGCAGGAAGTCGAAGAACAGCGTGCGGTCCATCTCCGTCGCCAGCGTCACGAGCTTGCCCTTGGTTTCGGGCGCCAGCTTCTCGTAGACGTACTGGATGTTGGTCGTCTTCCCGCCGAGACCGGGGCCGTAATAGACCACCTTGCAGTTGATCTCGCGCGAAGAGTAGTTGATCAGCGACACGACGTTCCCCTTTGCCTGCCGGTGACGGGGCCTGCGCCCCGCGCCATATCCGCGAATCAGTCGGCGAACAGGTTGTCGATCTCCGCCTCGACGCCGCGCGTGAAGCCCTCGTCGAAGGTGTCGTATTCCTCGTTGCGGTACTCGAGCTTCTCGTACAGGTGCTCGATGATCTCGTTCAGTTCCTCGACCGCGCGCTTGACCCGCAGTCTGACCAGCCCGAGCGTGGTGCTCTTGGAGAACAGCACCACCAGCACGACGCCCTTGGCGATCTTCGCCAGATACATGCTCTCGCGGGCGCCCTGGTGGAACAGCGTGCTGAAATCACGCTCGCCGATCAGCTTGGCCAGCTGGTAGTTCGCCTCGAAGTCCGCAGCGCACAGCGAAGCGAAACTGGTGAGGTCGAAATCGACTTCAGGACCGCACTGGCTGACCAGCTGGCCCGTCCGGTCGATCAACACGACGTTGCTGGCGCGGCTGCTTCGCAGCAGATCGTCCAGGACGTTGTTGATCGCCCAGTAGTCTTCCTCGAAGATGGCCCATTCTGCTCTGACCATGTACCGCACTCCTGCCGGGAGAACCCGGCCCGGGCTGTGCCACAGGCTTTCGGGCATTGAACGCCAACAGGATATCGACCGGAAGTATACCCACTTGAACGGGGATTTGGGGCTTTCGCGGGTGGCAGGAAACCGGCGGTCGCGGCCGGCCTGAGGCGCCCTAGAACGAGCGGCGGAACTGGAAGGCCCGTTGCAGCGTGACCTCGTCGGTGTAGGCCAGGGCGCCGCCGACGGGGATCCCGGTCGCCAATCTCGAGAGCTGCAAAGGGTTGCCGGACAAGAGTCTCTGGATATAGAGAGCCGTCGTTTCCCCTTCGACGCTGGCGTCCAGAGCGATGATCATCTCGGTGACCGGACCATCCGCCAGACGGTCCAGCAGGCGGTCGAACGGCAGGTCCTGGGCCCGGACCCCATCCAGAGGCGACAGCAGTCCGCCCAGCACGAAATAGCGGCCCCGGAAAAAACCGGCCTTTTCGATCGGCAACACGTCCACGGGGCTGGCCACCACGCAGAGCTGCGAACGGTCCCGCCGGTCCGAGGTGCAGATACGGCAGGGATCCGGCTCGGTGATCGCACCGCAACGGGAGCAGGTCCGCACCTGGCTGCGCGCCTCGGACAAGGCCGTCGTCAGTTCGTCCGCATGCGCGGCGGCTCCGCCCCCGGTGAGCAGATGGAGCGCCACGCGCGTGGCCGATTTACGGCCCAGTCCCGGCAGTCGGCTCAGGCTGCGCACCAGCCGTTCGAGCGCCGGCGACTGGAACTCGCCGCCGTCACCCCCGAAACCGCCGTTGCCTCCGCGACTGCCGCCATTGACGGGATCACGATCCACGGTTCAGCCCATACCCGGCAGGTTCAGCCCGGGCACGTTCATGCCGCCGGTCACGGCGCCCATTTCCTTCTCCACCAGCGCGTCGACCGCGGCGATGCCTTCGTTGACCGCGGCCAGCACCAGATCCTGCAGGAATTCGATGTCGTCCGGATCGACGGCCGAAGGCGCGATGGTCAGGCTCTTGAGCCGGTGCTTTCCGTTCATGACCACCTTGACCTGGCCACCGGCCACTTCGGCGGTCACTTCGCGGGTCTCCAGTTCGGCCTGCGCCTTGGCCATCTTGGCCTGCATCTGCTGGGCCTGCTTCATCAGCATGCGGATGTCCATCGGTCCTCCCCGTTGCTTGTCGTCGGCGTGAGCGGTCGGCGGCGCGTCAGCGCTTGGGCGGATCCCAGCGGCGCCGTTCGCTTTCAGGCAGCGGTTGGCCGCCCATCAGGTCCACCAGGTCGCCCAGGGCCGCGTCGGCCGCGCAGGCGCGGTCCAGTTCCTCGCGGTGGGTGGGCGCCACTTCCTGGCGGATCTCCTCGGCCACTTCGGCCTTCTGGCCGCGCGGTCCGTACTCCAGCAGCACCTTCAGCGGCTGTCCCCACTGCGCTTCGGCCAGCGTCGCCAGCAGGCTGGTTTCGCCGGCGATGCTGTCGACCATGAACTTCTTGTCGGCGGCGAACGCCACCCGCAGACAGCCCGCCTCGTCGTCCCGTTCCGGCAGTCCGTTCATCAGGCAGGCGCCCAGGCGCGGATGTTTCTTCATGAGTGTGTCGATGTAGCGCGTCCAGCCCGGGACCGCGCGGTCGGCCGAGGTCAGATCCGGCGCGGCCGCGACCGAACCGGCGCCGACGGCAGGCAACGACGCTCCCGCACCTGAGGTTCCCGCATAGCTCGGACGCTCGACCGCGCGGGCCGCCGCGTGCGTGGCCGGAGCCGCCGAGGATCGGCCCGGGGCGGCCTGGACAGGACGCGCGCCGCCGGTCGGAACTCCGGGCCTTCCGGATCCCGCGGCGTTCCCGCCGCCGGCCGGCGCCGCCGCTTCCGCGCCCGCCAGACGTCGCGCCAGGTCGGCCAGCAGCACACGCGACTCGAAGCGGCAGTACTCGACCACCGACGCCTCCAGGACGATGCGCGGCTGCGTGCTCCGGTGCAGCCGCTCGAAGTGCCGTGCCGACACGTCGATCAGCGCGAGCAGGTCCTGCTCCGAGAATCCGGCGGCATGCCGGCGCAGCGTCTCGACGCGGTCCGGCGGCAGGTCGATCATCGTCGCCAACTGCGGGTCGATGCGCAGCAGCAGCAGGTTGCGGAAGTTGGTGACCACGCCGCGCGCGAATCCGTCCAGGCTCCCGCCGGCCGCGGCCAGGTTCTCCACCAGCCGCAGAGCGCGCGCCGGATCCCGCGCCAGGACGCACTCGTTCAGTTCCAGGAACAGCTCGCTGGCGACCAGGCCGAACGCATCGGCCACCGACTTCTCGTCGATCGCGCCCTCGCAGCCGGCGATCACCTGGTCCAGCAGGCTCAGACCGTCGCGCATGCTGCCCTCGGCCAGGCTGACCAGAAGCCGCAGCCCGGCCTCGTCGATCGTCACGCCTTCAGCCGCGGACACCTCGCGCAGCCGGCCCGCCAGTTCGTCGCGGCCCAGCAGCCGGAAATCGAAGCGCTGGCAACGGCTCAGGATCGTCCGCGGAATCTTGTTCGGCTCGGTCGTCGCGAAGAAGAAGTACACGCGCGCGGGCGGCTCTTCGAGGATCTTCAGCAGCGCGTTGAACGCGCCCTTCGACAGCATGTGCACTTCGTCGATGATGAACACGCGGCTGCTGCCGCCGCTGGCCGAGTACTGCGCCATGTCGCGCAACTCGCGGATATTGTCCACGCCGGTGTTGCTGGCGGCGTCGATCTCGAGCACGTCCAGGTCGCCGCCGCGCGCGATGGCGCGGCAGATATCGCACTGACCGCAGGGATCGCCGTCTTTGGGCGCGGTGCAGTTGATCGCCTTGGCCAGAAGGCGCGCCACGGTCGTCTTGCCGCAGCCGCGCGGACCCGAGAACAGATAGGCGTGGCTCAGCTTGCCCTTGCGCAGGGCCGCGCGCAGCGTCGAGGTCACGTGTCCCTGGCCCACGACCTGGTCGAAAGTCTCGGGCCGGTATTTGCGCGCGATGGCCTGGTACGACATGGTGCTCCGCCTGCCGGGTCGAACGGGGATGGCCGGCGACCGCGCCGGCAAGGGGCGAATCTAACACGCTCCGGTCGGCATCGGCCACCCGCATTTGGCCGCGCGCTCCGTGCCGCAAAAAAAGAGCGGCCTCCGGACTTCCGGAGGCCGCTGGCAGGCGGGCCAGGCTGGCGGCGCACACGTCGAAGGGTACGTACCGCTGCTACTTTCCAGTCCTGACGGGGTTGGTGCTCCGACGTCACGCCGGGCCTGACCCATCATGCCTTCCGGCGCGTCGTGGCGGCCGGCTTTTTTGGGTGGTGGAGATGAACGGGATCGAACCGTCGACCTCCTCGTTGCGAACGAGGCGCTCTCCCAGCTGAGCTACATCCCCACCCGAACCATCGCGCTGCTTCAGCCCCCGGGCTGGTGCCCGGTGCGGCAGGGGGCGCGTCCCCATAGCCTACGCGCGGTGTGCCGGCCGCGCCTGGCCTTTCGTCATCATGGCGGAGAGGCAGGGATTCGAACCCTGGGAACCCGCGAAGGTTCAACGGTTTTCGAGACCGCCCCGTTCAACCGCTCCGGCACCTCTCCGCGAAATCGCCCGACTCCAACTGGCGGAGAGGGAGGGATTCGAACCCTCGGTACCTTCCGGCACACACGATTTCCAATCGTGCCGATTAAGCCACTCTCGCACCTCTCCACCTGGGGACAGGGCGGGCAATATAGCATCGGGTTTTCGGAAAATCAACGAATGGTCTGCAAGCCGAAGCGGGCCGATCCCACCGGTTTCAGGCTCCGTCCCGCTCCCGGCGGCGGTCGCGGAAGAACCCGCGCAGCAACTCGCCGCAGGCCGCCCCCAGGATGCCGCCGACCACTTCGACCCGGTGCCGGTACGGATTGGCGTCCAGCAACCTGGCGGTCGAGACCACGGCGCCGGCCCGGGGATCGGCCGCACCGAACACCACCCGCCCCACGCGGGCCAGCAGGATGGCCCCGCAGCACATCGTGCAGGGCTCCAGCGTCACGTAGAGCGTGGCGTCATCCAGGCGCCAGCCACCGCCCGGAGAGTCCGAATCACCGGTTTCCTCCGCTTCGTCCATGCCTTCGCCGTCGTCCGCAGACGCCGCGCCCGCACCGCCCGCGGCGCCGATGGCCAGGATCTCGGCGTGCGCCGTCGCGTCCCGCAGCGCCTCGACCTGGTTGCTGCCCCGCGCCAGAACCCGGCCGTCCCGGACCACGACCGCGCCGACCGGGACTTCGCCGCGCGCCGCCGCCTCGCGGGCCAGACGCAGCGCTTCGCTCATCCAGCGTTCATCGGACGCGAAAAGCCCGCCCAGCGGGGATGGTCCCGCGTTCTCCCGGCTCACGGCACGACCACCTCGCCGCCGGCCACGTTGCCGGCCAGATCGCGGACTTCGACCCGCAGGCGCCACGGCCGGGGCCCTTCGGGGCGCGACGCGCGCGGCCACGGCACGACCACCGCGAACGATTCTTCCGGCCCGTCGCAGATGCCGTCGCGCGGATCCAGGCGCTCGGGCCCGCCGTCGGGCAGGATCAGCCGCGCGCCGGCCAGCGGACTGGACACATCGATGGCGCGCAGGCTCACGGACAGGCCGCCGGCGACCGCCCGGGCTTCCAGCTGCTCCAGCCGCGGCGGCAGGTTGTCGACGTTCACCGGGCCGATCGTCTTTTCGGAGCGCGCCGCCGTCCCGCCCGGATTGTCGGGATGGTCGCTGGCCACCAGACGCAGTTCGTAGCGGCCATCGGGCAGGGACGAAGTGTCCCAGCTGCCGAGGGTGCCCGTCAGCGCATCCTGCCCGCCGCCGGCCGCGGTGGCCGGCCGCCAGGACCGTTCGCCCTCGCGCCGGCATTCCAGCCGGAATTCAAGGCGGTCACCGTTCGGATCGACCGCGCGCCAGGTCACCACGCGCACAGCCCGGCCCGGGTCCGAGCGCGCCATTTCCGTCCAACCCTCTTCCGGCGGATCCTGCTGCGTGAATTCGGCGCGCAGGCCGCTGCGGTACTGATGGACGATGCTCTCGCCGGCCGTCAGCCCGCCCAGCTTCACGCCGCGCAGCTGTTCCAGCCGGAAGTCCTCGATGGCCGGCGGCAGATTCGGTTGCCGCGCGCTGATCGACACGCCGGTCAGGCGCCACGCGCGCTCGCCCGCGCCCGCCGCAGGCAGTTCCACCCGCCACTGCAGGTAACGGCAGCCCTTCAGGTCCAGCGCATGGTCCGCGCTGGTCCAGGTCCCGCTCCAGTCGGTCCAGGATTCATCCGGTTGCGCGCGACGCCCCCCGCGCACCGACCAGCGCGGCGAACCTTCGCCCGCCACGCCTTCCCACCGCAGCCGTCCCCAGACCACGGCCAGTCCGCCGTCCAGGGGCGGACTCACCGCTGTGGCGGGGCCGGCGTTCGCTGTGCCCACGACCAGGGCGGCCGGATGGGCCTGCGCCAACACGAAGCCCCCGTCGGGTCCCTGGGTTGTCAGATCGAGCGCGTCGCCGCCCGGCCAGGAAGTCAGGGGCCGCATGCCCCAGGCTCCGGTCAGACGGTGGACCACCGCACGCGCGTCGCCGCCAGCGGACGAGCCCGGGGGCGCCTCGTCCCCTTCGCCCTGCCCGACGCCCAGCGTGCCGGCGCCGAGCCAGCCCCAGCGCTCGCTCCAGGCGGCCGTCATCAGGTCGCGATCGCCCGCCCAGATCCGCTCGAGCGCATCGTCGTCGCGCAACCGGTACAGCGCCGCGGCAGGCGCCGACGACGAGGCGCCGGTGCCGGCCGTGGCCAGCGACAGCACCGCCGCTGCGCCTTCGCTGTCACCTTCGGCCGCGGACGTCATCACGTCGGCGCCATTCGCCAGACCCAGAACATGGATCACGCCCCAGGGACCGCGCAGCAGGCGGCGCGCCTCGTCCTGGGCGATGTCGCCCAGCAGGTAGGGTGCGGTGCCCGCGCCGGTCTCCAGACGGTAGACCAGGCCGGGACCCTGCGTCACCACGAGCAGGCGCTGCCGGGAATCGAACGCAAGGTCCATCGCGTTCTGCGCGGGCAGCGCGGCCACCTTTTCCAGGGTGCCGTCGCGCCACGCGAAACGATGGATCGAGGCCGGCGTGCCGGCGGCCAGCCAGACAACGCCGGACTTCTCCGCCACCACCATCGCCCAGATGTAACTGCCGTCGATGCGACCGACCTCGGTTACCTCGCCCTCGGCCGTGACGCGCGACAGGCGGCCGTCAGGTCCGCCGCCGGCCAGCAGATCGCCTCCCGGCAGCACGACCAGACTGAACACCTCGGTCGACTCCAGACGCGCCACCAGACGCGCCTGTCCGCCGGCATCCACGTGATGGATCTCGCCCGCGTGCCCGGTGCCCAGATACCAGCCGCCGCGCCCGTCCGGAACGACGCGCCACACGACTTCCGGTCCGCTGACCGCGTGGACGGTCACGCCGGGACCGGCCGTCAGGCCACCGAGCGTGTCGATTCCGGCGCCGTTGAGCACCACTTCGTCGAAGGAACGGCTCTCGGGCCAGTCCCAGAACTTCGGTCCCGCGGCGGCGGCCGGTCGCGTGTGCGCCAGCGCCAGCGACAGCGCCAGCGCCAACGCCAGCAATAGAGCGAGCGCCGGCGTCGGCTTCAGGACCGGCGCGCACAGCCGCGCGAGCAGTGACCGACACGTCGCGAGCCGCGGGTCCATCATCTTCAGGTTCGTGCTGTCCAACGTGCCGACTCCCCTCGCACCGGAGGCATGGTTACAATCGAATGGGTTCAAGGCCGTCGTCCATTGCCGACCGCGGCCGTCGGCGGCAACACTTCCAGCGTACGCACCGCGTGGCCGCCCAGGGTCCACCGGGTCGGCAGGGCCTGGCGCGCGGAGAACTGGGCCATGGCCTGTTCGGCAGGCTGGCGTCCGGCGGCGACCAGTCGGCTCACGCTGCCGGGCGCTGCCGCCAGTTCGCGACCGCCGATCAGCGAAGGCCGCTCCGCCGCGAACAGGGCGACGACCAGCGTCGCCGGCGAGCGCTCCGTTTGCAGCAGCTCCCACAGGTCGGCCAGACGCGCCGGCTGCAGCCGCTCGGGAGCGCGCTGCGCTTCGAACGCGAAGAACTCCGCCGCGCTGGCCGCGACCAGCCGATAAGCCCCGGGCGCAAGCGACGCCGGCAACGTCACTTCGACGGGCAGCAGTTCGCGCCGTCCGTCGGCGTCGCGCAGTTCGACGGTCAGCGCCAGGGCCCGCGTGCCCGCCGCGATCCGACGCGGACCGCCCAGGGCGATGATGGCCGCATCGCTGCGACCCGGCCGCACCTCGGCCGTGAACGCGGCCGACCGCAGGCTGACTTCGCCGTACGGATTCTCCAGCATCAGGGTCAAGGGCGCCATGATCTCGCCGGCCAGCGCGCCGGCGCCGCCCGGACCGGCAGCCACGCCGTTCAGAGAGAGCGTCTGCGCGTCGTCGCGACCGGCCTGCCGCCAGGTCGTGTCCAGGCGCCAGTCGATGGTCTGCCGGCTCGCGTCGTCGCCCTTGGCCAGCAGCGCGTTGTAGAAGGACCAGAACACGAGCAGCGGCGTCAGCTGCGCATCGTCGGCCACGGCGAACCGGAACGTGCCGGGCGACGGTCCCTCGACCCTCACGGTCACCGGCACCACCGGCGCGACATCGCCCAGGCGACCGGCCAGACCGGCGCGCAGATCGTGGTGCACCGCGCCCACGACCGGCCCGGGCGATCCCATCTTGAAGGAGATGCGGCGGCTCGGCAGAACGGTGACGATGTCCGCGCTCGCCAGCGGCAGGTTCACCGCGCCGCGCTGCAGAAGGGGATGTCCCATCATCAACACGCGATCGCCGTCGACCCAGGTCACGGTGCCGATCGCGCCCAGAGCCGCGTCACCCGACACCAGCGACACGGCGCAGGCCGAGCCGGGCTGCAGACGCGCGGACGTGTCCGCCGACATGGCGCCGCCGTTCGTACCGCCGGCGGCGCCGATCGCCGCGCCGGCGCCTGTCGGCAGGCAGAGCCACGACGGCGCGGCGACACTCCCGGTGTCCGTCAGCGGTTCGAGCATCACCGCCGCCAGTTCCAGGGGATCCGGCCAGCCGCCCACTTGATCGACCGCCGACGGCACGCGCGGGCTCGCTGACCCGCCGGACGCGACCTCGCCCGACAGCACCGACGCCAGCGTCCCGGTGCGTTCGCCGATCAACACGCGTGGATCCCAGACGCCGCCGTGGCGCGGGGCCGCAGCCGTCGACGGCTCCGCGGGCAGCGCCAGCATCTCCTCGGCCGGCGTCACGCCGCCGATGGGTGACAGCGAACCCTCCCAGCCGAATGCCAGGGCCCCCGCGAAGCGGCCATCGAGGAACACCGGACTGCCGCTCATGCCCTGGGCGATGCTCGAAAGCTCGAGCCCGTGGCCGCCCACTTCGACCAGCACCAGCGAGCCCTGCGCCCGCGCGTTCGGCTGCACGCCCAGCACGCGCACGCTGAACGTGTCGACGCGGCTGCCGGCGAACACCGTCAAGCCGTAGCCGGTCATGCCGGCCGTGATCTCGGAGACGGGGATGGGCGGCGGCATCGCGTCCGCACCGGGGGCGGCGCACGCCATGAGCACGAAGAACACCAGCGCGGCGCCCGGCTGAAACCGGACGCGGCGGCGCATCGGCGATGAGGGCATCGAAGCGGTTCCTTCCCGGTCCGCAGGCAGCCTCGGATCCCCGACCACGGGAACGGGCGCGCGGACTCCTGTCCAGACGGCGAAACAGACTCCGGACACTAGCATACGTTCATGGCAACAATACAGAGAAGCCCCGCCCGAATGGGCGGGGCTTCGACGAGGGTGGTACGCCCAGGAGGATTCGAACCCCCAACCTTCTGATCCGTAGTCAGATGCTCTATCCAGTTGAGCTATGGGCGCACCCGAGAAACACCGTCGTCCCGAAACTCTCGATTTGTGGCGGAGAGGGAGGGATTCGAACCCTCGGTGAGTTTGACCCCACACACGCTTAGCAGGCGTGCACCTTCGGCCGCTCGGTCACCTCTCCGGAATCTGGCGGAGGGCGAGGGACTCGAACCCCCAAGGGCTTTCACCCGGCGGTTTTCAAGACCGCTGCCTTACCAATTAGGACTAGCCCTCCCGCAGTCAGGAACGTGGGCCGGTGCCAGGATGGTACTTGTGGCGTTCCCGCCCCCGCAACCCGCCGGCACGCCGGTCAGGGCCGCGTTCGCAACGGGAAGGCACGGTACTACTTGACCTTCCATTTGTCAAGGATGGCGCCGAGCCCTTTTTGGGGCGTTGCGCTCGCACCCGGCGACGACGACGACGGCCGCTTCAATCGTGCGGCCATGGCCGGCACGTCGAGCGCCACCGCCGGTTCGGCGATCGGTCCGTTCAGCCGGAGGTCCAGATTGACCCGCCCCTGCTCATCCCGCAGGGCCTCGGCGAAGTACGTCATCGAACCCATCCGCGGGGTGAATCCGGACGGCAGGCGCAGGTGCACGGCCAGATTCAGCCGACCGTCCAGCGCCACGGTCCCCTGCAGGCTCCATTCGGTATCGGGTCCGTCGATGGTCAGCGTGTCCACCAGGTAGCGGCCGTCGGCCACTCCGAAGACGTGGCGCAGTCCGCTGATCCGGATGTCGACCAGATCCTGGCGGTCGCCCAGGTAGGGCGCGACATCGCCCAGCCAGGGACCGGCGCGCAACAGCCCCTCGCCCGCGCTCACCTCGCCGTCCACCTCGAGGCTGGCCAGCGCGGTCGCGGCATCCAGCAGCCGGCACTGCGCCTGCGCGCGTCCGGTCAGACGCGCATCCAACTGCGCGGCCACATCGGGCAGCCAGGCCCCGGCCAGAGCGTCGGCGTCGACATCGTCCATGGTCAGTTCACCGGCCAGGACGCCGCCGGGCGCCGCGGCGAAATCGAGCGTCGCCGCGACGGAGAGTTGACCGCCGCCGCAACCCGCGGTCAGCGAACGGACCGTCAGCACCCGCTGTTCGAAGCCGCCGGCGGCCTGCATCTGTTCCAGCAGGATCGTCGACCAGGCCACCTTCGCCGCCGACACCGTGAACGATCCGGACAGATCGGCGGGAATCCGCGGGCCCGGCGTCGCGGCCTCCGGATCTCCGGCGTTCAGCGGCACGTGCAGATGCAGCCTGTGGGCCCGCACCGCGAAGCCGGAAATTTCGACGGGCTGTCCCTGCCACACGGCCTTCGCCGAAGGACCGCGGGCCCGCAGGCCGTCGATCACCACTTGCCGAAGCAGCAGCGGCCACACAGCCAGGGACACGTCGAGCTGTTCGAGTTCGACATCCAGCTGCGCCGCATCGCGGATCCGCGCCGCGCGCAGCTGCAGGCCGGGACCGCCGATCAGGGTCAGCTGTGCCGCGCCGACCACGACCTCCGCGCCCGTGGCCGCCGCCAGGGCGTCGGCCGCGCGGCTCGCCAGCACATCCTGCGGCACCAGCCGCGGCGCGAACAGGACGATGCCGACGGCAAGCAACACCATCAGCGCCAGGACAGCCAGGCCCCGCGACCGACGCGCGCGGCGTTTCTGCTCTTTGTTACCGGCTGCCATCGTCGATCCCCTCCGCCACCTGCCCGGCGCCGGCCGGGTCAGCCGCCGCTTCCCGCAGACGAGCCCCCGCGAGCACCAGATCCCCCGCGTACAGCGCCAGCCCCTGACCGGGCGCCACTCCGGACACCGGCTCGGCCAGCGTCACGCGCAGACGATCGCCCTCGCGATGCCACGCCGCAACCGGTGTGCCTGCGTGGCGATAACGGATCTGCGCGACCGGACGCAACCCGCGCCACGTTTCGGGCGCGCCGACGGGCCACCGGTCCGGGAAATCGGGCGCCTGCGTGGTGAAGCGGTCGGCCACCAGGCTCGTGGTCAGCAATTGCCCGCGCGGACCGACGACCAGTCGGTTGCCGGCGGTCTCCAGCGCCAGAACGTACAGCGGCGTTGCCGCCGCCACGCCCAGACCTTTGCGCTGCCCCACCGTGTAGTGCACCAGGCCGCGGTGCTGCCCAAGCACCTGTCCCCGCCGGTCGACGATCGGACCCGGCTGCGTCATCGCGGCGGCCGCGTCCGGCCGGTCGGCGCCGGCGAACAGGAAAGTCCGGTCATCATCCGGCACGAAGCAGATCTCCTGGCTGTCCTTCCGCTCGGCCACGGGGATACCGAGAGCCCGCGCCGCCTCGCGCACCTGGACCTTGTCGTACCAGCCCAGCGGAAAGACCAGGTGCTCCAGCAGCGAACCGTCCAGACGGTGCAGGAAATACGACTGGTCCTTGGCCGGATCCAGTCCGCGCCTGAGCCGCGCCGCGCCCTGTTCCCGTTCGATGCGCGCGTAGTGCCCGGTCGCGGCGAACGCACACTCCTGGCGCGCGGCCAGCCTGACCAGTTCCGGAAACCGCACGCCCTCGTTGCAGGCGAGACAGGGATTGGGCGTTCGCCCCTGGACGTACTCGTCGATGAATGGCGTGATCACGCGCTCGCGGAAGGGCGCGACCAGGTCGCCGACCCAGTGCGGCGCGCCGGCCCGAACCGCGAGTTGCCGCGCCTGATCAATGGCCTCGAGCGAACAGCACGACTGCTCGGTCGCCGTGTCTTCGCCCTCGGAATAGCAGAAATTGCGGAAGGTGACGCACTCGACACGGCAGCCGAGTTCCTGCAGCACCGCCAGCGCCACGGCGCTGTCGACGCCGCCGCTCAGGCCGAGCAGAACCCCTGTGCCGGGCGGCAGGGCCCGGCGCAGGGGTTCCGGCAGAGGCAGCGGGAAGGTCACTGGGTCAGGACGGGCTCGGGCGCGTTCATCAGATCGCGGACGATCTTGATGTTCTCGGCCGAGCGGCCGCCGATGTCACCGTCGGGATCGTATTTGACGGCCAACTCCCACTCGACGAGAGCTTCCTTGTAGATCTTCGCCTCGGCAAACATGATCGCCAGGTTGTAGTGGGCCAGGGCGCTTTGCGGATTCCCGGCCAGTACCTGCTGGAATTCGGCGAGCGCCTGCGAGTGTTTGCGCTGGCGCAGGTAGAGCGAACCCAGATTGCAGCGCGCCTTCTCGTCCGTGGGATCGACGCGCAGGGCCAGCTGGTAGTAGGACTCGGCCTTGTCGGCGGCTTCCTGGCGCTCGATCTGGTTGGCGATCTGCTCGGAGCGGTCATCCCACAGCGAACCCAGATTGACCATCGGTTCGAGCAGCGTGCTGTCGGCGGCGATCGAAGCCGTGAAGCGGGCCTCGGCGCTGTCCAGAAGCGCCGTCACCACCGGATCCTTCCAGCCGCGGCCCAGGGCGCTGTCGCCCGCGGCGCGGTAGTACTGGTTTCCGAGCAGATAGTTCGCATACGCTGCCTGCGGTGGACCGCCGGCCGCCAGGAACAACAGCGTGTCGCTCAGCGCCTGGCCCTCCAGGCTCCCGATCCGCACCGCGAAATGCTCCAGCGGCGTCTTCGGCGCGTCGGCGCCCCCGGACTTGCCGCCTTTGCCGTCCTTGCATCCGGCCAGGACCAGCAGCGTCCCGGCGGCCGCCACCAGCGTCAGCGTCAACAGCATCCGTCGCATCGTTCCCACTCCTGTGGCCGTCGTCGACATTTCAGGCCGCCGCTTCCGCGCGACCCTTCGCGGCGGCGCCGTCGGCACGGCGCAGCCCCCTTCGCGCTCCCTATTCTACCACCAGGCTTCCAGTGCCGTCACCGAAACCGCAAGGCGCACATACTTGCTGCGCAGCCCGTTGTCGTTCTCGTCGCCGATCAAACCGTAGGTCAACGCCAGGTCCAGATGACCCCCATCGCCGCGCAGCGGGAAACCGGTGCCCACACTGAGCGACTGTTCGATGATCTCCTGGCCGGCCACACGGTACGGCCACCGGTGCCAGTTCGCTCCCACACGGAGCGGCAGATTCGACCAGCCGGCGCGGCGTTCGGTGCCGCGGCGTCGCTCGACGCCGAAGCCGATCTGCATCTCCTCGACCAGTTCGTCCTGCCAGCCGGGTTCGGCGAACCAGTAGTCGGGCGCGGACAGTTTGCGCCAATCCTGCCGGCGCAGATCGCCGCCCACTCCCCAGCGACCGCCCAGCGGTGCGGACAGCCCCACCGTCAGTTCCGCCGGCCGGGTGACGGAGAACTCGCTGAAAATGCGCTCGGCCACGCCGCCGGTCTCCGACTTGCGGCTCACGTCGATGGTGTGCTCCGCCGTCCAGGTGACGCCCAGGCGCAGATCCGGCCGCGGCGTGAACAGCGCCGCCAGGGTCGTCGAGGTGCCGGTGAACTGGTCCTCGGACACCGCGATCACCGAACGATAGAGCGGCAGACCGGTGGTCGTAGTCGGCGCCGTGAAATAATCGGCCAATGTTTCGCGCATCGAACCGCGTTCCAGATTCAGGGTCACGGCCCCCGCCAGGGTCGGCAGCGCGCGCCAGGCCAAACCCAGCGGCACCTTGAACACCGATCCCTCGCGCTCGAACTGCGTATTGCCTGAAAGCGTGTCCGGAAGCGTCCACAGCGGATTGTCGAGCCCGACGACCCAGGTCGAATCGACCCGCGTCTGCCAGCCGGTGCCGCGCTCGAGCTTGAATCCCGCAGTCAGCGCCAGTGAGCCCTTGCGGACCGGCAGGGCCACCCGCACATCCGGGACATACGTCCGGTGGGTGCGCCGCGATCCGGCGGGCGAATCGTGGGTGCCCGTTTCGCCATACCCGGTCAGGCTCAGCCCGATCTTCCGGACCCAGGCGGTCGAAGCGGGATTCTTGAAGCCCGGGCTGAGGCTGTCCGTCTCCGTCAGCCCCCAGCCGCCGCGACCCAGCATGCGCGCGTCGCCGTCGGCCAGCCGCTGCCCGACGCTGCGCAGCGCGAACGGCGTCTGCGCTTTCGCCGCTCCA
Organism: bacterium; assembly: GCA_020049465.1. Classification (GTDB taxonomy): domain Bacteria; phylum Krumholzibacteriota; class Krumholzibacteriia; order LZORAL124-64-63; family LZORAL124-64-63; genus CAINDZ01. The sequence continues at coordinate 34,133 of JAIFKS010000063.1, read as the reverse complement.
GCCCAGGCGAGCATGCTCCCGGCCAGCAGCGCCGCGGCGAGTATGACCTTCGTCCGCTTCATCGTGCGCCTCCCGGCCGTGCTTCGTTGCGGCTGTAGGTGATCTCGAGCCGCGGCCGCAGACTGTCGGCAGCGGCCGTTCCGAAGAACCGGAACTCGGTGAAGTAGAAGTCCGGGTCGACGGTCGTGAGGTCGTAGGTCGGGAACACGTCTTCGCCCGCGGTCAGCACCAGCCCCCGCGGGTCGGCGTAGACGTCATTGACCACGCGCTGCACCAGCGTCGTGACATCGAACGCCAGGTGGCGCACCTTCGTCGGATCCAGACTGGTCTGCCCGGTGATGACGTAGGACGCCGCGCCCAATTCGACCGGCGTCATCGCCAGCGGAGCCGCGGCCAGCTTCAGCGAATCGAGCTCGGAGACGACGATGGCCTCGGTGTTGCCAAACGCCAGGTCCTGGTCGTTGGCCAGCCTCAGGATCGCGCGGTTGATGAGCACGTCGTCCGGAAGCCCGGAGAAATCGAAATCGAATGCCGGGTAGGACCGCAGACAGGTGCGCAGCAGGAATCCGTCGGCCGCGCTCGCCGGCGCTGCGGGCACCGCCTCGAACGTCGAGGTGTCGGCGACCGGCGCCAACAGGAAATTGGCGATCGTGGGATCCTCGAACTCGACCACGAAATTCGGCGCGACGATCGTGCCGACCGCCACATCCTCCACTTCCGAATAACGCGCCAGTTCGCGCGCCGCGAAGCCGATCAGGCCCGGATCGGAGCTGATCTGGTCCAGCGAGATGATCAGGCCCATGGTCTGGCCGGCATCCATCCAGTCGATGAAGTCCTGTTCGTACATCCGCAGCAGCGGTTCGTTGTCCTGGATCGGCTCCAGGAAATCGGAATTGAGCGCCGGCCCGCCGAACGCCGGTGCCGCGTTCGGGTATCCGGTGAAGGCGGTGCTGTCGAACGGAGCGCTCAGTTCCTGCACCTGGAAATAGAGGTCCAGCGGCTGGCCGCTGCCGACGTAGGTCGTGTCGCCGTCGTCACTGATCTCGCGCCGCAGCCCGCCGTAGTGGGACAGCTTGGTCAGACTCAGTTTCACCGATTTGATGTTCGCGGCCGTGAACAACGTGTCGGGATAGTCCTCGCTGAAAATATCCGCGAAGTCGTAGTTGACCAGCATGCGCGAGGTGACACCAGCCTGGCTGCCCAGATACAGCACCTGCTGGCGATGCACCGGCAGCGCGGCGTCCTCGACGCTGACGGGCCTGTAGGCGAAGACATCCCGCGCCACGAGGTCCACGAGCACCTCCGTCAGCACGGGATCCACCAACCCGGCCCCGACCTGGCTGGGCTCGTCGCTGGAACATCCGCCCAGCCCGACAGCGGCCGTCGCCGCCAGCGACAGCGCCGTCAGCACGGTTTTCAACCGAGACCTGTTTGCCTGCACGTGGCCTCCTGGCCTGTCATTCGGCGCCCGCGGCGCGCGCCGAAAGACTGATGCGGGTGAACCCGCTCTGTTTGATGGTGTCGATCAGCTTGATGACGTCGCCGTGGGCGGCGCCCGCATCCGCGCGCAGGACCATGCGGTCCTCGCCCGTGTCCACTCTCAACTGCGCCAGCAGTGGCGGCAGTTCGGATTCGGTCACCGGCCGCTCGTTCAGGAACACGCGACCGTCCGTCGTCAGGTACAGGATCGAAGGCGTGTCGACGGCCTCCTCGGCCGTCGCCGACCGCGGGAGCACCACCGTGACCGCGGGCTGCGTCCGGAAACTGGATGTGACCAGCAGGAAGATCAGCATCAGGAACATCACGTCGATCAGCGACGTGACGTTCAGGATGAGGCTGCGCCCCTTCTTGCGCTCGCGGAAATTCACGGGCGTTCCGCCGGGTCGACCGCCGTCAACCGGCGGCGGCGCAGGGAATCGAGCAACCGCGAAGCGTAGGTCTCCAGTTCGAAGATGAGGCCGTCCGCGCGGGAGTTCAACCAATTGTAGGCCACCAGGGCCGGAATGCCGATGAACAGCCCGGCCGCCGTGGTCACCATCGCCTCGCTGATGCCGCCCGAAAGCGCCTCGGGATCGCCGATTCCCGCGTCCGAGACCGCGGCGAAGATGCGGATCATGCCCAGAACCGTGCCCAGCAGACCCATCAGGGGTGACACCGCGGCCACGGTCTCCAGCACGCCCAGCCGCCGGGTGAGCAGGGTGGCCTCGTGACGCCCGGCTTCCTGCAGGACGTCGCGGATCACGGTCCAGTCGCTCTCCGCGTGATCGAGTCCCGCCCGGACGATGTTGGCGAAAGGACCCGGTCGGCCCTGGCACAGCGCGTATGCCACCGACAGGTCGCGCCCGCTGTCCAGCGTGTCGACGGCCGCGGCGATCTCCGGCACGATGATGCGCCCGCGCCGCAGGACAACGAGCCGTTCGATGATCACGGCCAAACCGACCAGCGAAGCCAGTCCGATGGGAATCATCATCGTGCGGCCGGCCAGGATCCACTGCCACATGTCCATCAGAGACCTTTCTGCGGGGCGCGCGGAAGCGCACCCGGCGCCGGCGTCAGCGCGGCGGCTCAGGATAAAACATCGTCAACCGTATCTCAAGGTGCGCCAACGGGAAGTGCGACGGCAGCGGCGCGAACGGCGACGATGACAGCAGCGCCGACCGCGAGGCGTCGTGCAGCGACTGATGGCCGTCCGTTTCGACGATCTCCGCCACGCTGACCAGTCCGTTCTTCTCGACGATGACCCTCAACACGGTCTTGCCTGAAATCAACCCCATGCGGCGCGCCGGCGGCGGCACCCAGTTGCGCATGAGGGCGTTGCCGAAAGCCTGCATCCAGGGCGCGTAGTTCCACTCCCAGGTGTTCAGGCTGAAATCGCCCACGCGCGCCACGCCGCTGGTCTGCAGGCCGCGCGCTTCCTGGTCGAAGTCGATGCCCCGATCGCCGGCCGCGCCCTGCCCTCCCTGCCTGAGGATCGACGGCGTGGCCGGACTCCACCACGGCTCCAGCGGCTCCGGGGCGGCTGTCCGCGCCTCGTCGCGCGGTCGCGCCGGTTCCGAATCATCCGTCCGCGGCACCGGCAGCGTGCCCTGGTCCGCGGCATCGAGCATTCGGCTCCGCTTGCGCTCCTGCTCGCGAAGCGCCCTCTCCTGCCGGGCCTCGGCCTCGGTCGGCTCCGCCGGCGACGGCTCGCGCGTCGCCCGGTTCGGCGAGGGCGGAGCCTGCGCAGCCAGTTTCACGCCGGCGGCGCCCTCGAGTTGCTCACGCTGCACGGCCACGGCTTCGGACTCGGCCGGTTCGGGCGCCGACGGCCGCAGCGCGTCGCCTCCGACCGTGGGATTGGCGGCCAGCGAGTGGTACATGGCCAGGTACTGCGGCTGATCGGGATCGTCCGGGGGCGCCGTCTGGCTGGCCAGGCGTTCGGGAATCGTGGTGAAGATGCGTTCGCGCTCCCGGCGCTCGGCCTCGGCCGCCGCTTCTTCCTCGGCCGCCTTATCCGGCTCCAGCGCGATCTCGACGGCCTTGTCGCGGGGTTCGCGGAGGGGCTCCGTGAGATCGACCGGCATGCGCTGCAGCACCAGCACGGCCACCAGATGCAGGAGCAGCGAAGCCGCGAACGCGATCCACAGCACCCGGCGCTCGCCGGCCAGGTGGCCGGACACGGGTTCCATGCTGTGTGGCGCTGCCGTCGACGTCACCTGACCGCTCCCTGCGCCCGCACGAACGGCCTGTCCGCCCGTGGAACGCGAAATGTTACGGCAAGCCGGCGGGCAATGCCAACACGGGTTGACGCGCTGCGCCGCCTGTCTGATCGTAGGCAAGCCGCCGGCGACGTCGCCGGCGCGAAAGGGCAGGCCATGACCGTCGAGGACCGCTTCCTGAATCTGCTGCCGGGCGGACTGCGCGCCTGCGTCGAGCGCGGGGTGCCGCTGCGCGATTTGACGACCCTGCAGGTGGGGGGGCCGGCCGCGCTGGTCTGCCCGGCTCATAACCCGGAACAGGCCCGCCGGTTCCACGAGGCTGCGCTGAGATCGGGCCTGCCCTGGTTCGTGCTCGGCGGCGGCAGCAACGTGCTGGCCGACGACCGCGGATTCAGCGGCGTCGTCATGCGTGTGGCCGGCCAGGCCTGCGAAATGCGGGGCGATGTCGTCACGGCCGCCGCCGGTCTCGGCTTCGACGAATTGATCGCGCGCACGCTGCGCGCCGGATTGACGGGACTGGAATTCGCCTCCGGCATCCCCGGAACGCTTGGCGGCGCCTTGGCCGGCAACGCCGGGTGCTACGGTCACGAGATCCGCGAGTTCGTGCGCCAGGCCACCGTCCTGACCGGGGACGGCGACCTGGTCCAGGTGGGGTGTGACGATTTCGGGTTCCGCTACCGCGGCACCGCCCTGCGCGACGCGGGATCGGTGGTGCTCGAGGTCGTGCTTCAACTGAGCCACGGCGATGTCGAGTCTGCTTGCGAGGAGCGACAGGCCCATCTGGCCGACCGGCTGGCCAAACATCCGGTCCACGAGCCCAGCGCCGGCAGCTGGTTCCGCAATCTGGAGCCAGCCGAGCCGGGCGGTCGCCGTCAGGCGGCGGGCGCCCTGCTGGAGCAGGTCGGCGCCAAGGCGATGCGTGAAGGCGATGCCGCCGTGTTCCCCCGACACGCGAACATCATCGTCAATCTGGGCCGGGCCGGCAGCGGCGATGTGCGCCGCCTCGCGGCCCGGATGCGCGACGCCGTGCGCGACCGCTTCGGCGTCACCCTGGAAGAGGAAGTACGGTACCTGGACCCGGCGGCGGATGTCGTCGCCTGAGCCTGGCCTATTTCAACAGCACGAGCTTGCGGCTCAGCCGACCGGACCCCGTTTCGACCCGCAGCAGGTAGGCGCCGGCCGCCGCCGTCCCGCCGGCGCCGCGACCGTCCCACCGGACCTCGTGTTCGCCCGCGGCCAGATACCCTTCCGCCAGCACCGACACCAGCCGGCCCGCCAGATCATGCACGGCGACGCGCGCGTATGCGTCCTGTTCCAGGCGGAAGCTGGCGCGGATGAGCGGATTGCCCGGGTTCGGCCACGGACCAGCCAGCCACGCCGGACCTCCGGCCGCGGCTCCGGCGCCGCAGGGTGCGGCCACGGCTTCCTGCCGCGACTCGGTTCGTCCGTCGGCGCGTGTGGCCAGCAGGCGCAGCGCCGACGGCCGCCCCCACGCGGCCAGTTGATCGGACGGAACGTCCAGGATCCAGGCGTTGCCGTCCCGATCGATCCGGCCGACGGCCGCGCGCCCGTCCTCCACCAGCGTCCGCCAACCGGACGGAAGCCGCGCCTCCAGGCGCCACGTTCCTTCCCAACCCGGTTCCAGACGGGCCTGCAGGCCGCCCTCAACGTCGCAGTCGAACGTCAGGCTGCGCGGCTCCAGGGCCACGCCCGTCGGGTCCAGATTGAGGTGGACCACTCCGAGTTGCAGCACGCTGTCCAGCGCCAGCAGATCAACCGCCCCGTCGGCGTTGATATCGGTCACGCTGAATTCCAACACCCCGGGCGTGGCGGGCACCGTCAACGCGAACTGGCGGTTCCAGGGAATCACGCTCAGGAAGATGTCCAACCGGTCCTGGTCGCGCAGGTTGACCACGACGTCGCCGCGACCGTCCTGGTCGAAATCGCCGATGTCCAGGCCCTCGGGCGTGCTCTCGAGAACGTATGAGCCCGTACGACGCACCAGATTCCCGTTCCCCGTGTTCTCGAATGACACCAGCGACTGATCGACGCGACAGCCGACCACGATGTCGGCGTCGAGGTCGCCGTCGAGATCGCCGGCCGCCACCAGCGACGCCCCTGCGCCCGCGTTCAGCCACAGGCCCGGGCCGAACGTGCGGCCGTCGAGATTGACGCGCCACCAGAGCCGACTGGTGCCGTCGACGCAGATCACGTCCAGCCGGCCGTCGCCGTTGAGATCCGCCAGCGCCGCGCCCGTGGCGCCGAACAGATAGGTCAGCGACACCGCGTCGCCCAACGCGTTGTCGCCCGCGCCGAACAGCAGCTGAACGCGGCTGCCGTCCGCCGGCAGAGCCAGCAGGTCCGTCCATCCGTCGGCATCGATATCCCCCGCCGTCAGGAACGTCGGGAAGGTCCCGACATCCTTTCGCGCGCGCTCGCTGAACGCGCCGTCACCGGACGGCTCCAGGACCACGACCTGACCGGCGATGATGTCCAGCACCGCCAGTTCGGGCTCCGGATCGGCGTCCAGCTGGACTGTCGCGATTTTGCCCGGGGAGAAGCCCAGGGGGATTTCCCGCGCCGTCGTCGCCAGACCGCCGTCTTCGCGCGCCGCGAACAGACTCAGGCGCCGTTCGACCGCTGCGGGGACCAGCACATCGGAGCGCCCGTCACCGTCGAAATCACCATGGCAGACGTCACCGGGAAGAGTCGTCAGCGCCAGCGACGGCAGCCCCCAGAAGCCCGGCCCGGGCCGGGCGAACATCAGGGACAGCACCGAGGCCCCGGCGCCCACAGTGGCCACGTCAGGCTGGCTGTCGCCGTTGAGGTCGGCCGGAGCGGACGCCAGCGGCAGGCAACCCGGGTAATATGCGTCATGCCTCACCCAGACACCGGCGGTCCGGCTGGCGAAATCGACCGTGCCGCGCAGGTCGTGCCCCGCCAGCAGGGCAGGGGCGCCATCGGCCAGCGCCCAGACCACGAGATTGCGCGCGGGCAGGGTCAGGTCCAGTTCGCCGATCGGTTCGAAATCCGGGCCGCTGGCGCGCAGGAACCCCACCTTCGGCTGATCCCGGTCGGCGACCGCCAGTTCATCGCGTCCGTCGCCGTCGTCGTCGAACGCGGCGACCAGCCCGGCCGACAGACCGGGCACCCGGACGAAGCGCACCGCCGCCCGCCCGTCTTCGCCGGCCGTGAGCACGGCCAGATCCCCGGACAGCACGCCGCGCTGAGCGGCGACCACTTCCCGGACACCATCGCCGTCCAGGTCCGCGCCGGTCAGCGAACACGGCTCGTCCCCGACCGCCACCGTCTGTTTCACGCGCCAGCCGTCGACATCGCCCACCAGGGCGACAGCGTCGATGCCGGGCAGGGATACCGCCACCTGGCCATGGCCGCCGTTCAGATCGCCGAACCACGCCAGCGCCCCCGGGTCTTCATCCAGATCCACCGTGGCCGCCGGTTCCAGGAACGGGAAGGTCGCCCGGATCCGCACGAAATAGACCCGGTCCGGATCGGCCGCCGCCACCACGACGCCCTGTTCGGACACAGGCAGCCCCCGCCAGGGCGCCAGGGCGACCAGACGTCCGCCCAGCGCCAGCCGCTGCCGAAACTCGAAGGCCGTGCTCTCGGACGAATAATGAATGATGCCCAACGAGCCGCCCCCCATGCCGACCAGCAGATCGTCCGTGATCTCGCCGGGAATCCGGACCGCCAGCACGGAAAGGCCGGGTTCCGGCAGCAGGGAAGTGCGGGGAGCCGGGAATTCGGCGCCGGCGAACGCGGTCGCCGCCGTCGCCAGGCACGCCAGGGCGGCAAGAAGGGAGAAGGCCATCGGCCGCGTCGGACGCGGATGGCCGAGCCGGCGCCGGGAGGCGCGGACCGGCAGGATCTCGGTGCCAGAAGACATGAAGCCCGCCACTTTCCTCGGGGAAGGAACGTCTGCAGTATAAGGACAAGGCACAGGCGGAACAATCGGTTTGCCGTTAGGGGTTGACACCTTCGGCCCCGCACCTGAAATTAATCGGGCGTCATGGTCGACTGCCCCGCCGGACCCGGGCCACGTCCCGCACAGGAGCCTGCATGTCGGTGAAGAGTACCCTGGTGGCTGTTTGCATCCTCGCCGTCGGCGCAGGCTTGTTGCCGGTCGCCCCTGCGTTTGCGCAGGCGCCCGCCCCCGAGGGCGCCCAGACCGCCCAACCGACCAAGATCTTCAAGCTGCTTCACGAGTCGGCGACGGCAGCCCAGGATCTGGCCCTTGAAGAAGCCGAGGCCGAACGCTGGGTGCCGGGCCTGCGCGCCGGAACCGTGGAACTGAGCCTGACCCTGGGGTTCATGAACCTTTCCGGCGTCGTGCTCGAGCATGAACAGATGATCTACAAGTACACGACCGAATCGACCTACTGGGGCGATGTCAAGGTCAACGGCCAGACGGCGTTCAACCCGCAGCTGCACATCGGGTACAACGTGAAGCCCTGGCTGACGCTCGAAGCCATCGGTGGCCTGGCCATCTCGGAATACTCCTCTTCGGTCGAGAATCGCCGCATCCGCAAGAACGAGCAGAATGCGTCGCCCGTCGATGACCCGATACTCGGGGAATTCGACGCCGAAGCCCGGTCGCTGATCGCCCTGCAGGGCAACCTCGGCGTGATGGTTTATCCGCTGAATTTCTCGGGCGACGGCGGCGGCCGCCTGCATCCGTATCTGACTGGGCAGATGGGCAAGATCTGGTACGACATGAACTCGGACTTCACCGCCGGCTCCGCGGGAAGCAACGACATGGCTCTGGGCGGCGGCCTGCGGCTGCTGGCGGACAGGAATGTCAGCCTGCGACTTGAAGCGACGTACCACCTGAACAAGGTCCAGTTCGAACCGGCCGAGTACTTCCTCGAGGCCGACGAGGGCACCACGCTGGTTCCCCTGATGGAATACCCCGTGCAGCTCGATGGTACCTACGACGAGAGGCCCATCACGTCGTTCCAGGAAGAAGAACTGAACTACCTGAGCTGGTCGCTCGGCATCCAGGGATCGTTCTAGCTCCGCGCGGCTTCCAGTCCGTGCCGGCGGCATGCACGACGGGCGTCCGAAAGGTCGCCCGTCGTTTTTTCAGGTCTTCGTGCAACGGCCGGGTTCGACGCTCAACGGCTCCCCTCGAACACCGGTTGGTAGCGGAACTCGAGCGCTTCGCGCAGATGAGCTTCCTCCACGCGCACGGCGCCGTCGAGAGCCGCCACGGTCGCGGCGACTTCCAGACAACGGCTGACCGCGCGCAGGGAAAGTCCCAACGCCTCGCGCGCCTGATCCAGGAACCGCCCGTTGCCGGGGGCCTGAGGCGCGCCTGGCGCCCGGCGCCAGTCGTCCAGCTGACCGCGAGCCGCAGCCAACTGGGCCGGGTTCGGATGCAGACGCCAGCCCGCGTCGCCCGGCGGTGCGGCCGGCGGTTCGGCGAACGCGCCCCGCCAGGCGCCCATTTCCACGAACAGATCGAAGCGGTCCAGCAGCGGGCCGGACAGGCGGCTCAGGTACCGCGCGCGTTCGTGGGGCAGGCAGCGGCAGGAGCGAACACTGCTTCCGAAGTACCCGCACCGGCACGGATTGCTGGCCGCGATGAGTTGGAAACGCGCCGGAAACAACCGCTGACCACCGCCGCGGGAGACCGTGACCCGACCTTCCTGCAGCGGCTGGCGCAACACGTCGAGAACCGCCGGGTGGAACTCGGCGAGCTCGTCGAGGAACAGCAGGCCGCCGTGGGCCAGGGTCACCTCGCCCGGTCGCAGCGAGGCGCCGCCGCCCAACAGTCCCGCCCGGGTGACCGTGTGGTGGGGCGCCCGGCACGGGCGCCGGTCCGCCAGGGTCGATGACGAGACCAGGCCCGCCGCGCTGTGGATGCGCGTGACCGTCAGCGCGTCGTCGCGATCCAACGGTGGCTGGAGTTCGGCCAGGAGACGCGCCAGTCTGGTCTTGCCCACGCCCGGCGGCCCCATCAGCAGCAGATTGTGGCGGCCGGCGGCGGCGACGACCGCTGCTTTGCGGGCCAGTTCCTGACCGCTGAGACGCGCCAGCGCCGCGCAGGCTTCGTCCGCGGCCGCCGGCGCCGGTGTGGCGACCCGCACGTGACCCGCAACCGGCGAGCGCTCCCGGGGACGGCTGCCGTCGCGGCACCAGGCCAGAACATCGGCCAGCTGATCGGCCGCCATCACGCGCAGGCCCGGCGCCAGTTCCGCTTCGTTCCGCTGCGACGACGGCACGAACGCCACGCGCGGTTCGCGCCGGGCCACATCCAGCAGGATGGGCAGCAGGCCGCGCACCGGCCGCAATTCGCCGAACAGGGACAACTCGCCCAGAAACACCGAACGCAGACGCAACGCCGCGCCGGCATCCACGGCCCAGCCTTCGACTGCGGCGACGATGCCCAGCGCGATCGCCAGGTCGAAGGACGCACCGCTCTTGCGAACGCCCGCGGGCGCCAGATTGACGGTGATGCGGCCCGGCGGCACGCGAACACCGCTGTGGCGAAGCGCCGAGAGAACGCGCTCCCGGCTTTCGCGCACCTCGATCCCCGGCAATCCGACCAGGTGAAAGCCCGGCAATCCCCGGCTGATGACCACCTCGGCGCTGACCGGCAACCCCGCGATGCCCGTGAGCGCGCCCGTCCTGATCCGTACCGGCATGCCGACTCCCCCCTGCCTGTGTGGGGGATCCGGCAAGGACCGCGCCGGGACCACGCGTCACCGCCGCGATGCGAGGCGGAGGCGTACGTTGCCATCCTGTCGCGACGTCGCGGCAAAGTCGCGGGCACAGCCCACGAGCGCCGAACCGTCAACTGCACGTGTCGGCGCGCGCCGCGCGTGTCCCCGTGGCGTGAGAGCGCACCGGACCCGCAGGCGCACCGTTGAGCGGGGACAAAAAAAACGGGGACCCGTATGGGTCCCCGTTCGTAGCGGGCGGCCTGCCGCCGGGGCGGCCGCATCCGAACCTCGACTACAGGTCGCAGGGCCGGACGGTCTTGCGGCCGTTGTCGAGCGCGCGCTTCTCGGCGGCCAGAATCAGTTCGCGCACCTTGGCGTCCAGGGCGTCGTAGAACTCGCCGGAGACGTTGCATTCCTTGACGGCTTCCTTGGTCTTGGTCTTGCTGATGATCATGTCAGCCATGGGTTCCTCCCTCGGGCTGTGGGACGTGAAAATCGTGCCGCTCCACCGCGCGGCGACCGGTACGTATCGCCCTGGGCAAGCACTGCCCGAAGGGCGGACCGGAGGCGACGGGCGGCCTCGAAATCAGGCGCCGGCGACGGGACGCAACCGGCCGACCCGGTCACAATCGCCTCGACACCCCGACGTGTCAAGGGTAGTTTGGGAGGCATACAGCCCCTGAACCAGGCCTGCCAGCCCCCCGCCGGGCACGCCGTTTTCGAACCGGGAGAAGCCCATGGCCCTCGACGAGGTGCTCGCCTACCTGCAGGCGCATCGGCAGACGCATGTGGATCAGTTGTGCGATCTGTTGCGCATCCCCAGCATCAGTTCGCAGTCGGCGCACGCGCCCGACGTGATGCGCGCCGCCGTCTTCTGCGCCGAAGAACTGCGCAGTCTCGGCCTCGAGGCCACCATCGTCGAAGGCGAGGGCCACCCGCTGGTCTTCGCGCAGACAGCGCTGCACGCGGACCGTCCGACGCTGCTCATGTACGGCCACTACGACGTGCAGCCGGTCGATCCGCTCGACCTCTGGCACACGCCGCCGTTCGAGCCGCGGATCGAGGACGGCATCATCTACGCGCGCGGCTCGACCGACGACAAGGGCCAGTTCTACGCACACATCAAGGCGCTCGAAGCCTATGTGCGCACCGGCACGGAACTCCCGGTGAACCTCAAGTTCATCCTCGAGGGCGAAGAGGAGTGCGGCGGCCAGCACATCTACCGCTACACGGAGCAGCACGCGGAGCAGATGGCGTGCGACGCCGTGATCATCTCCGACACGGCGCTCTACAACGAGACCACGCCCGGCATCTGCTACAGCCTCAAGGGTCTGGTCTACATGGAAATCCGCGTGACGGGGCCGTCGCGCGACCTGCATTCCGGCAGCTACGGCGGCACCGTTCAGAACCCCGCCAACGCGCTGGCGCAGATCATCGCCGGCCTGAAGGACGCCCAGGGACGCTGCACCGTGCCCGGCTTCTACGATGACGTGCTGGACCTGGACGCCGAGGAGCGCCTCGCGTTCGCGGCGCTGAACTACACCGACGACGTGCTGCGCGAGGAGACCGGCGCTCCGGGCGCCGCGGGCGAGGCCGGCTACACCACGCTCGAGCGCATGTGGGCGCGGCCGACCTGCGACGTCAACGGACTGCTCAGCGGGTACGGCGGACAGGGCGCCAAGACGATCATCCCCTCCCACGCCATGGCCAAGGTCTCGATGCGTGTGGTTCCGAACCAGGATCCGCCGCGGATCGCCGCCGCCTTCGCGGAGTGGGTGCGTCGCCTGGCGCCGCCGGGCGTGACGGTCGAGGTGGAGAACCTGCACAACGCCAAGCCGGTTCTGGTCCCGCGCGATTCGCCGATGATGCAGGCGGGCATCCGGGCGCTCCGGGCCGGTTTCGGAGCCGAGCCCGTGTTCATCCGCGAGGGCGGCAGCATCCCCATCGTCGGCACGTTCCAGAGCTGTCTGAAGGCGCCCGTACTGCTGCTGGGCTATGGGCTCTCGACCGACAACGCGCACTCGCCCAACGAGAAATTCCACCTGGAGAACTTCTGGCGCGGAGCCCGCACCAGCGCGCTGCTGTTCCAGGAGGCCGCCGGTCGCTGACGGGACGGGCCCCCGGACGTTGCGGACGATCCGGGGGCCGGTTTGACTTACGCGAGGTCATCAGGTAGTTTTCGCGGCTACGGAATCAGGCGTCCCCGTCGTCTAGGGGTCAGGACACCGCCCTTTCACGGCGGCAACACGGGTTCGAATCCCGTCGGGGATGCCATCTCACCGATTCCGGCCATTCACCCCCGCCTACTGGATCGTGATTTCCCACAGGTTCGGCGCGATCGTGCCCCAGTTGCAGTAGATCAACCGCCGGCCATCCGGATTCCAGCGGGGCCAGAACCCGCCCGCGCTGGTCAGCTGCCGCGCATTGCCGCCGTCGGCATCCACGCACCACACTTCCATCGCTCCGGACAACGTGCTCTCGTAGGCCACGCGCGCGCCGTCGGGCGACCACGCCGGGTGCCCTTCGTAGCCGTAGATAGGCGTCAGGCGCGCCAATGTCCCACCCTTGGCCGACACGGTGTAGAGCGCCGAAGCGTTCTCGCGATTGGATTCGAAGACGACGGTCTGGCCGTCGGGCGACCAGTCGGCCGAGCGGTCGTAGCTGCCGTCCACGCTGATGGTCAGCCGCACCGGCGTACCGCCGCCGACGGGAGACATCCACAGGTCCAGACCCTGCGGCCCGCCACGGCTCGATTCGTAGACGACCAGCGTCCCGTCGGGCGACACGGCCGGACTTCCGTCCTCGCCGTCGTCGTCGGTGACGCGGACCGCTTCGGTGTCCGGGCTCGACAGGTCCAGCCGCCAGATCGACTTGGAACCGCTGCGATCCGATTCGAACACGAAGCCGCGGCCATCGGGCAGCCAGTACGGCGCCGTGTCCTCGCCCGCGTTGTGCGTCAACTGGCGCGCGGCGCCGCCGGCGGCCGGAAGGTACCAGATATCGCGGTTTCCGGCGGCGTCGGACTCGAACAGGATGCCGGAGCCGTCGGGCGCGTAGATGGGATTGGCCTCGAAGATCGCGTCGGTCGCGGTCAGCTGTTTGACGGGCGCCGGCGGCGCTGGGTTCACGGGCGCCAGCGGTTCCTGTGAACCGCCGCCGCAGCCGCCGAGCATCGCCAGCGTCGTCAGCGCGCAGATCGCCGCCGCCTTCCCATGGATCCGCTTCATCATTTCGGTTTCGTCCCTTCTTGCGTGTATGGGTGCGGCCCCCCGTTCGGGCGGGCGCGCCTTGCTTCTTCCAGACCGCCGGACCGCAAGGTCCGCGCCGTCGTCGTGATCAGCGGACCAGAGTGACCGCGCCCTTGGCGGTGACCGCCGCGGCGCGGATGATGTAGAGATAGCGGCCCGAGGGCGCCTGCCGGCCGGCGTCGTCGCTGCCGTCCCAGGTCAGGGCCACGCGGTCGTTGGCCACGGCGCCGCCCGCCAGCCTGCGCACCAGCTGGCCGCGGATGTCGTAGATGGCGAGTTCCGCGCCGTCGACCGCCGCGGCGTTCGCCGGCAGCAGCAGTTCGATGGTCGTGCGGGGGTTGCAGGGGTTCGGGAAGGCGTGGCTGGTCGCGACCGCCACCGGCGCGATGCCCGCCAGGTAGCCGGCCAGCAGTTCGCGCAGACCGACGATGCGGTCAGGCGTCTCCAGCTTGTGGTTTTCCAGCCCGATCCCGCGGGTGGCCAGGACGCCGCCGAACAGGTAGCGGAAATCCTCGGCCACGATCTCGCGGGCGCGGAGCGCGTGCGGCGCGTCCGGGCCGGCGGCTTCGAGGTCCAGTTCGCGCAGCGCGGCGTAGGCTTCCCAGCGGCCCGCCTGGCCGTCCATGAATGCCCAGGTCATCACGTGCCCCACCTCGTGGGTGGTGATGTAGGACGTGATGGCGGCGTCCACCGGCGCGAACGAAGGCGACAGGAAGATCGCACCGCGCCGTGCGAAACTGCTGCCGGTCTCGGCCGGGATGCCGTCGAGGATGAAGACCTGGATGTCCAGGTCGGTGGTGAAACCCGTCATGTCGGCCAGGGCGGCGGTCACGACATCCACATCGAACGGGTACAGGGTGCGGGTGGCCGGAGCCAGGGTGACGCTGCCGGCCAGCGGATGCTCGAACAGGCGGCTGCCGTCGGCCGCGACGGTGCACAGGGCGCTGACTTCGGCCGCGTCGTGGATGGTCGCGCGGATCCCGTTGGCGAAGGACTCGGTCCGGGCGGCGCTGGCGTTCACGGCCGCCAGCAGCACCATCGCCGTCGTCGCCGTCACGAGGCCGCTCTTGAATCCGTTCCTGGCCATCATGGGATCCTTTGCGCCGCGATCATCCTTGTGCGGGTCGGCCGGGGAATCCGCCGCCACTTTTCTCGATACTGCTGGTAATACCGCAGCTTCCGTACCGCGGAATGGCCAGCCGAACCCCGTCGGACAATCTTTAGTGACAACATTCATCGAATGGCGCATGTCATTGTGGATGTGTTTGTTACGGACACGAAAATATAGCGCGAATAGCCCTGTGAGAACTGGCCGGGCCGGTTCGGGAATCGCGGCGATCGTCGATTTGGGGAAAATGACGCACAATGGTGGGGGAAAAAACCCAATTCACGGGCCGGACCAGGGACTGCAGAGCGGGCTCAGGGAAGTGCGTCCAGAAACCGCCCGCTGATGGCGTGGAAGGGCGGGAAAGACCTCAGGCGGCCACGGAGCGCGAGCCCAGGCGGGTCAGCACGAGCGCGCCCAGGCCCAGTGCCAATGCCCCGCTCTTGATCAGCAGGCCGATGACCATCAGGGCCACGACGATCGCCTGCGGGGCGCCCATGAGATTCAGCAGCGAGCCCAGGAACGAGACCAGGTGCAGCACGACCAGACCCAGCGCGACCGCCAGCGGTGCCGGTCGGCCGACTGCTCCCAGTTTTTCGCCCACCACGACGCCGGTGGCGGACAGGCCGAGGACGACCACCGCGGCCACGGCCAGGGCCAGCAGAAGCGCCACCGGCACGCCGATGACGGTGATGATCAGCAGGGCCGTCAGCACGGCCAGGGCCAGCGGCGCGACGAGGGTCAGCACGGCGCCCACGCCGAAGACCCGCACCGGTTCGCCGCGCAGGCGCGCCAGCACGGCCGCGAGCCGGCCGGACGGACTGGCGGCCACCGCCACGAGCGCCGCCAGCAGGGTCATGAGGAACAGTCCCTGGGTCAGCACGAAGGTCAGCACGCGATGTTCCAGCAGACGGCCGATCCCCGCTCCCGCGCCGCCGTCCAGCCAGTCGAGAGACACCGTGTCGCCGGTCTCGGCGCCCGTGTCGGACGACATGCGACCGCCGACCGCGACCACCGTGCCGCTGACCTCCGCCTTGTCCCGCAGGTGCAGCCCGCCGCCCACGGTCACGACGTTGCCTTCGACGCGGCCGATGACCTCGCAATCACCGAAAACCACCACGACATTGCCGCGAACGTCCTCATCCGCGTCGACGATCACCGACTGGCCGACCCTGACCAGGTTGCCGTGGATGATCCGCCGAGGCGGCTCGGGCGCCGTCGGCACCGGAATGAAGCTGCTCCAACTGAGCCGCCGTCCGGTGCCCGTGCCCGTGCCGGTGCCCGTGGAGTCGGGCATTTCCTTGAGGATGGCCTGTGTCAGCGCCTCGAGGCCCTGGCTGACCCGTTCGTCGAGATTTTCCGGGATCGAAATGACGATGCCGTCGCCGGCGCCGTCGACCAGCGAGATGTGGTTGTCCTTAACTTCGAATTCGAGTTTGCGGAGATCCGAGCCGATCCCCTCGATGACCCGCGTGATGTCGCCGATGTTCTGTTCGATGACGACCCGGTGCTCGGGCGACAGGCGGACGGCCGCCTCGTCGCGCGACAGGCTGTCGCTCAGGACGCGGATGATTTCGCGGTACTTGCGGATCTCGAGCATCAGCGAATCACGGCCGGCGACCGCGGGTATCTCCGGGCGCGGAGGCGCGGGAGCGGCCTGGGGCTGGCGGGGATCACGGGCGGACTCGGCAGCTGCAGCGGGCAGCGCCCACAGGGCCAGCGACAACAGCACCAGCACGGCGACCGGGAGGCTCCGGGAGCCCCCGCGGCGGCCACCCCTGGGCCGTAGTTGTCGCCGTGCGGTCATCGTCACCCCTCGGCCCGCCGCACGCCGACCAGGCGTCGACCGACCCACTGCAGACGCAACAGGATCTCCGGCGCCGCGCCGGCGGCCGCCACCACGAGCAGCCAGGCCTGGCCCGGACCGGCCAGCCAGGCGCCGGTCGCGCCGGCCGCGGCGATCAGGCCTCCGGCGCGGGTGACGCGGGCCCGCATCCAGGCGGGCAGGAAATGGTCTTCCAGGAAGACAGGCACCCGCTCACGGCGCAGGGGCTCCATCGCCCGGTAGGCAGCATACGGCACCGAAGCCAGCACGGCAGCGTCGAAATCAGCGGGGGCCTCGAGTTCCGGCAGCGTGTCGAGCCGCATGAAGACCGCATGCAGCGCATCGTGCTCGACCCGGCAGGCCGCGCACTCGCGCAGGTGCAGAAACACGCCCAGGGACCGCTTCTTGTCGAGGGTCCCATCCAGGTAGTCCTGGAGTTCCTGGCGGCAGTCCGGGCAGTTCAGCGCACCTTCCGCCCGGTCATTCCGCTGGTCGTAGCCGTCCATGCCAAGATTCCTTCCCGCATTCCGGGGCCGGTTCGCCGCCGATTTCCCGTCCGGCAACCGTCCGCCAACCGCCCGGAGGCGTCGTTGCGTGACGGGGGGGACGGTCGGACCTGAGTCCTCCCGTCCCACCCCGATTCGGCAGGCGTCGAATCCCCCGACATTGACTTGATCACCTGCCAAGGGGATCTACGGAGAGGCCGCCCATCGGGTTTCACCGTTTCGCGATTATTTTGACCCGGATCCCGCCCCTTCGCATCCCCTCAAATGTCGTAGGCCCGGGCCTCCAGCATCTGCTGGATCTGGGCCCGCGCCCTGTGGATCCTCGCTTTCACCGTGCCCAATGGCAATTGCAGCACCTCGGCGATCTCGTCGTAGGACAACTGCTGCTGGTGGCGCAGCAGGGTAATCGCCCGGTAGTGCGGCGGCAGGTCGGCGATGACCTCTTCCAGCCTCTGCACAGCTTCTTTGCGCTCGAGCACGGTGTCCGGCTCCGGGCCGCCGTGCGGGATCTGCAATTCGAATTCCTCGCCGTCCGGGCCCGTCACCCCCTCCAACGACAGGAAGCGCATGCGGTTGCGCCGCAGATGGTCGATGCAGTGGTTCGTGGCGATGCGGAAGAGCCAGCTGCTGAAGGCGAATTCCTCGTCGTAGCGGTCCAGCAGGCGGAACACCTTGATGAACACTTCCTGCGAGAGGTCGCGCGCATCCTCCGGGTTCCGGGTCATGCGGTGGCACAGGTTGTAGATCGGGCCACGGTAGCGCGCGAGGATCTCCGCGAACGCGGCTTCTTCGCCGCGCTTGCAACGACGGATCGTCTTGAGATCCTGATGGCGGTCGAACATCCCGGCACCTTCCGTGGCTGGACACGAGCCCGGAACATAGGCGGTGCCGGCGGCGGGGGTCAACCCCGGGCACAGGCTGCCCCGGCCGGCGTCCACGGTGCCGGGCCCCGCCGCTCCCTATTTCCGACCCGCGGTTGACACTGCCGGGGGCGGATCCTAGACTCCGACTTTGCGACTGCCGCCGGCGCCGGAGCGCCGCCGACGAACCTGCTCGGCCGCCAGACCACGGGAGAATCCATGAGCGCGATCGAAAACATCCAGGCCCGGGAAATCCTCGACTCACGGGGCAACCCGACCATCGAAGTCGATGTGTTCCTCGAGGACGGCAGCGTCGGACGCGCCGGAGTGCCGAGCGGCGCCTCGACCGGCGAACACGAGGCCCTCGAACTGCGTGATGGCGACAAGGGCCGGTACGGCGGCAAAGGCGTGCTGACGGCGGTCGGCAACGTGCATGCCATCGAGGAAGAGCTCATCGGCCTGGACGCGACGGAGCAGGCCCTCATCGACCGTGTGCTCCTGGATCTGGACGGCACGGCCAACAAGGGCAAGCTCGGCGCCAACGCCATCCTCGGCGTGAGCCTGGCGGTGGCCAAGGCCGCGGCCGCTTCGGTGGGCCTGCCGCTGTACCAGTACCTGGGCGGCGTGCACGCGCACACCCTGCCGGTGCCGATGATGAACGTGCTGAACGGCGGCGCGCACGCCGACAACAACGTCGACATCCAGGAATTCATGATCATGCCCGTGGGCGCGCCCTCCTTCCGCGAGGCGCTGCGCTACGGTTCCGAGACCTTCCATGCGCTGAAGAAGATCCTGGCCGAAAAGGGCCTGGCCACCTCGGTCGGCGATGAAGGCGGCTTCGCTCCCAATCTGGGCAGCAACCGCGAGGCTCTGGACTACCTGGTCAAGGCCATCGAAAAGGCCGGGTTCAAGCCGGGCGAAGACATCGTCCTGGCGCTGGACGTGGCCGCGAGCGGACTGTGCAAGGACGGCAAGTACCGGCTGGAGGCCGAAGGCGGCGAACCCTGGGAAGCCGCACGGCTGATCGAGTACTACAAGGGTCTGGTCGACAGCTACCCGATCATGTCGATCGAGGACGGGCTCGACGAGAACGACTGGGACGGCTGGGGCCGCATGTATGAGGCGCTCGGTGGACGCGTGCAGATCGTGGGCGACGACCTCCTGGTCACCAATCCCCTGCGCCTGCGCCGCGCCATCAGCGAAGGCTGCGCCAACAGCATCCTGATCAAGCTGAACCAGATCGGCTCGTTGACCGAGACGCTCGAGACCATCGAGATGGCCAAGCGCGCGCGCTTCACCAACGTGATCAGCCACCGCAGCGGCGAGACGGCCGACAACACCATCGCCGACCTGGCCGTGGCCACGAACGCCGGGCAGATCAAGACCGGTTCGCTGTGCCGCAGCGACCGCGTCGAGAAGTACAACCAGCTGCTGCGCATCGAAGAGGAACTGGACGACCTGGCCGTGTACCCGGGCCTGGGCTGTTTCTACAACCTGCGCTAGCGAAGGAGCGTCAAGGTGGCAAGGATGCCCCGTATGTTCGCGTTTGCGCGCCCCGCCGGCCCGGCCGGCGGCGGCGCGCCGCGCGCGGTCAGGCGCGGCCGCGTGTGGCTCCCCCGTGCGGCGATGTGGATGGCAACGGCGGCGGTGCTGGCCGGCGTGGCCCTGGTCCAGCTGGGCGACAGCGGCGTGCCCGCCTGGCGGCGGCTGCGCGCCCAGGATGCGCAACTGGGCCGCGAGGTCGACGAGCTGACCAGCCGCAACGCCCAACTGCGGCGGGAACTCGAATCGCTGCGGACCGATCCCGAAACGCTCGAGCGTCTGGCACGGGAGAAGGCCGGCATGCGCCGGCCGGGGGAAGAGGTCCTGATCGTGCTGCCGGCGCCGGAATCGCGGCCCGAATGAGACACCGGACCGGTCGCCTTGACTTCCGCGGGGGGCGGCCTATATTAGCCTCCGCTGACGCGGGGATCGCCGCGAGGCGCCTTGAGATTCTGGAACGCGAAGACTTTGGATGCGGGGTGGAGCAGTCTGGTAGCTCGTTGGGCTCATAACCCAAAGGTCACAGGTTCAAATCCTGTCCCCGCTACCACATAAAGAAGGCCCGGCTTCGGCCGGGCCTTTTTCTTACCACCGCCCGCGGCCCGGAATCCGCTCCGGTCCGGTCGCCGGTCCGGGCGAAGGAGGCCGCGTTGCGCAGCCGGATGGGATTCCTCTACGCGCTGTTGGTCACCATGATCTGCGCGCTGGGCGTCTGGTGGATCTACTACCTGACGGTCGAAGGACGCCTGTACGTCGACCACAGCCTGCAGAAGCTGGCCAACGACCGCCTTCACGCCGCGTTCCTGATCAGCACCGACCCGGAAGTCCGCTCCGACCCTGAGCGCTGGCTCGGGCCATCGTTCCCCAACCTGGTTTTCCGGCGCACCCCCCACGGCATCGAGACCGACATCGATCCCGGCGTCGTGGCCGAGATCACCGCCGAAGGCCGCCGCCGCCGCAACATGTTCCTCTACGAGGGAGGCTTCTTTCTCGTGCTGCTGGTTGCCGGCTCCACCATCCTGGCCGTGTCCTGGCGTCACGCCGAACGCTTCAAGCAGGCGCGCGAACTGTTCCTGGCCGGCGCCACGCACGAATTCAAGACGCCACTGGCCAGCCTGCGCCTCTACACCGAAACCCTGGCCCGCGAAGGGCTGCCCGAAGAGGCGCGGCAGCGTATCCAGCAGCGCATGGTGCAGGACGTCGTGCGGCTCGGGAACCTGGTCGACGACATGCTGGCGATGAGCGCCGACGACACGTTCGCCGTCGGGCCGCGGGTGCGACTGGACCTGGCGCAGGAAGCGCAGTCCGTCCTGGACGACCTGCGCCCGCTGGCGGCCGACCACGGCGCCCGGTTCGAGCTCCAGGCCGAGCCCGGCGCCGCGGTCATGGGCCAGCGGTTGTTCTTCGCGCTGGCGCTGCGCAATCTGCTGGTCAACGCCGTCAAGCACAGCCCCGGGCCGGTCGCCGTCACCGTCCGCGTCGAGCGCGGCCGGCGAACGCACCGCGTCGTGGTGGTCGACAGCGGACCCGGCATTCCCCGGCGCTTGCAGGAGAAGGTCTTCGAGTGCTTCTATAGCACGACCGGCAACCAACGCCACGGCGGCACCGGGCTGGGGCTGTACCTGGTCCGTCGCAACATCGAGAGCATCGGCGGCAAGGTGGCCCTGCAGAGCGACGAGGGCCAGGGCTGCACGTTCACGCTGACCCTGCCGGCGGCTCCGGCCGAAGCCTGAAAGGACCGTGATGAAACCGCGCATCCTGGTTGTCGAGGACGACGCCCACCTGGCGGACGGACTCGCCATCAACCTGGAACTCGAGAGCTATGAGCCCGTGCTGGCGGCCAGCGCCGAAGACGGGCTGATCGCCTGGCAGCGCGGCGGCGTGGACCTGATCCTGCTGGACGTCATGCTGCCGGGCATGGACGGCTTCGCGTTCTGCGCCCATGTGCGGCGCGCCGGCGACCGCGTGCCCATCCTGTTCCTGACTGCGCGTGGCGCCGGGCAGGACCGCATCCGCGGCCTGGATGAAGGCGGCGATGACTACATCACCAAGCCTTTCGAGCTGGCCGAGCTGCTGGCGCGTATCAAGTCGATCTTCCGCCGTCAGGACTGGCTGCGCGGGCAGGAAGTCCCGGCTGCCGTTCGCATCGGACGGGCCGACGTGAACCTGCAGACCTATCAGGCCACCACTCCGGACGGAGCCGTCGAGCTGAAGGAGAAGGAGGCGATGATCCTGCGCCTGCTCTACGAGCAGCTGGGCAAGCCGGTGGATCGCCAGACCATCCTGGACCGCGTGTGGGGCTTCGAAGCCTATCCGACCATGCGCACGGTCGACAATTTCATCCTTTCGCTTCGGAAGATCGTCGAGGTCGACCCGGCCCGACCCTGCCATATCCTGACCGTGCACGGCGTGGGCTACCGCCTGGTCTGCGACGCCCCGCCCGAAACGCGAACCGTCTGATGGACGCCGTCGCGCAGCTGTCTGCCCAACTGGACCGTTGGCGCGGCGACGCGGCCGGCACGGCGACCGATCTCGCGGTCGGCGCCACCGCCCTGCTCCAGGCCGCCGAAGACGCGCTGGCCGGCGGCGAGGCGCCGCGCGCGCTGTGGGAGGAGTTCCTGGCCCTGACGCGGCGGCCGCTCTTCCTGACCGCGCTGGCCGACGACGAAGCGCGTCGGCGCTGGGCCGACGCCACGTTCCGCATCATCGAACGGACGGGCTTCACGCTGGGAGACCTGCTGGCGCAGCGGGTCGCGGAGCATCCGGACCGCCTGCTGCTGCAGGAAACGGCCGAGACCGGCGGCGGCGGCTGGACCTACGCGCAGGTGCTGCGCGAGGTCCGCGCGACCGCGGCGCTCTTCCTGTCGATCGGCCCCCGCCCCGAACTGCCGGCCGATGCCGACCCGGCGACCGACGGTCCGCGCGTGGCCCTGCTCTGCGCCAACAGCGTGGCGGCAGCCTGCTGCGATCTGGCCTGCCTGACGCACGACATCCTGGTCACCCCGTTGAGCGTCCAGATGTCGGTGGCCGAACTGGCCTGGGTCTTCGACCGGCTGGCCGTGACCGTCGCGGTCTGCGACCACGCGGACCGATTGGACCTGCTGCTGGCCGTCCGCGCCCAGACCACGCGCCCGTTCCTGATCTTCACGCTCTTCGAGGCCGCCGAGGCGCAGGCGACGGGCGTGCTGCGGCTGGACGAGGAGCGGGCGAAGCTGGAGCCCGCGCACATCGAGCGCACGCTGGCCGAGCGCCCGCGCCGCGCGCTGCGCGACGTGACCACGGTCATGTTCACCTCCGGCAGCACGGGCCGGCCCAAGGGCGTCGCGTTCAGCCAGTACGCACTGGTCACGAAGCGCTTCGCGCGCGCCGCGGCGCTGCCGCGGGTGGGCGACGGCGAGGTCCTGCTCTGCTACCTGCCCCTGTTCCACACCTTCGGCCGCTACCTCGAACTGCTGGGCATGGTGTTCTGGGGCGGCACCTACGTGTTCGCCGGCAATCCTTCGGCCGCCACGCTGTTGAACCAGCTGCGCGAGATACGACCCACCGGCCTCATCAGCGTGCCCGTGCGCTGGGTCCAGATCCGCGACCGCGTGCGCGAACTGGCGAACGATCCGCAGACGGAAGCCGCGTCGCCGGAACTGGTGCGCGACGTGGTCGGCGACCGCCTGGCCTGGGGCCTGTCGGCGGCAGGCTACCTGGATCCGAAGGTGTTCCGCTTCTTCCAGCGCGCGGGCATCGCTCTGTGCAGCGGCTTCGGCATGACCGAAGGCACCGGCGGCCTGACCATGACGCCACCGGACGACTACGTCGAGAATTCGGTGGGTGTGCCGCTGCCCGGCGTGAAGGTCCGCTTCGGCGACCAGGACGAACTGCAGATCGCCGGTCCCTACATCGCCCGCTACCTTCCGGAAGAAGCACCGACCGGCAGTCTGCAGGTCGCCGAGCCCCTCGGCGACGACTACTGGCTGGCCACCGGCGACCTGTTCCGCCGCACCGCGGACGGGCACCTGGAGATCGTCGACCGCATCAAGGACATCTACAAGAACAACCGCGGGCAGACCATCGCTCCGCGGGTGGTCGAGTCCCTGTTCGAAACCGTCCCCGGCATCGCGCGCACCTTCCTGGCCGGTGACGGCCGCAGCTACAACGCGCTGCTGATCGTGCCCGACGAAACCGACGATGTGCTGCGCACCTTGACGCGGCCGGAGGCGCGCCGCGAATACTTCGAACGCATCGTCACCACGGCCAACACAAGCCTGGCCCCCTTCGAGCGCGTGATCGATTTCGCGATCCTGGATCGCGACTTCAGCCTGGAGCGCGAAGAGTTGACGCCGAAGGGCTCGCTGCGGCGGAAGGTCATCGAGCAGAACTTCGCGGAGGTGATCGGCGGGCTCTACCGCGCCAGTTCGCGCACCATGGCCGTGGGCGACTACGAAGTGCGCGTGCCCCGCTGGTTCTACCGTGACCTGGGGCTGCTGGACGACGCGCTGCGCGTCGAGAATCACTCGTTGGTCAACCGGCGCGACGGCCGCCGGCTGGACATCGCGCCGGCGAACGACGGTCGGGTGCGCATCGGCGATCTGGAGTATCGCCTGCGGGGCAAGGCGATCGATCTGGGTCTGCTGGTGAGCCAGCCGCTGCTGTGGGTGGCCAACGCTCAGTTGATCGAATTCGGTCCCTGCCGGCCGGGTTGGGACACGGACCCGGGGCCGTTCTCGGAACAGGTCACCCTGCCCGCGGGCATCCACCACGGCTACGCCCCGCTTTCCGACCCCGGACGCGTCGACCCGCAATTGCGCGACGTGGACCGCCTGTGCCGTCAGGCGCTGTTCGGCGCGCGGCAGGAGGCGCTGGCCGCGGTGGCGGAACTGGACGGTGAACTGGGACGCGTCGGGCAGCGACGCGGCACAATCGTCCGCCGGCGTCTTGAAGCGCTGGCCGGCCACCCCGACCACGGCGTCCGCTGCCGGGCCTACCAGGTGCTGGTGCTGGACCAGCCGGTGCCCGACTACCACACCTGGCTGCCGTCGTTCATCGATTCGGGCCAGTCGTTCCTGGACGACGAGAGCTTCCGCGCCATCAGCCGGGCCGGCATCGAGCCGCGCCGGTTGCAGGCACTGCGACAGCGCATGCATTCGTACCGATCGCAGCTGGCCTGGCCCGCGTCCGAGCGCACGCGCCGCGTGTTCGAGGACCTGTTCCGCCTCCTGGCCGACTTCGGGCTGCACCACCCCGAGTTCTACAGCCCGATCCGCGAGGAACTGGTGACCTGGAGCCTGCACGGGGCCGATCCGGAACTGGCGCAGGCGGCCAGCCGCGAGTTCGGCCGTCTGGCCGTGTGGTTCGAGGAACAGCTGAACCACGACTGCGACAGCCTGGACCCCGCGGCCTGGCGCGACCGGCTCGTGTTCCAGGAGGGACTGGTCCCCGACGAGGCCGAACGTCTGCGCCAGGTGATGGTCGGCACCACGTTCCTGCGCCACACGCTGAAGGTCGCCTTCGAAGGCGAGGACCTGCGGCTGTCCGACATCCCGCCCGGCGGCATCTGGGTGTCGCGCATCATTTCGCGCTACCGGGACTCGCGATACCGCGTCAGCGTGAACACGCGCCAGGGCAAGCATTTCGATATCCAGCTGATCATCCGTGACGACTTCGACCAGTCCGAGGTGATGGAGACCGTGCTGTGGTACATCGCCCTGCGCGGCTACCCGTTCGGCGCCCCGATGCTGCCGATGTTCGGCTGCTGCCGGCCCGAACTGGGCGCGCTGTCGATGGCCTACGTCAGCGACCTGACCGTCTGGGAGAAGATCCGCGAGTTCAGCAGCGTGCGCGGACCGGGCACCACGCCGCCCACCCGCATGCGCTGGCACCAGCTGCTGGTCCGGGCCATGGCGGTGGTGGTGAGCGGGTGGCGCAACAGCGGGCGGCGCATCATTCCCGGCCTGATCTCGCCCTACAACATCGTGGTGCCGGAGCCCGATTTCCGGCAGGGCTCGCTGCAGAACAGCCTGTCGGGCTGGCGCGAATACGAAGGCCCGCTGAGCCTGGTGCGGCCGCTGTGGCGCAACATCTACCAGCACACGATCAGCCACTACCCGTGGACCACGGAGTACCTCGAGCGCGAGTGGATCTTTGAGGCGTTCGTCGAGGCGCTGGGCATCGACGAGGCGACGGTCTGGTTCGCCGAGCTTCGCGACGAGATGACCGCGGTCGACGCCGAGCAACTGGGGTTCGGCTTCAGCGAGGCCCTGGCCGGCTTCGCCGAGGCGCTGCGAACGCGCTACTACCAGCCGCTGGACCTCAAGGGGGCCATCAGCCGTTTCGGCGACTGGCAGATCGTCAACGGGCAGGCGCCGCTGCGGGCGCGGCTCGAGATCATCGAGGAACTGTCGAGACTCTACCGTCTGGATCGACTGCCGGAACTCGCGCGCTACACGATGTTCCGGCACACCTATTTCGCCGGCGCCGACGCGCGCGTGCTCGAGGTGTTCGACCGCCTGCTCGAACGGCGCTTCCGCCAGCCGCACCGGCGGGCCACGCAGATGGTCGAATTGTCGGACCTTCAGGCCGCCCTCGCCGACCCCGACGATCTGGCGGCCTTCAACCGCATGGCCTTCCCGCACCGTTCGCGGACCGACACCATCGAGGTGCGCGCGGTGGGCCAGCCGGGACAGGACCGCGTGATCCTGCGGTCGACCATCCAGGACCGCTACGGCAGGCCCTATGTGGTGGGCGAGCCCTCGGGACCGGCGGACGTCGGCCACCTGTACCGGCTGTTCGTGCGGGCGGGCTATCCCAAGAGCATCAGCAGCGCCGACCGTTACCTCGTGGCCGCGGACGAGACGGAGCAGATCATCGGCGGCGCGGTGTATCGCCAGACCGACACGCAGACCCTGTTCCTGGACGGGATCGTCGTCAGCGCCGCCCTGGCCGAGCGGGGCATCGAAGGCGCGGTCCTGGCCGACCTGTGCACGCGCGTGAAGGCGCTCGGCTACGTCAACATCAAGACGCACTTCTTCCTGCGCTCGTTCTTCGAGAAGCACGGGTTCCGGCTGGATCAGCGCTGGGGCGGGTTGGTTCGTTTCCTCTAGCTCGGAATCGGGAAGGGCGACGACCCGGCATCAAACATGCCCGGCGTCGTCGCCCCAACTTCCAGGTTTCTCGGCGCTGCTACCGGATCAGAACCGGTACTGGGCGCCCACCGTCAGGTTCCAAACGGACTTTTCGTAGGTGATGCCCAGGCCGTCGGTCTGGCTGTCGTAGGTGGCCATCATCCCGGCGAACGTGACGTCCCACATCTGGTTCGGGCTGAAAACGACCCCTGCGCCGACCGAGTTCGCGTCCAGCTTGGGCTCTTCGGGCTCGTTGATCTGCTCGTTGGCTTCCAGTTCCACATTCGTGATCATGTAGCCGGCGCTGGCCTTCCAGCGCGGGGAGATCAGGTATTCGGCCGCAAAGCCCATGTCCGAGCTGTCGCCGTATTCCCCGAAGGTGTCGATCTCGGCGTCCGACTCGAGGTAGACGACATAGTTGGCGTCGACCTTGAACGCGGGCGTGAACTGGTAGGAAAGCCCGCCGCCGACCAGACCGGGGATGTCGATGCGTCGCAGCGATCCGTCCGCGTAACCCAGCGCGGGCGCGATACCCATCGTGTCCTTCTTGACGTCCATCTCGTATTCCATGTCGGCGTTGGAGATGAACGTCACCGCGGCGTTCAGCTTGTCCGTCAAGGCGGCGTTCACGCCCAGGATACCGCACCAGCTGTCGGCGTCCTCGGCCAGTTGGAGTTCCGGCATGAGGGGATCATTGGCGCCCGCCGGGAACGGCGGCGAGGGAGCCGCCTGCGACGCGCTGATCGTGACGCCGCCCTCGAACTCGCGCGTGCCCTTCGCGTAGCGAAGGCCCGCGGCAAAGGACACCTTGTCGGTGGCCGCGAACGACCCGCCCATCGAGAACCCGTAGACGGTGCTCGCGCTGATCTTGAGGTTCATGTCGCTGATCTGGTCGTAGTCGTAGTCGGTCCCGGGCAACTGGGCGTTGGCCCCGGCCATGACTGCCTGGGCGAGCGCGACGGTCCTGGCGCTGCCCTCCTCGTAGTCCAGCACACCGCCGCCGGCGGGGATGGTGAAGGCGAAGAAGCCGGCCCAGCGGTCCTGCTTGTGGACCAGGAACATGGTCGGGATGATCGACGGCGTGTCCTGGTCGAGCTCCCCGAATCCGGGCACCGTGTTGGAGTAGTCCTTGGCGAAGTACATGAGATCGACCTTGGCGTAGGTGCCGTTGTCCATCTCCATGATGCCGGCCGGGTTGAAGGCCGCGATGTCGGCGGCGTCGGTCGCGGCATAGCGATTGAGGGTGCGGATGTAGTCCGCGCTGTGGTTCGCTTTGTTGATGATCCCGCCGGCGAGCGCCGGGGCGGCCACCAAGCCGAACGACAAGAGTACACAAAGAACCGTGGACACGAACTTCATCTCTGTCCCCCTTGGGGATGGCCCCGGAGCGGGCACGCCCGAACGGCGGGCCACCCCGGGAATGGGTAAGGGCACTGCCGCAGACTACACGACGCCTCTCGCCAACGATACCAGAAATTCAGTGCAATCCGCTCGGAGTCCGGACGGCCCCAAGCCCCCCGCGACGGCCGGAATCAGGACTGTTCTTCCAGCAGGTGGCGCTGCCAGGCGTCGGCGCCTCGCCAACGGGCCAGCGGCCGCAGCGCGAGCAGCCCGGCATGGCCGACCGATTTCTCGAGCCAGCGCACTTCGGCCAGCTTGGCGGCCAGTTCCGGGTCGCGCGCCGGCGCGAAGCCCTGTTCGCGCAGCAGCAGCGTGCCCTTGGCGCGCAGGCTCAGTTCGCACTGCAGCCGCAGCAGGCACAGCATGTCCGCGACGACGTCGGCGCGGAAGCTGTCGCGCAGCGACTGCAGGTAACGGCCCACCGGCGTGGACGTCACCTGCCCGTCGCGGATCAGCCCCAGCAGTTCGCTGTCCAGATCGAAACCGCGTCCGAGCCAGCGCCGCAGGCGCCGTTCACCCAGCCGCCAGGCCACGGCCATCGCCCCGGGCAGGAAGGCCAGCGTCAATGCCGTGGCCACGATGGGCTGCACCATGGTGCGGTTGAACGTCGCGTGCAGCAGCGCCGCGACCAGCAGCGCGCCGAGCCAGGGCCGACCCGAACCGACGCCGCGGCGTTCGCCGAAGCCCTGCACCATCAAGCCCAGCAGCGCCGTGACGCCGCCGTGCATGAGGGCGGTGCCCAGTCCGCGGATGGCCCACACCAGCAGCGGCGCGTCCGGCAGCTGGCTGAGGTAATAGGCGTTCTCGACGATGGCGAAGCCCGCGCCCACCGCGAAGCCGAGGATCGCGGTGTCGACCATGAAGGCCGCCCGGCGCGTGCTGATGAGCCAGGCCAGGTACGCGCCCTTGACCGTCTCTTCGACCACCGGCGCCACGAGCACCGCGAATCGCCAGGGCGGCAGGCCGGTCAGGTCCAGCAGGGCGGTGTTCACGAAATACGTGGCCAGCGCCGCCACGCCGCCGGCCAACAGCGCCACCGCGACACGACGACGGCGCACCAGACGGAACGTGTCGAGCAGGACCAGCGAAGTGAGGAACAGGAGGACCGGCAGGCAGGCGACGGCCGCGCGCGCGGCGACGTTCAGCGGCGGCATGGAACACGCGGCCGACGTGTGCTATTCGAATTCAAAGATGCCCTCGAAGCCGGCCAGGCTCAGGACCTCGCGCAGGTGCGGACTGAGTCCGGCCAGGACGATGCCGCCGCCGCCGTCGCGCAACCGGCGCTGCACGGCGATGAGGATGCCCAGGCCGGCGCTGGCGATGTAATCGAGCCGGGTGAAATCCAGGCGGCAGCGGCCCTGCACTTCGGCCAGGAATTCGCGGGCCTGGGGCGCGCTGGCGGCATCGAGGCGCCCCTCCAGCCTGACCGAGCCGTTGTCGTGCCAGCCGATGGCGAACATCCGTGCCTTTACTCCCCGGTCAGCGGCCACAGGCGGTGCAGATCCTTCTGCGCCACATCTTCCCTCTTCAGCAGATCGGCCACCGTAGTCTGCTTCAGCACCTCGGTCAACCGCCCTTCGAGGTGCTGCCACACCGGACGCAGCCCGCAGTTGGTGTTGCGCGGGCAATCGGGCGAGTCCGAACTGTCGCCGCAGGGAAACCCGGCCACCGGATCGCCGCTGACCGAGTAGATGATCTGCGCGGCCGAGATCGTCTCCGGGGTGCCGGCCAGCACATAGCCGCCGTAGCGTCCGCGCAGCGCGTCCACCACGCCGCCGCGGCGCAGCATGCCCAGAAGTTTGGCCACGGTCGGCTCGGGCAGATTCTCGGCGCTGGCCAGATCGCCCAGTGTGACCTGCCCGCCCATGTGCGCCATGCGCATGACCAGCCGTACTGCCTGCTCCTCGGCCCGTGTCACGCGAAACATGGCTGTCGCCCTCTCGGTGCGGGGCCGCGATCGACCCGGGATCAAAATTGCACTTCTCCGGTCAGATTAAAACAGGAGCGGGGCGATTTCGCAACCCGAGGCTGCCGTATCAGTCGGTGGTGATGATCTCCTGCCCGAGGAATTCGTCGTACATCTCGGCCGCGCGCGAGACCACGGCGCGGTAGGCCTTCGCCCGGCCGATCGAAAGCAGGAGCGGCCGGACCTCGGCCGGCAGATAGCCCTCCCGCCGGGACAACCAGATCAGGCGCGCCGCCAGAACGCTGTCGGGCCGCGCCCGCTCGGCGAAATCGGCAGCCAGCCCCAGCCTGGCCAGCGCCAGGCGAACCGAATCCACCTGGTCCGGGAACGTCTCCGGCGACGATGTCGCGGGCGTGAAGGGATCCTCCCAGGCCAGCCGCCACCAGGGGGCTTCGACCCAGGCTTCCGTGGCCCGAGGTGCCGGGGTCCGGCGTTCAGGCTCGACGGGCTCCACCTCGACATCGCGCGGAAGAAAGGTCAGCCAGCCATCTGCCGTGGTCCGGTCGGGAACCGCCGGCGTCGGCAGGTCCGCGCCCCCAAGCAACCAGCGTTCGGCCAGGCTCAGCATACCGCCGAGAAGCAGCAAGGCCAGCACGCCGCACAGCGTCCACTTGATGATGTCGTGACGAGGGAGCATTCCAGATGATACGCACCACGCGGAAATCTGTTCCGGTCGGGCGTCGCGGCGCCGCCGCGCCTCAGGCGGTGACGCGCGGGCCGGCGAGCTGTTCGAGGATGACATCCAGCAGGGGCACGCGCAAAGGCTTGGTCAGGTAGTCGTCCATGCCGGCGGCCAGGCAGCGGTCGCGATCCTCGTTCGACGCATGGGCCGTCAGCGCCACGATGGGGACATGGACACCGTTGTTTCCTTCCCGCTGCCGGATGGCGCGGGTCGCCGCCAGGCCGTCCATCTCGGGCATCTGGACATCCATCAGGATGAGGTCGAAGTCCGCGGCGCCGCTCGCTTCGACACCCAGCCGGCCATTGGCCGCCACCTGCACCCGATGCCCGCGGCGCTCGAGCAGCTTCTCGACGAAGCGGCTGTTGACCAGGTTATCCTCGACCACCAGAACGTCGAGGCCGCTCCCCGGCGCGGCGGCCGCTTCGGCGGTGCTTCCGTTGCCGTCCGCCGCCGTCCGACGCGGGCTGACGGTCGCCGCGATACGGAAGCTGAACGTACTGCCCTGCCCCGGCGTGCTCGTGACGGCGATGGTCCCGTCCATCAACACGACCAGTTGGCGGGTGATCGCCAGACCCAGGCCGGCGCCGCCGAACTCGCGCGCGAACGAGTTGTCCGCCTGCGCAAAGGTCCCGAAGACGGCGTCGAGTTTATCGGCGGCGATACCGATGCCGGTGTCGATGACTTCGCCCTCCAGCCAGACACCTCCCTCGTCGCGCGGCACGCTCCGCAGGCGCACCTGGATGCTGCCGTTCCTCGTGAACTTGATCGCGTTGCCCAGCAGATTGGTCAGGATCTGGCGCAGGCGCAGCGGGTCGAGTCGGCACAGGGAGGGAACGGTCTCATCCACGTGCCAGGTGACCGGAACGTGCACCCCGGCATTGCCCACGACCAGCGCATCGACTGTCCGGCCGACCAGCGCTCGCAGGTCTGTGTCCTGGAGATCCAGCTCCAGGCGCCCGGCTTCGATGCGCGAGAAATCGAGGATGTCGTTGACCAAGCTCAATAGATTGCGCCCGGAGTGGCGGGCCAGTTCCAGGAACTCGCGCTGTTCCGCGGTCAGTTCGGTCGCCAGCGTCAGCTCGGTCATGCCCAGCAGTCCGTTGATCGGCGTCCGGATCTCATGCGACATATTGGCCAGGAAGAGGCTCTTCGCCTCGCTGGCCGATTCGGCCTGGTGCTTGGCCACGTTCAATTCGCGCGAACGCGTTTCGAGAAGGTCGGCCGCCGCCAGTTCGGCCCGCATCTGCCGGTTCTGGATGCGTGCCTGCGAGAGGCAGTAGCCCAGGTAGATGCCGAACATCACCGACAGCTGCAGGTTCTGGGGAGCCGGCAGGCTCAGGGCCGCCAGTGCCGGAAGTCCCAGGATGGTCACCAGTACCGAGGCCACCATCCCCAGGTCGGCGCTCAGGGCGCTGATGACGCCCCCGCCCAGGCCGGTGGTCACGAGCATGACCAGGACCAGCTCCGAACCGACGCCGTAGGTGCCCGTGATCAGGATGGTCAGCAATCCCCACGAGATCGCCAGACCGAGGCTCGCCAGGCGGAAATGGCGGATCCACTTCCCGGGATCACTCGGGTAGAGCATCTCGAAGCGACGGCACCGGCGAAAGCGCAGGCCTCCCAGCGCGACCTGGACGACGATCAGCGCCAGCCACGCGACCGGGTGTTCCTTCCAGATGGCGATGAGCGCGCCGACCAGCAACGTGCAGGCGGCATAGGCGAAATTGCCGGGCGCGGCGCGGCTGACCAGCATCCGTGCCGTGCGTATGTCAGGGCTGGAAGGCGCGACGAACATCCGGCGTCACCTGTCTCGAAGCATATGGGGTCCAGCGGGAAATCAGCCCTTTCCGAACTGTCCGGTCCGTGGCCATCCCGCGGGACCATGATCGGCATGAATCCGCCCGGCTTTAACGACGAGGATCAACGCTGGCCGGCACTTAGTGGCGGCCCGGAGCCGCCCCGCGGCCGCCCAGCAGGCGCAGGCAGCCGTCGCGTACCGGTTCGTCCTGTCCGGCAAGGAGAAGGGACAGGTCCGGAAGGATGGAGGTGACGAATCCGCGCCGCGCCGGAGGCGGCAGGTTCGCAGGATCCGGGCCGTTCGGCCGGCGTTCCCGGACCTTGGCATCCCAGACGCCGACCTCGCGCCCGATCACGAGCGAGCGCACCAGGTAGGCTTCGACGAGGTCGGCCGGCCCATGCGCGTCCAGTGTCTCCAGTCGATCGCGCAGGCGCGCCAGGACCGCCGAAGCAGCCTCCGGGAGCGCCGGCGGCGCCATGACCGCCGCCAGCGAGACCGCCGGCAGAGCGAACGGGTCGGGCTCCAGCCGCGGCGCGCACGCCACGTTCAGGGCGAGGCCCGCGAAGATCTCGGTGATGCGCCCGCCGCGGGTCCGCATGGCCGTCAACACGCCGCCCAGCTTTCCGTCCGCCAGCACGACATCGTTGATCCACTTCACGCCCAGGCCGGCCTCACGGGCGGGCTCGCGTCCGGCCAACCGCTCGACCGCTTCGCAGAGGGCGACCGCCGCCAGCATCGGCAATGAGGGGCCGCACAATGCCGCGTCCAGGTCGCACGGCATCGCCGCGCTCAGGTGCAGGTTTCCCGGTTCGGCCCTCCAGGCACGCCCGTGCTGCCCCTGAAGGGCCGTACCCCCGAGCGTCAGGCAGGCCACCGGCCCCGGCAGGCCGCCACCGGCGGCCGTCACCTCGCGCAGCGCCGTGTACGGCGAGACCCCGACCTGCCCGCAGACCAGGATCTCCCAACCGTGGTCGCCCGGCAGGCCGGGGGGCACGTCCGCTTCCACACGCCAGGCCGGACCCGGCATGGCGCAGGCCGCCCACAACCGTGCCGCGAAATCCCCGGCGGGGTCGTCCGCGCGGGCGGTCACGCGCGTCAGGGCAACGCCGGCGCCATCGCCTCCGACAGCCTGCAGCGAACCTAGGGAATCGACGATCACGCCACGCCTCCGCGCCGCGCCCGCCCAGGGGGGCAGGTCCGGCTCCGGTGAAAGCCGCCAGGTTGGATCCGCACGACAATGGTACGGCCCGCTGCGGTTCCCGCAAAGCGCGCTGCTGGGACCGTGCCCGCCGGGCTACAGGATCGCCGCGCCATGCCGATCCTGTGTGTTCGGAATTGCGGTGCCGAACCGCCCGTCCTGTTGTATGTTTGCGCCCGCGGGCCGGACGGCGCCGGCCCCGCCAACCGTCGGGAAGGACACTCGTTATGCGCTCGTACCGGACGCTGGACTCCAGCCCCTTCGGGGGCATGGGCATGACCCCTGGCGTCAAGGCCTTGCTGATCGCCAACGGAGCCGTCTTCATCGCGCAGACGCTGTTGCGCGACTACATGGGGCGCGAAGTGGGCCCCCTGACCCGCCTCTTCGGCTTCAGCCCCGGCCAGGCCATCATCGGGCTCGAAGTCTGGCGCTTCGTCACCTACATGTTCCTGCACGGCGGGATCGGCCACATCCTGTTCAACATGCTGGGCCTGTGGATGTTCGGC